>NZ_JBSKBP010000071.1:0-14192 GCF_053714275.1 Mesorhizobium sp. Arg314 | reverse complement strand
CCTTTCGCAGAGGCTCCCGCAAGCACGTATTTCCCTTAGCCCAGTTCATCGACGGCAGGCCCATACCCGGAATCAGGCTGGTGCTTTCCTCGATCTCCGATCCAAGAATAGCGTGGCTGTGGCTGATCAGTCCTTCGCCTCTTCTCAAGGGCCGCGTTCCTATCGAATTGCTCAGAGAAGGTAGGGACTTAGACGTTGCCTCGGCCGCAGGGGCTCTTTCTCTTAATTCAAACTATCTTGCCATGGGTCTTTCACCGTTCTTCTCATAACAATCAAGTCGGTCGTCTTGAGGATCAATCTGCAGCGAGCCGTGGATGCCGGAACGGAAGACTTCCATTCCAACTGTACAGTTTGTGCAAATGTGCAGTTGTTCAATTTGTGCAATCAATACCTTTAAAAAGTGCCAAAATAGCAACTGCTAATTTAAATAACTCGGATAAGCTGAATTTCGAAGTTGCACAAACCTGCGTACTGGGTAGCGTCACGCTGCGAAGGATGCACCGCGACGCGCATCTTTTGCGATCGTGGGAAGGGAGCAGTCCGTCCATCGAGGTCTCCCTCTTTTAAAGCTTTGAATGGAGCTCAATCATGACCATCAAGAGCCTTCTTCTGGCTCAACTGCGGCCCTGATGGCGGTTTCCGTGATCGCGTCGCCGGCGCGGTGACAGTGCAGCGTTCGCAGCCGGGGCAGGTTCCGTGCCTGGCCTAAAGCCCGGATCACATGCGCATAAGACAGTTGTCGATGGATTCAATGAACCTTTGTAAATCTTGGGATATGCTCGCTGCTAGCCGCCCCGATCACAGATCATCGGTTGAGGCTCGGGGCGAAGCGAGACGCACCAAATCGCCCTTCGGCGAGGTGTGCTCCGCACTGCATTTCCAGTGCGCTCCACCCTCCACCATTAACATTGAGCTGCGCAGAACTCCTCTGTCCGTTGATAATCGTGTGCTCTTGACCAGTGTCGGTCTTTCCCGACTCCGGGCGTGGCGCGCAATCGAGATGCTGAAGTTGAACGGAGCACAAAACGGCTCCTAGTTCGCTGAGCTTACGAAGGGCATCGTCGCCCTCCTAACTTTAATGTCTTAATGCTGCTTCGGCTGTTTGCTGAGCGGATGCTATCGGGAAAGCCAGATATGTCCGGGTCGAGTAATTTTGGGGATGAAAAGCGCCAGACCGAGCTTACAAGCTTTGTCATGAGGGAGGTGCAACGCATACTCGCCCAATGCAATGAGGCAAAGCAGGGTGAAAAGGCTACTGTTGGGCCTTCGGGTTCTTCCGCCAACGATTTGACTGCCTCGGCCGCCGAATTTCTTAGTCGTCTCGAAGCCGAAGCAGCGCGACGGCTAAACGCCCAGGCGTGTGAGAGCGCTTCGCCATCCCGGCCGGCCGAACGTCCGCTCGGGCATCCGGGTCTGGAAGATTGCCTCAGAGAAGGCGCTCGCATTGCAGAGTGGGCCGGTCCAGTCGCAGGGTCCACGCATCTAGAGAGACGCTTTGGAATACCGCGGTCCACGCTGTATTGGTGGCAGCGGCACAATGATGTGGTTGCCTTTCGCAGAGGCTCCCGCAAGCACGTATTTCCCTTAGCCCAGTTCATCGACGGCAGGCCCATACCCGGAATCAGGTTGGTGCTTTCCTCGATCTCCGATCCAAGAATAGCGTGGCTGTGGCTGATCAGTCCTTCGCCTCTTCTCAAGGGCCGCGTTCCTATCGAATTGCTCAGAGAAGGTATGAGCATCGACGTTGCGTCGGCCGCTCAAGCCCTTTCTCTGATCGAATCTCTCTGACGATGGGGCCGCTCGCCAGCTTCCCACACCGAAAGCGTCTCTCTCATGCAATGTCTGTCCGGTTGTTGATGATGACGTGCAGCGTACCTGCGACGAGATGATCGCGTATTTCCGCGCATTCTATACGTGGGTACAAAAGTCGATGTTCAAATTGTATGATTTGTGCAAATGTACAGTTTGTGCGATTTGTTCAAATAATACTGATGATTTAGTGACAAAAATGCAACTGATACTTTTGCATCTGGCTTGTATGCGGTATTTGAGCTTGCCATAAGTGGGCCGATGAATAGCGTCGAGCCGGGAAGGATGCACCGCGATGCGCATCTTTTTCGATCGTGGGGACAGGGAGCGGTTCGTCTATCGACGTCCTCGCCCTTTTCAAATCTTTGAATGGAGATCAAATATGAACATCAAGAGCCTTCTTCTCGGCTCCGCTGCGGCCCTGATCGCAGTTTCCGGTGCTCGCGCCGCCGACGCGGTCACGGTCGCCGAGCCGGAACCGGCCGAATACGTCAAGATCTGCGACGTCTACGGCGCCGGCTACTTCTATATCCCGGGTACCGAGACCTGCCTGCGCATCGGCGGCTATGTCCGTTATGACATCGGTTTCGGCGACGTCGGCTCATTCGACGGTGCGACCAACAAGGATCATGAGGACGGCAGCCGCAACCACACCTACTACAAGAATGCCCGCTTCAACCTGAAGACGTGGACCGGCCAGGAAACCGAACTCGGCACGTTGAAGACCTACACCGAGACCCGCTTCGACTTCGGCAATGGTCAAGGCGACTTTGGCACCGCTCCCAATCCCGCGCAAAACAAGGCCGTCAATCTAAAGCACGCTTGGATCCAGCTCGGCGGTCTCCGCATTGGCAAGACCGACACGGCCTTCGAGAGCTTCATTGGATACGCGGGTAACGTTATCAACGACACGCTGGTGCCCTACGGCGATTTAAACACCAATGTCATCCAGTACTACCTCGACGCAGGCAACGGCTTCTCAGCCGTAGTCTCGCTCGAAGAAGGATCGGGCGTTAAGGGTACCATCGACAGCTACGTTCCGCATGTCGTCGGCGGCGTGAAGTACACGCAGGGCTGGGGTGCCATCAGCGGCGTCATCGCCTACGACAGCAACTACGAAGAAGTCGCGGGCAAGCTCCGTTTGGATGTCAATGTTGGCGACGCAGTCTCGCTGTTCGTCATGGCCGGCTATGGCACGGACGACAACCTGTCGGATCCGACCTGGGCGATCCCGGGCCGCGGTCGCGGCATCTACAAGCAGTGGGGCGGCAACTGGGCGGTGTGGGGCGGCGGCACCTATAAGTTCAATGAAAAGACCTCCTTCAATGCCCAGGTTTCCTACGACGAGTGGAAGAACCTCGGTATCGCGGCGAATATCGCTTACAATATCGTTCCCGGCTTCACGGTCACGGCCGAGGTCGATTACCTGCATGCAGGCCGCTTCGACGAATTCGGTGCTGCTTCTCCTGCTCCGGCCTTGAACTGGACCGGTGCTGACAAGAAGAACAGCGTCGGCGGGCTTGTTCGGTTCCAGCGCTCATTCTGAGGATTGGAGGCCTGGTCCAGGCGCTCGTAGTGGTGACTACGAGCGCAACCGCCCGAGACCAAACAGGTCGGTGAAGGGACGGCAAGATTGTCGGCGGATTGCTATGATCACTGACCTTCAACCGAGCATTTCGTCGATAAGAAGGGCGCCCTGTTCCCGGGCGCCCTTTTTTCCGATCATCCTCATCATCAATTCCCCGATAGAGCGGGATCGACCGCTCCCCCTCGAATGCCGATGCCGGCCCCGGATCCGGTGACAGCATCGTCGAGACGGACCGGTGCTTTGGGTTCGGCACATGAGAACCCGATCCAGCGTCACCGGGACAGCTTTAGCACCCGGCTTGTGAAGGGCCGCCAAAATACAAGTTGAGTGGCGCATAAGACGGGATCGGCTGGCAACCCTCTCACAAAGAGCGAGTTCAGGATCCGCCGTGCAACTGGAAGAGCTGTCGTTTCCTTTTTTACGAGTTCGCTAAAAAGTCTTCAGCCCAAACCTGCTTGCTATGGTCTGCCCTGTCATATTTTTTGCGGTCGTCGCGCGGTAGAATGGCACGTAGACGGCACAGACCGTCATGCTCGACAACAAACACTATTCTGGACAGGGGATTCATCATTATCGAACCGGCGGTCGAAGGCACGGCCGGCTGAAAGAGGACGATGGCAATAATGCGGTCAGTAGATGCGCGACACGACATACACGAGCCAATTGCACGGTTCCTCTGCCAGAAATGGCGAAGCGGTCCCGCAATCAACCTGCCGTCGCGAGCTGCTCGCGCCGGAGGAGGCTTCGCTTGCTATCCGCAGGGTGATGCGCGTAGCAGATGAACACTGTGCCGTAGACCGCATTGCTAAGCCTGGGCATCACCCCGCGGCCAAAGGAGAACCTTGCTTCGCCCTTAGTTCAACCGCGATGTCGGATTTTTCATGCCTGTTATCCACTTATCGAACCGGCCGAAGTGGCAGCCTTCACCGCCGACCGTCTCGCCGGTTTTAGGCCGACGAGTACCTGCACGAAACACGACAATGCAAAAATCGCCACTGAGCCCCGTACTGCCCTTGTGACGGACGTTCCCCAATCACAGGGGCTGCTCCGCCAACTGGTTTTCGGCAAGGCGACTATTCTATGGGCTTGCTGCCGGGCGTGAGGATTACGGAGCCCATCGGTCCGCACAAGCTGCTGCTCGAACGCCCGCGAAATAGCTCACTTGCTGAGGCAACGCGAGTTTGCCTAGGTCGGCAACCAGCTGATGGAAGTGCAAAGTTGGTTGCCGAATGCGGGGATGGCAAAGAAAGGCCTGGAAATCAGGTGCATTTCGTATTGCGTAGCGGCGTGAGCCATGGGCCGAAAATTGTCCCTCTCACCATCAAGCCCGCTGCCGTGGGGTGGCAGCGGGCCCAAACAGCGCGAGGGGGCGCCACAAACGCCGACATCACATCGGGGAGGAGTAGATGGTCGACAGCGCGAACATAGGGATCGCACAGCATGTCCCTTGGGCAGCCGAGTATTTGTCGGCCACGGTTCGGAAGCGGATAGCTGCCAGGGTTGTTGTGAAGCGTTTCCAGCCAAGGCAGGGCAGGCGATTGCGGTTGCAGTCACCGCGGCTTGCCTGGTTTTCACCCAGCCTCGCTCACTCGCCTGAATCGCCGCAATACCTTTACCCCATCGACAAAACGCAAAAGGAAGGGCGGCATCGCTGCCGCCCTTCCGGGATTGTCGAAATATGGCCTTAGAAACCCATGCCGCCCATTCTGCCTATGCCGCCGCCAGGCATGCCGCCGCCAGCCGACTCCTTCTTCGGAGCCTCCGCGATCATGGCTTCGGTGGTGACCAGCAGGCCGGCGACCGAGGCCGCGTCCTGGAGAGCCGCGCGCACGACCTTGACCGGATCGACGATGCCCATGGCGATCATGTCGCCATACTCGCCGGTCTGAGCGTTGAAGCCGAAGGTGTCGCCCTTGTTCTCAAGGATCTTGCCCGCGACGATCGAAGCTTCCGCACCAGCGTTGGCCCCGATCTGGCAAGCCGGAGACTGCAGCGCGCGACGAACGATGTTGATGCCGGCAGCCTGGTCGGAGTTGATGCCGGTGCCCTTGAGGTTGGCCGAAGCGCGCAGGAGCGCAACGCCACCGCCGGCGACGATGCCTTCTTCCACGGCCGCGCGGGTCGCGTTCAGAGCGTCGTCAACGCGGTCCTTCTTTTCCTTGACTTCCACTTCGGTCGCACCGCCGACGCGGATCACCGCGACGCCGCCGGCGAGCTTGGCCAGACGCTCCTGCAGCTTCTCCTTGTGTAGTCCGAGGTGGTCTCGTCGACTTGATCTGGGCGACTCGGCCTTCTTGCCGGCGCCGTTGAGCGCCGGATCGCGGAAGCGCTGCGGACGACGAGCGAGGAGATCGCTCGCATGGCCGGACCGGGCAAGGACGCGATCCAGCGCAAGGACCGGGTCCGGTCAGACGAGACACAGCGGGCGCCTGCGCGAGATGATCGAGGTCATCAACAAGGTCGAGCCGCGCTTCGGTTCGGTATTGATGGCCTTATTCCTGGTATCGCGACATGGTCAGCCATAGCGTTCGGCGAAATCTCGCTGGCCAACAGTGGCCGGCGGGATAGCGCATCAAGCAGATTTGGATCGCAATGCCGAGCTGATCGTGTTCGCGCCGCCATAGCTGGATTTCCAGCAAATCGGCCGACGCGAGAGAATAGTGGCGGATCAGACTGTTTCGTCGACCGGAATGTCGAGTAGCTTCTTTCGTTCGTGTTCTTTGAGAATCGCACGTCAGGCCTCTTTCCACTCCACGCTAGAACGACGGTGGCCAAGCCTCTGTCCAAAGCAGGCTAGTGGTACAGGAGACAAATGGCATATCCACAGCGAACATCCGGGGTTTACTTTCCATTTGGCCTTAGCGCAAGGTTCTACCAGCTCTTGTCGCCACACCATCAAAAGTTCTGTTTGGCTACACTTCAGACCACCGATCGCCAAAACGAAAGGGCTCAACGTTCGGAATCAGGACACTAGCCTAAACGCACCGAATTCTTCAAATCTGCTCGTAAGCTTGTGGTCAGCTACGCGGTCTAGCGTGCTTTAGCAGGCTGTTGGAGAAGTCAGGTGCGCTGGCAGACGAAGCCTGAGTCATCGAGAGTGCGGGGCGCGCAAGACAGAAACATGACCCGATTTCAAAATCCGACGGATGGGATCTCGCAGGAGGCCTTGGCAGGTCTGGTGGCGGAAGCCGTGCAACAGGCTCTAATCCAGCACGGCATCGATCTTGATACACAGACCTTGGTTTCAGCCAGCACCGTCGCTGGCAGCCTCGCCGCCGCCGTCCCCTTCCTTCCGCAAGCACAGCAGCGCGTGATCGGCTCTTTCAAGGGCGAATGCACTGCGCTCGCCTCCGAGTTCTTCCGTGCATTGGCAGATTTCGCGCGCGGCGGCTTGGCAAGTGCCAACAGCGCGGATGAAAGCCCTATCCCAGCAACCGCAGGACCTTCATCGCTGCAGCGGGCAAACGATCTGCAATCGGTGCTGATTGAGGATTGGGCGGGCGAGGTCGCCGGCTCGACCTATCTGGAAGAGCATTTCCGCATACCACGCTCGACGCTGCATCACTGGCAACGGCGCAATGAGGTCGTTGCCTTGCGCAAGGGCGGCCGCAAGCATGTTTTCCCGCTCGCCCAGTTCGTCGACGGCAGGCCAGCATCCGGGATTAGAGAAGTTCTGTTGGCAATCGGCAATCCAAGGCTGGCGTGGTTCTGGCTGACCCGCCCTTCGCCCGAACTCGACGGCCGCGTTCCGATCGAGGTGCTCAAGCAGGACATCGTGTGTGATGTCGTTTCGGCCGTCCACAAATTTTCTTCGGCCTGAGCTTTTCCACCGGACTCATTCCATCGGCGGCGGCTTCCGCGGCGCGCAGGGCAGGAAGTGTCCAGCCAGATGTTCCTCGACACCTTGGGCTGGTGGTAGTGTGTAGCCGGCACGATCCATGCAGCACCGAGCGCCTCTGCGATATGGCGGCCGATTTGGACGTCGGCGAACGGCAGCTCCAACGCAGCACCGGCCCGCGCTTCGGACAGATGGCGCCAAAGAAATTGGCATTCTCGTTGCGCCGGTCAGTGGGCTGGCACGGGATTGAAATTTGGGAGGCCGCGCTTAGCGTGCGCGAATCTCTTCTCGCCACAGACTAGAAACATACAGTCGGAAATTCTGCTTCAGCTACAATGTCTTTGGTATGATTTACTTCGTAAAACTGTCTAAATCGGCCGGTTTCATATGGTGCAAATCTACATTAGCGATCCATTTGTGCCGATTTTCATATACGAGCCATTTGGAGGTTGAATCAACTGGCTAGCTGGCCAGCACTACGCGCCTCGACGACGGAGAAGCCTTCGAACTCCGGGTGGCTGAAATAATGGATTTTCGTGGTGCCAACATCCCTGTGGGCGGCGCGGAAGTTCTCCGACTTGGTCCAGGCGACAAAATCGTCGTGGCTTGCCCACGCTGTGTGGGACGCAAAAAGCGTGTAGCCTTCTGTCTCGTTGACCGGGCCGCGCAGCAAGTAGAACTCTCGGAACCCCTTCATCTTGGCAAGGCTGTAATCGCGGTTCTTCCACACGGCCTCGAAATCGGCTTCCGAACCATTCTGCACCTTGAAGCGGTTCATTGCGATGTACATTGGGTTCCTTTCAGACATTGTGGAATGCGGGGATTATGGATAGCTTGAACGGCGAGGCGGGACACTCAGAGCGAACCGATTGCGCGCCGGTGAAGAACAGGCTGCTGCCGACCTCTGGCGCATCCCGCTCTTGAAGCGCCAGTGGATCCATTTGCCAACAGGCAGGTAGCTTCCCCGCGCAGGCCGAGGATCGAGCGGGCATGGGCCGTAGTGATAGCCGCCCGCCCCCTGATGGTGGACGACATGCCGCCCCGTGATGGTGCTGGTCGAGGAGACGGCGATCGCCCGGGCCGTCCTCGGCCAGGCGCCTGCCCTCGTCGCGCACGATGACGAGCGTCTCGGCAGCAAAGCGCCCATGTCGGATACGGCGCGGTCGAACTCATCGCAGAGTGTTGCCACCAAAGCCAAGGTTTCGTTGGCGCGCGCATGCAGACTTTGACATGTTGGCCATTTTACTTTCTCACATTGATTGCAATGAAATAAACGAAGTGAATACGGCAGCGCGCTTGTCCTTCCCAACGATGTAGATTCAAGAATCGTGCCAACTGCGAGGGACGGTTTTTGCTGTCTGTTAAAAGAGGCCCGGCCGAACACACGTGTCGCAGACTCGACGAACCCGACAGTAGGAGTCACGACACGTAAGTAATGGATTTCTCCGACATTTGAGAACGAGCCCTGAATTTTGATTGTTGGGAAAATGGGGCTTCAGCGGTGGAGCGCGATCGGCAGTTCGAGCGTGCGGGTAATCCCGGTCTTGACCTGGCGGCGCGCGACAACCCCGAATTGCACTCTTCGCGAACCGGCCAACAGCGCATGACATCATCCGGCTACTTGGATGACGCTGTGCTATGAACGAGGTCTGCCTGCTGCTGTGCCCTCGAGGGCAGCGCTATCAATGCCGTGACTTTTGACGCCACCTCATCAAGGCTGGCGGTAAGACGGTTTATCTGTGAGGCGGTTGCCGCCATTTCCGGGCCGTAGCGGGTCACTAGGTACTCTCGGTTCTGGCTGAGGGACTGAAGATGCCTGGCGGTTTTCGCACGGAGGCGCAGCCCCGCTTCCAGGGCCTGCTCCGTCCGTGCCGACAGGTCATGTTGCATTTTGCGGATTTGATTCGGACTGTGCCCGCGGTGAAGCAGAAGCGCGGTCAGATAGAGTTCGATCGCATGGATGGCCGACAATCTGAATGGCGCTCGAGTGAGCGGCTTCCCTGATCGGCCGAGCTGAAGGAGCAGGGTCGCCGCCTTGCGGTACTCTTCAGCCAGTTCATGAATCTGCTGCGGGGAGGCCAACCCTCCCGGATATTTGAGGTCTGCCACCGCCATTTGCGCCCCCTCAAGACTTGTCGCGGTTCCCTAATCCGCCAAGCTAACCTCGCCACCGAACATCGTTTTAAGGTGGTTGTCAGGCAGTTCATGATTCGCAGGATTGGCGATTGTCATAACCGTATAGGGGCTCGTTTGCGCCAGGAAGTAAAGGTGGTATTCCACCATCGCCGGCGGCCTCGGCAACCTTTTATTCGGGCGATGTCAGGCTTTCGGTGATTTGTTGTCCAGCGGTCGGAAAGGCGATCATCGCAATGACGACAATTGTAGTAATGCGCTTCCAATCCGCCGTCAGGAAGTCGAAAATGTAGGCAACAACGGGATTGCTTCGATTCTGTCCCAAGACGGGCTGCGTCTGCGCTGCTATAGCACCGCGCCTTCCGAATGATCCCCCGATCTCGCCCATGTTCAGTCCGTCGATATTCTGCTTTTCGACAACTAATCCATACGCTAGAGCGGGATGAGATTAGTGTTGGTCATAGCCTGAGTTTTGGAAGTAGTGTGAGCACTCTGTCGGTGTGACGCGGTTGAGTGTTTGTCCGATAGCGTCGCAAACGGCTTGGACGGTGCGGCTTGCTGCCTTTCTGAGCCAGTGCTTAAGCTTTGAGAAGAGCTGTTCGATCGGATTGAGATCGGGTGAGTATTTCGGCAGGAAGAAGAGCCTTGCGCCGGCGGCGCGTATGGCCCGGCGCACCGCCTTGCCTTTGTGCGAGCCGAGATTGATGGGGTTGTCTAATCGCTGCTGGGGCGTCAAGCATAATTCGTTGAGGGGACGCTGCCGGGTGCATGGTTGTCTTCGCGGTCGACATTAGCCGCCGCATGATGGAGCTTCGCGGGTCGAGCCTTCAATGTGGACGACGCACTTTGCTGAGTCAGCGGTGCAGCCCCATCAGCGGAATGGCTCGGCTCACGTCCCGGCAGGGACACCTTAAGCGTTCAGGTTTTGAACGCTATCCGGATTTATGCGGCGGCTCCAGCATTCGGATTAAAGAGCTCGCCGGTCTTAAGCATCGTATGCATTATAACCGCCAATTTGCGCGCCACAGCCACGGCAGCTCTTTTGAAGCCGATCCTCTCCCGGAGCTGCAGACCCCACGTGCGCAGAGTGCTGTCGATTGAGCTGCGCGTCAGAATGACCGCCGCCGCTTCGTAGAGAAGCCCCCGCAAATGGCGATCGCCACGTCGGGATATATGGCCGTCATAATCGACTTCTCCGGATTGGTAGCGGCGTGTCGTCAGGCCGATCCACGCGCCAACCGATCGGGATTTCCTGAAGTTGTCCGGCTCCTCAATGCCTGTGGTGAAGGAGGTTGCGGTGATCGCACCGATGCCGGGAATCGACATGAGGATGCGGCAAGCCTGACTCTGGCGCGCGTCCCGGACCAACTGGCGTCCGAGTTCGGCGGCGCGGATGCGAATGCCACGCCAGGCTTCCAGCATCGGAAGCACGATCGATGCAAGTCCGTCCTGATCGGCAAGAAGGCTCCGGACGTTCTTCTCGAAGGTGCTTCCCTTTCCTGCGGGAACGAGCAGACCAAAGGTTTTCAAGACACCGCGGATCTGGTTGGAAAGCTCGGTAGTGATTCGAACCAACCGCGTGCGCGCTGCGACAAGCGTGCGGGTCAGCATGCTGTCGAATCCCTTCACGCGGACCTCACGAAAGAACCCGACTTCCGCTAGCTGCGCCAGACCATCGGCGTCGTTCGCGTCCGTCTTGTTCGCCGCCATATCGAGCGCCGCCTTAGCATAGCGCGCATCGATGCAGATCGCCGGCAACCCCTCGGTGCGCAGAGAATGATAGAACCATACCGACAGCGGTCCGGTCTCGAACGTCACGCGCTTCACGGTTGGCGCCCGCTTGCGGATGAGCTCGGCGATGATGCTGGGATCAGATGCGCACTTGCCACGCCAGATCCGTTGACCTGCTCGGCGAATCGAGACTGCCGTCTCTTTCATCGACACGTCGAGACCGATATATTCTTCCATGGCCGTTCTCCATTCGATGCTTGGGCCCGGCGTCCAGTCGTGAGCCCGTATTTCCATCCTATCGGGGAACAGCCACCCTCCAAGACTATTGATTGGCTTTAGGGCAACTCGCTCCCGCGATTACCCCATGTGGACGCCCCCTCACGGCATCGCTGTGCCAAAGTGGTGTCGTTGATCATCACTTGAACGGAGGCGTCCATGTTGGAAGTTAACACAATCGGATTGGACTTGGCGAAGAACATGTTCCAGGCGCACGGCGCAAATGGGTCGGGAGCTGTGCTGTTCAGGAAGAAGCTTCGCCGCGATCAGGTACTTCGCTTTCTTGCCGACCAGCCGGCCTGCACGGTCGCCATGGAAGCGTGCGTCGGCAGCCACTACTGGGCGCGGGAGATTGCGAGGCTCGGGCACGAAGTCCGGCTAATCGCTCCGGGATACGTCAAGCCATTTGTGAAGCGCCAGAAGAACGATGCGGCTGACGCTGAAGCGATCTGTGAAGCTGCTCAGCGGCCGACCATGCGGTTCGTAGCGGCAAAAAGCGAAGAGCAGCAGGCTGCGGCAATGGTGTTCCGCGTCCGCGATCTTGTGGTTCGCCAGCGGACCCAGACGATCAATGCAATACGCGGCCATCTTGCGGAATTTGGACTTGTGGCTGCGCAAGGCCTCTTCCACGTCGCTAAACTTGTCACGGCGATCGAGGAGAAGGACCCTACCATCCCCGAAGCCGCCCGCCCGATCCTGTCTCTACTCGTTGAGCAGTTGCGGGCGCTGGATACGAGAGTGGCCGAACTCGACCGAGAGATTGCCCGGCGCTCCAGAGAGGATGCGGAAGCCAAGCGCTTGATGACCATTCCCGGTATAGGACCGATCACTGCGACGGCGCTTGCCGCGTTGGCCCCGTCCGCTCAGACCTTCAAGAGAGGCCGGGACTTCGCGGCATGGCTCGGACTAACGCCACTGCAACGCTCTTCGGGCGGCAAGCAGAAGCTCGGCGAGACGTCTCGAATGGGCGAGCGCACCCTGCGACGGCTGCTGATCATTGGGGCCAGCGCCACTGTGCGCTGGGCCATGCGGAAGGGATCGACCGGGGATCCGTGGCTTTCGCGGATGCTTGAGCGCAAGCCACCCATGCTGGTCATCGTCGCCTTAGCCACGACGGGCCTCGACCGGGTATTTTATTCCGACAGCGGCTCGACCAGCGAGCGCCCTCGGTGCGCACGACCGTCGGCGGCAACGGCTCGATGGCATGCTGGGTAAAGGGATGCCAGACGGCCGAGCGCCTGTGCTGAGACCTCATTGAACGCCGCCATGTCGAATTTTGTGGTCATGGCCGAGCGAAGAATCTCGGGCGTCAGCGGGTCGAGCAGGGGGCAGGCGGCCAAGCACGCGCACATGGCCTACCCGTCGATCGTGCACCCGCTGTCCGGCATCGCTTCGCCACAGCCGCTGCCCGCAGCCTCAACTCACGTCGTCAGCGCGGACCGCTTGATCCGCTGTTTCCCTCTGAGCACAGGACCGCTCCCGTCTGATCGCGTCGCAGGATTCGGTGAAGGCGACGTCCAGCAAATAGCCGAGAAGTTCCAGCTCATGAGAGGCAGCCATCTGGCGCAGTTCGTCGAGCCGGCAGATTATGAACCCAAGTGCTTCCGCCCGGTCTTTTGTTTGGTCCTGGTCCGTCACTTCAGTGCGCATGTTTGTGTCGGCAGTCGATGAAGGCGGGGACGTTCTGGCCTCAGATAGCCTGCGGCCAAAGAAGTTCCTGCGATCACGGTTCATGTCCCCTCTCTTCAGTTCAGATGCCTGTTGCAATTTCGGTCCGACGGTATGTCGAGGCCGATGTCGAGGATCGGAGCGCTGTGGGTGAGCCAGCCGACGGAGATGAGGTCGACGCCGGTGGCGGCAATTGCCGCGACGCTTGCCCGCGTTATCCGACCGGATGCTTCTGTCACTGCGCGGCCGCCGACCATCGCCACAGCCTGGGAAAGGTCCTCGACTGTCATGTTGTCGAGCAGCACGGCGTCTACTCCGACTTGTAGCGCCATCTCGAGCTGCGCCAGCGTGTCGACCTCGACCTCGATCTTGACCATGTGGCCAACGGCGCCGCGCGCCCGTTCGATTGCGGTGCGGATGTCGCCGGCAATCGCAATATGGTTGTCCTTGATGAGCACCGCGTCGTCGAGCGCGAAGCGGTGGTTGGCGCCGCCGCCGGCGCGCACGGCGTACTTTTCCAGGACACGCAGGCCGGGCGTCGTTTTGCGTGTGCACACGATCTTTGCGTTGTGGCCGCGCACCGCGTTGACGAGCGCGGCCGTCGCAGTTGCGATGCCGCTCAGCTTGCACAGAAAATTGAGCGCCGTCCGTTCTGCCGTCAGCAGGCTGCGCGCCGGCCCGGTTACAATTGCAATGGTTTCTCCCGCCAAAACTTTCCCGCCCTCGGGACAGCGCAACTGCATGCTGATCCCAGGGTCGACCAGCAGGAAAGCAAACATGACCAGATCGAGCCCGGCAACAACGCCGGCCTGCCTGGCATTCAAAGCGAACGTCCTCTTGCAATCGGCGGGGATGATCGCATCGCTCGTGATGTCGCCGGCTCTG
This sequence comes from Mesorhizobium sp. Arg314, assembly GCF_053714275.1. Classification (NCBI taxonomy): domain Bacteria; kingdom Pseudomonadati; phylum Pseudomonadota; class Alphaproteobacteria; order Hyphomicrobiales; family Phyllobacteriaceae; genus Mesorhizobium; species Mesorhizobium sp. Arg314. The sequence goes on along the minus strand of NZ_JBSKBP010000071.1, from coordinate 264 downwards.
CCCAAATCTTCCAGGAGTGCGTTGCGGACAATCGGTTCCATGATGATCTGGGGAAGTGGTGCAAAGGAAGTCATATCAACAGCTCCGTTCGGATGCTCGCCAGTTGAGTGCGACGGCATTCTCAAAGCCTGTGCACAGCGTCAGTCGCGAGGGGAGGGCAGCAGCACCGCGTCCCGGGAAGTCGGACCGGTAATGCGAACCGCGGCTCTCCTCGCGCCGATGCGCTGCGATCGCGATCAACAGCCCCGCCAGTGCCGGGTCGGC
>NZ_JBSKBP010000070.1:0-15441 GCF_053714275.1 Mesorhizobium sp. Arg314 | reverse complement strand
GGCTCGCGGCTGAGTTTAACAAACCCACCATTCGGCGATATCGACGTCAATCGCCGGGCCATCGATATCCACGTCATTTACTCGCCGTGGGGCAAACGATCGCTATCCCCCGAACGGCCTCAGCTCGACGCTTACGATCCTCCTCTCGCCCTCTGCTTGAAGACAGTCCGGAATTTTTTGACCTCAAACCGGCCGAATGGCCAGCACAAGACCCGCCGGATGGGCACCGGGCGCACTCGCTACTTAGGCATCATACCAAGTGGTCAGTTGATTTGAGGGTTCAAATGATTTCAGACCACCCTCTGCCTTCGAGGGCCCACGGACGTGTTCGACAACTCGGGCCGCCGAAGTTGGTTACAACCTAATCCCAAACGGCGGATCCCTTCGACGATAATTTCGTCCGAGGTGGCTATAGATAATCTTAGGAAAGGATCGGCGTAAAACGCCGCTCCAGGTACGGCAACGACGCCGACCGTCAGGAGATGTTCTGCAAGATCAGTCGAGGACGCGATCACTTTCCCATTCGGTTCTAATGCTCCGATATATGCCCCACAGTTCACATAAAGGAAGAATGCGCCTTGAGGCGCACGAGCGCTCAGTCCGGGCACTTTTGCCAGCTCGCACAAGGCAAGGTCGCGCCGTCGACGATAAATTTCCCGCCATTCGAGCAAAAAACCCTGCGGGCCGTCCAGAGCAGCCACGCCAGCGGCTTGACTGATTGAACAGGGTCCACCACTCGTCTGCGAAAACAGCACGCGCAGGCCAGCAGTCCACCAGGGAGGCCCCCCCGCATAGCCTATACGCCATCCTGTCATTGCGTATGCCTTAGACAACCCATTGACGGTCAAGATCCTCTCGGCCAAATCCGGCGCTACTTGAGCCAGCGTCACGAAGGTCGCAGGGGAAAAGACGATGTGTTCGTACAGATCGTCAGAGATCACGTTGACGTGCCGGTGACGTCGCAACACCTCGGCAATCGCGTTCAGTTCGTCGTACGAAGTTACGGCACCGGTTGGATTGCCGGGCGAGCAAAGTAGCAGGAGCTTCGTATCGGCACTGATCACCTTTTCAAGCCGGCTGGCATCAAGTCTATAACCTTCAGATTCGCGCGTTTCCAAGAACACCGGTGTTGCTGCACATACTTGTGCCATGCCGACATGCGAGGTCCATACCGGAGTCGGCAAGATGACCTTGTCACCCGGGTTCAGAACAACCTGCATTGCGCTGGCGATTAACGGTTTTGCACCGGACGCAATGACCACCTGTGAGCGTTCGAATGTCAGTCCGTTGTCGCGAGCGAACTTGCGCCGCACCGCGTCCTTCAAGGCCGCTGTACCATCAGCCGCAGTGTATCGAGTGGCCCCTGCCTCGATCGCTTCAATCGCCGCCCGTCGGATGTGGTTCGGCGTATCGAAATCCGGCTCACCTAACGTTAGATCGACGAGGTTGCTGCCCTGCGAACGCAATTCGGTAGCGCGATCGAACATCGCGCTGATGGGAGATGCCGGAACCCCTCGGATCGTTTCTGACAGCATTATGCACAATCCTCTGGAAGAGTATGATTTGGGCCGAGGCTTCTTGGACCGACCAAAACATGGATCACAGCCGCGCGGCCGGCCGAGAGTGCCCGCTCCAACGCCGGCTCGAAATCGGCGGTAACTTTGACACGCTCGCCATGTGCGCCGTACCCCTCAGCCACCTTGGCGAAATCCGGATTTCGAAGCGTTGTTCCAGAGACGCGGCCCGGATACCTCGCCTCTTGGTTGCCGCGGATCGTGCCGTAACTGCCATTGTCAATAATAATGAACAATGGGTCCAGCTGGTATTGAATTGCAGTAGCAAGTTCCTGTCCATTCATCAGGAAGTCTCCGTCACCTCCTATATAGACAGACGGCGAGTTAGGCCGCACAAACTTGGCCGCTACAGCTGCTGGGACCCCCATCCCCATCGCACCGTTGACCGGTGCTGCAGCTCCAAGAAACTGGCGATAGCAATAGTGGATATTTGGCCAGTCAGTTGCATTTCCGGCGCCAGTGGTCATTGTTGTATCTCTCGGCAGGCGCTCGTTCAGTAGGCGCATCACTTCGGCCATGTCGACTGGTCCAGGCTGTGGCGGCAACGTCACGTGGGCGGTGTAGCCGGCCAGTGCTTCGGATGTGGCCGTCGTATGAAGGCGCACAGGAGGCAACTCAGAAAGCGCTATAGCCGCGAGGCTCGGATCAGCAAGGATTGGTAGGTCAGCTTGATACAGGCGACCTAGCTCTTCTGCTCCCGGATGGATGTGTATGAGCCGGCAAGTCGGTCGAGGCGCTGCGAAGATCTTGTGCTTCAAAGTCGTCGGATCGTTCAGACGAGAACCCAGCGCAATGACCAGATCGGCGTCTTGTGCATATTGATTAGGCTCAGGGATGCCTCCGAAGCCTACGCTTCCGACGAAGTTTGGATGATCGTGCGGGAACAAACCTTGCCGTCGAAAGCCGATGGCTACGGGCAGATCGTGCGTCTCGGCAAAGCGAATAACCGCTGCATGGCCCCCGGGCGTCCAGATCGTGCCACCCAAAAGCAAAAGCGGCCGTTCTGCTTTCTCCAACATTTTTCCCACTGCGACGAGATCGGCGGGTGAAGGTGCCGCTGGTGTGGCGCGGGCTGGTGGCAAGTCTGGCGTGTCGGTCAACGAAAAAAGCATGTCTTCCGGAAGGGCCAAAGCAACCGGGCCCGGTCGCCCTGAGATGGCGACTTTGAATGCCCGGTTTACATATTCCGGTAAACGGGCCGCATCATCGACTTCCGCCACCCACTTTACAGTTTCGCCTAGGAAGCGGCGGTAGTCGATTTCCTGGAAAACTTCACGATCGCGGTAAGGACGACTGATCTGGCCAATCAGGAGGACCATCGGGGTAGACCCCTGCATCGCCGTGTGCAAACCGATGGTGGCCGAGGTGACACCGGGACCGCGGGTCACAAAACAGACTCCCGGACGACCAGTCAAATCGCCATATGCTGCAGCCGCAAAGCTCGCGCCGCCTTCCTGTCTCATGGTGACGTAGCGTAGGGCGTTGCCCTGATCGTGAATTGCGTCAAGTGCCGCGAGATAACTTTCTCCGGGCACGCCGAAGATCACTTCAACGCCATTAATCCGCAAAGCTTCAACAAGGACCTGGCCACCGGTGCGCATCATGACCTCACGTTGAGCGCAAGCGTCATCCCCAGGCGATCAGTGATCGCCCAGCCAGTCCGCCGCTTGCTGCTGATTTCGATTGTCTAGTGAAATCAGAAATTTCGGTTCATACCCAGCGAAAAAAATTCATAGGGTCCCAAAATCGCTCAAGGAAAACCTTCAAGGCGGGCGCGCGAATGCTGGCCCGCGGATACTCTCCGTGGCCGTTGTGAAAAGCATATGATCGTCTGACACCGCTAACGAGATCGGGAAACTGTTGCTCCCGGCCGTGTTTGGTCGTGCGGTATATCCGTCTTCACATTTCATGATCTCCCCTCAGGATGAAGGTACCATGGCGGAATGCGCAGCTTTCAGTGTAACAATTTACATGAAGCAACGAACACGCTCGGCAGAATGTTGACTGAAGCGTCAGGCTACCTGGGGGATGCAGCTGGCTTTCCGAAATCTTCTGTTGGACGGCCTCCGACACACTGATTTGGGATAAATATTCGTCGAATGTGTTAACAAGGCGCTTTGGCCTATGAAATGATGGGCCTTGTCGAGCTCGACCGTGACAGTTTCGGCCTGCAATCCCAGTGAAAGATCGGGGCACCCAGCCGGACCTGAGGCTCAAGCAGTCAATCCAAAGCGGCATTTCCGGCTAGTCCGCTTATCTGACCGAATCTAGCACCAGGGTCCGTTGTGATGCGGCGCGGGCACTGGCCGGCTGTGGAGTTCGATGACGGGCGCGATCAGCGCCGCGGTGTTGCGACGGTCGGGTTCCGCGGCAATGTATCCTCTGTTGTTTGTGAGAAGGGGTTCGGGTCCGGCGGCGCAACAGAGCCGCGGCACGTATTTGGGCGTGAGCCAAGGCTCGCTCCTCGGCATTAGGACACGCTGAGGCCATCGCCACCTTGATGCGACGAACCGAGATGCGCACCTGTACGCCGATCTTCAGCAGTTTCAAATCTGATCGTGCCAGCTGGCGTTGGCGAGCCGGATATGGGGAACACCGAGGCAGACGCAGGGCGCAGATCAGGACATACCAAACGACGCGAACCACAGCCGCAGCTGATTGGCGCGCATGGTGTTGACACTGTTACGATCGGCGTAGAGGTGAGCTGGCTTGATCCGGCTCTCATGTCGCCGCGGGCGCAGAAGAGCTCCTCGTAAAGCGCCCGTGCAACCCAGCGCTCCAGCTTAAGTGACATAACAATGAAGCGCGGATTGGCGCCCTGCGTCGTCCATTGGCCCTGGCCACCCCTCGCCTGCGGCGTGACCGCCTGTCTATTGTCGACCACCTGAAGTCGCGGAAGACCCAGGCGCGGCCTGGCCGCCTTTCCTAGAAACCAGACAGGCTTCCTTGAGGGCCGGGCGATCTTTGTTTCCAGCCGTGCGTACTGACGTAGTCGATGAGGTTGATCTCGCACCCACTCCATTAGTTCCTCACGCGCAAAAGCCGGAACCAGCGCGCAGAATGATGTGGACCGTAGACCAGGTTTTGCGGATCCACGACCCGCCCAACCTCCTCGACCCGTCCGGGGGCTTCCAGGAACAGGTCCACGAACAAGGCCTCCAACGCGACCTTGTCGTAACTGATCTTGTGATAGTGAGTCGGATCCACGACCCGGCCGTGCTCCGCCGGTTGAAGGCCCCGAGCTTAGCCCACGACCCATTTGAACGGGTGCGCTAGGCGGGCAGGACAAGGTGGCGCGCCAAGTGGACGCGGTCTGCTCGACCAACTGCAGATGGACAGGCTCAGCGCGCTAGCCGCCCGCCAAAACTCGTTCTTAATGCGGGATTAGGTACAAGTAGTTCACGATCGCCAACGCCGGCAATGTTCCGCACTAGAAAACAGCTCGGCGATAGACAGAGATGTGACGTGTAGACGCTTGGGTGAACGCGCCTCCCGCCCAGTCCCCCCAACGCTCCAACAGCTCCAACCCCACGCACTGTGCCATAGTATCAAGTTCTTGGTGGTAAACGTATCGAAACGGTTGCGGAAAACGCTGCACGGACGTTCCGGAAAACCAAAGGAAGGAAGAACTCAAGGTCTGTTTCAGTGGGTCGTGGATGTCTGTGCGAAGAAATGTGTTTTCATGATCAACGAGCAATGCCGTCGTCTTCTGCCCGTTGAAAAAACCTTGCAGGGCCGGCACATCGATCTCTATGATCAAAGTTCCCCCCTCGCTCAACACTGACTCAGCGGACCGAAGGCAAGCGATCTGCGCTTCGCGCGTCAAGAGAACCATGAACGTATTGTAGATGCAATACACCGTGTTATAGCGACTCGTCGATGTGAAGTTGGTAATGTCTCCATGCCAAGCCTTGATTAAGTTGGTTCGGCTAGCAAGCAGCTTCAACATGCTTTCGGAGTTGTCGATTCCTTCGACGCTCACCCCTCGCGCGCTCAACGGAATCGCAACCCGTCCGTCGCCAATCCCGAGCTCTAGCGCGCTGCCTCCGCTACTGTGGTGTTCAAGAAATGCTGCAGTATCGTCTGCTTCGGTGACCTTGCCTCGCATGTTGGTAATCTTTTCATAAGCCGAGGACCAGCTGTCGCCATAGACGTAAGTATCTTCCATCTGTTTCTTCTCCATAAGATGTGAAAGCGTGTTTGACTCTCGCAGGATCGCTTTGATGCCGGCATCAAGGAAGATGTTGGGTTGCGTCGGGTCTATTCTTTTGAAGTGTCCTGATGAGTGTTTTGAGAGCAACTCGAACGCTGACCCCGCGAGTTCCGCTGTGGGGCGGTCCGGAGTAACCGGCGTCCGATAGCTACCTCGTCTAGGATTTTGCGGTGAACTTATCATCATCAGCGATTTGCTGATTGCAAAGATTTGTAAATCTTATCTGAAGGTTTCGTTGCGACCGGTCCTGCTCAGTAGTAGAGGTGGCCTCAGACATGGCCCGTTTAGCCTCTGGCGCCACGGTCATCATGAGTTCGCGGTGCTCGCGACCTTGGCCCCAAGGGCGATCTAGCTGTGGTGGACTATCCAAGCGATTGCACATCGCGGCACGAGCCGGCCGCCCCGAATTGACGGAAGTCGCGCATAATGGTGCGGATGCGGCGGACGACGTCATGGTCGCTTGGCGAATTGTGCGTGATACTGGCCGCCCCTGGGTCGTGACTCGAGACCCTCCGCCAACACGCTCTGACTAATGTCAAGATCGCGGACCGCCATGAAGATTTCCTGTTTGCTGCAACAGATCCTTCAAGCAAATTCATAGACTCTTTGCGATCGAACATCCCTCGCGATGGTACGTTTGCATACCGTTTGGAAGCCAGCGGCGGCCCAGAGTCGGCATTGCCGCTTAGCGCGAGCATCCAATGACAACAAGCGTCCGCACCTTGTGTACAGGCAACGCGGTCGCACCTGCGGCTTTGCGTGGTGCCTGCCGATGATGACATTGCTAAACCGCCTCGTTACGGCAGCGCATCCTGACCGTCTTCGTATCATGGGCCTTTGCTCACATGCCGAGCTGACCGCTTCTCAGATAGCAGACATTCTCTCGCTGCCGCGAGAGCGCGTCGTATGCCACCTGCGGTTGTTGGTCAGCGCCGAGTTACTTAGCCGCGGCGGACTGGGCCCCGCGTCGGCTTACTGTCTCAATGGCAGCCGCAATGATGGAGGGCTGGTTCAACTGCTGGTCGACCTGCTTTACGAAGACGACGGCCATATGGGGGACTTGGATCGCCTGGCCTGGATGCAGGATCCGCGTCCCACGGTGATGCCCCACGACAGCCCGAATAAAGCAACCGAATTGGTGGGTGAAGCCAACAGAGAGGCAGTTCGACCGATCGCAAGATCCAGTGCGCACGTTGGATCTGCGCTGGCCAGGGTGGACCCCAGTGTGCACAAACTGCTCCTGAGACAGGAGCGGCAGGAGCGGACGACGCTCAAACTCATCGCCTCCGAGAACTTTGCTTCATCGGCCGTGCTGGAAGCGACCGGCTCAATCTTCACCAACAAATATGCCGAGGGCTACCCCGGTGCGCGTTACTATGAGGGCAACGTGATCGTCGACGAGCTTGAGGGCTTGGCGATCGCGCGCCTGAAAGCGCTGTTCGGCAGCGAGCACGCCAACGTCCAGCCCTATTCAGGTTCTCCGGCAAATCAAGCCGTCTATCGCGCGCTTTTGAGCCCGGGAGACAAAGTCATGGGCTTGGCCCTTCCAGAAGGAGGACATTTAACCCACGGCTGGGGCGTCAACTTTTCTGGCACCGACTATCAGCGCGTGCCCTATGGGCTGCACGAAAAGACGCAGCAGATCGATTACGAGCGCTTGCGCGATACGGCCAAACGGGAACGGCCAAAGCTGATCTGGGTCGGCGGAACCGCTTATCCGCGTGCATTTGATTATATGGCAATGGCCGAAATCGCCGAAGAGGTGGAGGCCTATCTCGTTGCTGACATCGCGCACATAAGCGGTCTGATTGTCGCCGGAGCCCATCCCAATCCCGTGCCCTGTTGCGACGTCGTCACCAGCACGTCTCACAAGTCGATCCGCGGCCCGCGTGGGGGCTTCATTTTGTCCAAGAATGAAGATCGCTATCAGGCACTCTACCACCCGAAGATCAAATACAATCTCGCTAGACGGATCGACCGCGCAGTCTTCCCGCAACTGCAAGGCGGCCCGCATATGAACACCATCGCGGCGCTCGCGGTCGCGTTGCAGGAAGCGGCGACCCCGTCCTTCCAGACCTACGGCCAGCAAATCGTCAAGAATGCCAAGGCTCTGGCGCAAGCGCTTCAGGATCGAAGTTTTGACCTGGTCACCGGGGGAACCGACAACCACATGCTGATCCTTGATCTGCGGGACCGACCGCTGTCAGGCAGGGCCTATGCCGAGCGCTTGGCAAAAGCCGGTATCATTACGAATTTCAACATGGTGCCGGGCGATCCACGTGACCCGGCTATCACAAGCGGGGTACGCCTGGGCACGCCAGCAGTGACGTCCATGGGCATGCGCGAGGAGCAGATGGATCAGATCGCCGCTTTCATTGCCACTGTCTTCACGCACCCCGACGACCTCGATGTTCAAAGCTGCGTCCGAAGAGACGTCGCAGACTTCTGTTCCGGCTTCCAGGTCCCTGGCATCTCCGACATATAAGCGCGCAAATCAAGACACGCACCGTCCGATAAATTTAGAAGCGAGATTATCCATGGCCAAGCAGTTCGTATTCTCCTCCGAATCCGTCGGCGCGGGTCACCCGGATAAAATGGCCGACAACATCTCGGATGCCATCCTCGATGCTGTGCTTTGCAAAGATCCCAAGGGGCGCGTCGCGTGCGAAGCATTGCTTAAGACCGGGATGATCGTTCTGGCGGGGGAAATCACCAGCGATGCGAAGATCGACTACACCCAGGTCGCTCGCGACACGGTGGTCGATATCGGATACGACGACGATGCTATCGGCTTTGACGGAAGACATTGCGCCATCATTCTTGGTTTGAGCGAACAGTCACCCGATATCAGCCAAGGGGTTGACGAAGGGCGCGGTCTGGATCTCGAACAAGGTGCCGGCGACCAGGGCCTCATGTTCGGGTTTGCATGCAGCGAGACCGAGGAACTGATGCCCTTGCCGATCCAACTCGCTCACCGGCTTACCGAAAGACAGGCACAGGTCCGCAAATCGGGACAGCTTGACTGGCTTCGTCCGGACGTGAAATCCCAGGTGTCGGTGCGCTATGAAGGTTTTCGTCCGGTGGCGCTGGACACCATTGTCCTGTCGACGCAACATGCCGAGCAAGCGTCGTACGAAACCGTCCGAGAAGGCGTGATCGAGGAGATCATAAAGCCGGTCTTGCCGGCTAACTTGGATACGGAAGGCACCAAGTTCTTGGTGAACCCAACGGGACGGTTCGTGGTCGGTGGACCGCGTGGAGACTGCGGGCTGACGGGACGCAAGATCATCGTTGACACCTATGGCGGCATGGGCCGGCACGGCGGCGGGGCTTTCTCGGGCAAGGATCCGTCCAAAGTCGACCGCTCGGGCGCCTATGCTGCCCGCTACGTTGCCAAGAACATCGTGGCTGCCGGGCTTGCTGAGATCTGCGAGGTACAGCTTGCTTATGCGATCGGCGTTGCAGCTCCAGTCTCTATTCTGGTCAACACCTTTGGAACGGCAAAGATCGCGAAGAAGAAAATCGAGCAACTCATCTTTGAGCTGTTTGACCTTAGACCCAAAGGCATTACTCAAATGCTTGATCTCTTACGCCCCATTTACCGCAAGACCGCGACCTATGGGCAATTCGGCCGTGAAGAGCCTGAGTTCACCTGGGAAAGGACGGACAAGGTGGAGGCGTTGCGGCGCGAGGCTGGATTGGCAGCAGCCTGAAACCTGACGTGGAAATTGCGACGTTACAGCGGGTACAGCTCTCACTGGCTGCGGCCGCAGAAAGCCGGTAGTCGTTGGCGGAGACATTGATGCCGGAATATGACGTGCTTTGCATCGGCAATGCCATTGTCGACATCATCGCCCAGTGCGACGAGGCTTTCCTCGAGACCAACGGCATCATCAAGGGCGCGATGAACCTCATCGACACCAGGCGCGCCGAACTGCTCTATAGCCGCATGGGGCCGGCGATCGAGGCTTCCGGCGGCAGCGCCGGCAACACGGCGGCGGGTGTCGCGAGCTTCGGAGGGCGCGCTGCCTTCTTCGGCAAGGTGTCGAACGACGCGCTCGGCGAAATCTACACCCACGACATCCACGCCCAGGGCGTGGCCTTCGATACCAAGCCGCTCAAGGGCGAGCCGCCGACGGCGCGCTCGATGATCTTCGTCACGCCGGACGGCGAGCGCTCGATGAACACCTATCTCGGCGCCTGCGTCGAGCTCGGGCCGGAAGACGTCGAGGCCGACAAGGCCGCCGGAGCCAGGGTCACCTATTTCGAGGGGTATCTCTGGGATCCGCCGCGCGCCAAGGAAGCGATCCGGCAGACCGCGAGGCTGGCGCATGCGGCGGGGCGCGAAGTGTCGATGACGCTGTCGGATTCCTTCTGCGTCGACCGCTACCGCGACGAGTTCCTCGAGCTGATGCAGTCGGGCACCGTCGACATCGTCTTCGCCAACAGCCACGAGATCAAGTCGCTCTACCAGACCTCCTCGTTTGAGGACGCGCTGGCGGCCATCCGCAAGGACTGCAGAATAGCCGCTGTCACCCGCTCGGAGAAAGGCTCGGTGATCGTGCGCGGCGACGAGACCGTCACCATCCAGGCGACGGCAATCAAGGAACTGGTCGACACGACCGGCGCCGGCGACCTCTATGCCGCGGGCTTCCTCTACGGCTACACGACCGGCCGCAACCTCAAGGATTGCGGCGACCTCGGCTCGCTGGCCGCCGGGCTGGTGATCCAGCAGATCGGCCCACGACCGAGGCAGAACCTGCGCCGCGAGGCCGAGCAGGCCGGGCTGCTCAACTCGCAGTTGGGGTAGCCTAGTCTTCCGATGGCTGGCCAACGTGACTGACCGGCTCGGTCTGGAGCGCAGGATACGGCTAGCTTCCGTAGGTTTGATACGCAAAGGCGCTGAATATGCCTGCGACCCCCCAAGGCCTTTGTGGAGCGTTCTCAACGCCCTATTAGACCCATTCTACCGCTTGCAGTAGACAGACATTTCTTCAGAGCTACCGTGATAAGAAGTCAAATGACGCCACCCGACAAATGTCGGATTTGTCGACTTCGCGACGTGAGCTTCGTTTCGCTGTTGCGGCTTCTGAAACCAGAAAGCGACACAAAATTGCTCCCCGACGAATGAACCTGATTGGCACGCGTTTTGCACGTTTGCTACGCGAGACGCTGGCCCATTTTCATGTGGAGTGGTGACCGCAAAGGAAGAAACATCGGAAGTCATGCAACGCGTCGTTCGACAGGAGATCGCTTCCAGAAAGGCATCGAACTTTAACCTGCAAGAAATGGCCTGGCAGCAAGTGCCGAACCGGGCACGGATTCTCCTGGTCCGCGGTGCCGAAAGGCAACTTAGTTTGGCAGAGCGCCTACGACGTTGTCTTTGTTCCGTAGCCAAGCGACGGGGTGGCGCAAATCGAATGAGCTTTAGATGAGCGAGTGGAGCATCGAATGTATGTTAAGGCGGACGGAACGGAGGTATGGCTGCGAACCTCGTCAAATGTCCCTTATTTGTCGATTGCCGGTCTTATTGAAACTTCGGAAGACCACGCCACAGTTCGCTCTAGGTTAAGCCGAGCCTATGAGCGGCTTCCCGGAATCGCGGCTGACGACGTGTTCCTGGTGCAAGAATTCGCGGGCCGCGGAGCCTTGGTCTTCTGCACCCGACCAGACAAGAACTGCGCTTTGCTGTTACTGGGAAAATTTGAAAGGAGCCGGGACAAGCGGAAACGATGTGATGTTTTCAAGGTGCTTAATGAGGTCATCCAGCAAAGCATAAACGACATTGGCCGGCAAGCCCGCTCCACCATTCATTTCGACGTTGTGCAGCCCGAGATCGCAATGCGTTTGGGTTGAGGCGGACTATGACCCAGCACATCGTCTTCATCGACACTAATTTGCCTGGCATCGAAACCATGCGCCTCGCCAAGGAGAGAGGGTTACGGGTCTCCTTAATAAAATCCGGCTATCGCCATTATACCGAGACCGAGTACGTCAAACACTTATTCTCGACACTGGATAAGGTCGTCACCATTTCAGCCTCCACTGTCGATGACGAGGTGTTGCACGCCATGCGATATCTCGCGACGCTCGCCCCGATCGATACGGTCATCTGCGAGTTGGAATGCTGTGTTGACGTGGCAGCCCGCATCTGCGCGCGACTGAACATTCCATTTACCGATGCGTCCGCAGTAATGGCGGCACGAGAAAAGGCCCGAGCTCGTGAAATTATCCAAAAAGCAGGCTTGCGCTCTCCTAAGTTCCGGCTGGTAGCAACCCCGCGGGAAGCGAGCGCGGCAGCTGAAGCCATAGGCTCTCCCGTAGTATTAAAGCCGCAGACCGGCTTCGACAGCCTGCTCACGGCAGTAGCGCCAACGCCGCCTGCAGCCGAACGCGCCGCCCACAAATTCTTGATTGGGATCGAGGCTCTCCCGGTCCAACTCAAGGCGCAGTTTCGTAAAGGGATTCTCGTCGAAGAATATCTTACCGGCCCTCTAGTTTCCGCGGAAATAGGTGTGCGGGATGGAAAATACTATCGATTCATGATGTCGGACCATCCCCGCGCGCGCGAAGACGAATGTATCGAGCTCGGCGCTTCGATGCCGGCCGATTTGACACCTGATCAAACCAGGGCTTGCTTCGACTACGCGGAAGCGGCAGCGTCGGCACTCGGCTTCGATCTGGGTATTCTTCATGTTGAAATGATTGTTACGGAACAAGGGCCCGTTCTGGTTGAGATGAACTCAAGACTGATGGGTGGTGTCATGCCCTCCGTATATCACCATCTGACAGGTGAGATGATCCAGGAACGATTGCTGGATATCCATCTTGGCCTGCCACTCCGGGACGACTTGCCCACGTATACCGGCTATGTCTCTGCCCGGAATATCATGCCCCATTGCGACGCAAGCTTGGCGGAGCGCATCGATCTGTCGTGGCTTAGAGGTTACCGAGACCAACTGATTGAGTTTGATCCGCACCGCTTCGACCCAGGAAGGCGGGTGCAGCGCCGCGAAATACTCGGCTGGTACCATGTAAGGGCCAAATCATTTGCAGAAGCCAATACTGCGGCCGATGCCATTCTTGGGGGTTTCGAGAGGTCGATGGGCATAGCCTTGATAAAGTAGCGACGGTGGTATTGCGAGCACCGCACACGTTTGCATTTGGGCCTTAACTAGGAGTGGATGCCTCTCCTTTCGCAACGGTCTGCGACGCCAACACCCTTCCGATTGTTCGGTTCGTGATATCTGCAACGCCGGTTTGAGTTATCCAATACAGAGGTTTCTTAGATGCCCAGCTCTGAACTCAAAATGGCCTAGCCTCTTGCCGTCAGCGATGTTGGCATGTGTTTTGATACTCCGGAAAGCGAGACGGCAGTTTTGCATGCCATCTTGCACGTAACTGGGATCCCAGAATCCAACGAAACGAAGATCTTATAGGAGCTTCTAAATGACGGACAGTTTCGTGTACGGCGACGATTGGGCGAGCACCTACCAAAAGATTACTCGAATACGAGGCAAAATTGCTGAGGCTGATCAGACCGCCGCGTTTCTGGATCGACAATGTGAGGGAGGCAGCGCACTCGAGCTTGGCATCGGCGACGGACGCGTTGCGATTCCGTTGAGCGCGCGAGGGGTCAGGGTGGAAGGCATCGACAACTCCGCAAGCATGTTGAAGCTGCTTGCTAGCCGAGCCAATTCAATCACGGCTTGGTATGGAGACATTGCGAACTTCACGTCAACCAGTCGCTATGACGCGGTGTATTGCATCTACAACACTTTCTTGCAGCTCGTTGAGCGCGAAGCTCAAATAGCTTGCCTTAGATCTGCGGCATCATCCTTGAGCGAAGGAGGCGCCGTCGTCATAGAAATTGACGTGCCGGCCTTGGACGGGATAGTCAACGGGCAGAAGACGACGGCATTGCTCGTTGATCATGAAAACACATTTCTTCGCACTGACATCCATGACCCATTGAAACAGATGTTAGTTTCCTCGTTCTTTTTATTCTCGGGAGCCACGGTGCGACGGTTATTACAGCCGATTCGCTATGTATATCATCAGGAACTTGATACGATGGCCGAGTGCGTCGGATTACATCTGACGGAGCGTTGGGGGGATTGGGCGGGAGGCGCGTTCACCCAAGCATGTACACGTCATATCTCCGTGTACCGCCGAGCAGGTCCGGAGCCAAGACGCTCTTAATCTAAATAGAACAAGAACTGTTCTACGTTTCCTTTGTGGCGGATCGCGATTGATATGCATGGTGATCGGCAGTTTTTGTGCAGGTATTGTACCTAGAATGAATATCGGCACACCTTATCCGCGACATGCGACTAGTAGCGGGAGCCCGTCGGTGAAGGACGTCGTCGTAGTTGGCTCAGGAAAGATCGGTTCCACCATCGCCCGATTGCTCGCTGTGACTCGGGACTATCGCGTAACGGTCGTCGATCGCAGCGGCGAACAATTAGCGGAAATCGAAACCGGCCCCGTCGTCTCGACTGCCAAGTTCGATATCGAGGACCAATCGGCGCTTGCGGGTCTCCTGTCTGGCAAGTTTGCAGTGCTGAGCGCGGCTCCCTACCAACTCACAGTCGCTATCGCTACTGCGGCTGCGAAAGCTGGCGTCCACTATCTCGATCTCACGGAGGATGTGGAGTCTACCCGGCAGGTCAAACGCATCGCCACGGCCGCCAAAACTGCCTTCATCCCACAGTGCGGTTTGGCGCCCGGCTTTATCTCGATTGTGGCGAGCGACCTTGCGCGAAAATTCGAGAGCCTCGACAGCGTTAGACTGAGAGTCGGCGCACTTCCCCAGTTTCCAAGCAACGCCTTGAACTACAACCTGACCTGGAGCACCGACGGAGTCATCAACGAGTACATTCAGCCTTGCGAGGCGATCGTCAACGGCGAGCTCGTCGAGGTCCCTGCTCTGGAGGAACGCGAAGAGTTCTCGCTCGACGGCGTCACATATGAGGCCTTCAACACCTCGGGGGGCCTCGGCACGCTTTGCGAAACGTTGAAGGGCAAGGTCAACACGCTCAATTACCGAACCATCCGCTATCCTGGTCACGCGGCCATCATGAAGGCGCTCCTGCAGGACCTCGGACTACGGCACCGCCGCGCTGTGCTCAAGGACATCCTGGAGAACGCATTGCCGACTACGCTGCAAGATGTTGTGATCGTGTTTGTAACTGTTTCCGGACGGAGAGGCCGTCGGTTGATCCAGGAGACTTACGCGAACAAAATCTATAGCGCTGACGTTGGAGGACGCACCATGGGCGCCATTCAGATCACGACAGCCTCAAGCATTTGCGTGGTTCTTAACCTGCTCGCCGAGGGCAAAATCCCGACCCAAGGATTTGTGCGCCAGGAAGATATTGGACTCCAGTCGTTCCTGGGGAATCGGTTCGGCGTCTATTATCGGTAGAGGAACGCGGCGCATGGCTCTGGTGCCACGGCTGTTGGTTCACAGCGCTGGCTACCCGGTGCATAGCCTGCGCCAATGCCAGCCTAGGCCCGGTTGGTCGTCGACCCACTTGGGCGAAACGGCCAGATAGTGACGGCTTTGCTGTCGTCGACGTTCAATTTCATTCAAGGACCGCCACAGGCTCCCCGAGGAGGGTTTCGTCGACTTCGATACCCAGGCCGGGGCCA
>NZ_JBSKBP010000069.1:0-16843 GCF_053714275.1 Mesorhizobium sp. Arg314 | reverse complement strand
TGGGTTCCTCTACCAGTGGTTTTGCTTCAGTAAACCACCACGCTGCGGATCGACTTGCCCTCATGCATGAGGTCAAAACCCTTGTTGATGTCTTCGAGCTTCAGCGTATGCGTGATCATCGGGTCGATCTGGATCTTGCCCTCCATGTACCAGTCGACGATCCTCGGCACGTCGGTGCGGCCGCGCGCGCCGCCGAAGGCTGTGCCCATCCAGGTGCGGCCGGTGACCAGCTGGAACGGCCTGGTCGAGATCTCCTGACCGGCGCCGGCAACGCCGATGACGACCGACTTGCCCCAGCCGCGATGCGAGGCTTCCAGCGCCTGGCGCATCACCTTGGTGTTGCCGGTGCAGTCGAAGGTGTAGTCGGCGCCGCCGATCTGGTCGGCGCCGCGCTTGGTCAGGTTGACCAGGTAAGGCACGATGTCGCCGTCGATCTCCTTCGGATTGACGAAATGCGTCATACCGAACTTCTCGCCCCATTCCTTCTTGTCGTTGTTCAGATCGACGCCGATGATCATGTCGGCGCCGGCAAGGCGAAGGCCCTGGATGACGTTGAGGCCGATGCCGCCGAGGCCGAAGACGGCAGCGGTCGCGCCTTGCTCGACCTTGGCCGTGTTGATGACCGCGCCGATGCCGGTGGTGACGCCGCAGCCGATGTAGCAGATCTTGTCGAAGGGCGCCTCGGGATTGACCTTGGCCAGCGCGATCTCCGGCAGCACGGTGAAGTTGGAGAAGGTCGAGCAGCCCATATAATGGAACAGCTTGTCCTTGCCGATCGAGAAGCGCGAGGTGCCGTCGGGCATCAACCCTTGCCCCTGCGTGGCGCGGATGGCGGTACACAGATTGGTCTTGCGCGACAGGCAGGACGGGCACTGCCGGCATTCGGGCGTATAGAGCGGGATGACATGGTCGCCCTTCTTGACCGAGGTGACGCCCTTGCCGACATCGACCACGACGCCGGCGCCCTCATGGCCGAGGATCGCAGGGAACAGCCCTTCCGGATCGGCGCCCGACAGCGTGAACTCGTCGGTGTGGCAGATGCCGGTCGCCTTGACCTCGACCAGCACCTCGCCGTCGCGCGGCCCTTCGAGGTCCACCTCCATGATCTCCAGCGGCTTTCCGGCGGCGACAGCAACGGCGGCACGCGTTATCATGAGGCACTTCCTCCCAAGCGATCTGTAAGTTTTAGCTAACGGCAAGCTGCACGTGGCGAATGCCAGCCCGCCATCCCATCGGCGTTGCGGGTAGCTTAGCGAGTTCCGCGCTGGCGGCCAACGTCTCTTGCGACGTTTTTCGACGCGCTTTCTGCAATCGGCACCGGCCACGAAAGCCGACCTGCGGACACTTGAGGCGCGCCGGAATTATCCATAGAACTGGACCGCTTCGCCGGAGGAACGACATCCGAATGTTCAAGAAGATCCTGATCGCCAATCGCGGCGAGATCGCCTGCCGCGTCATCAAGACGGCGCGCAAGATGGGGATCGCCACCGTCGCGGTCTATTCGGATGCCGATCGCGATGCCGTGCATGCCGAAATGGCCGACGAAGCGGTGCATATCGGTCCGCCGCCGGCGGCACAGAGCTATCTGCTGCCTGAGAAGATCATCGCCGCCTGCAAGCAGACCGGCGCGGAAGCCGTGCACCCTGGCTATGGTTTTCTTTCGGAGCGCGCCTCTTTCTGCGAGGCGCTGGAGAAGGAAGGCATCGTCTTCATCGGGCCGAAGCCCAAGGCCATCAAGGCGATGGGAGACAAGATCGAATCGAAGAAGTTCGCCAGCGAGGCCAAGGTCTCGACCGTGCCCGGCTGGCTCGGCGTCATCGAAGACGCCGACCATGCCGAAAAGATCGCCGGCGAGATCGGCTATCCGGTGATGATCAAGGCATCGGCCGGCGGCGGCGGCAAGGGCATGCGCATCGCCTGGAGCAAGGCGGAGGTGCGCGACGGCTTCGATCGGGCGCGCTCGGAAGCGAAAAGCTCCTTCGGCGACGACCGCGTCTTCATCGAAAAATTCGTCGTCGATCCGCGCCATATCGAAATCCAGGTGCTGGCCGACGCGCATGGCACAGCGCTCTATCTCGGCGAGCGCGAATGCTCGATCCAGCGCCGCAACCAGAAAGTGGTCGAGGAGGCGCCGTCGCCATTCCTGGACGCCAAGACCAGGAAGGCGATGGGCGAGCAGGCGGTGGCCCTGGCGAAGGCTGTCGACTACCAGAGCGCCGGCACCGTCGAGTTCATCGTCGACAAGGACAAGAACTTCTATTTCCTTGAAATGAATACGCGATTGCAGGTCGAGCATCCGGTGACCGAACTCGTCACCGGCATCGACCTCGTCGAGCAGATGATCCGCGTCGCCGCCGGCGAAAAGCTCGGCATCAGGCAAAGTGACGTGAAGCTCAATGGCTGGGCGGTGGAAAGCCGCCTCTATGCCGAGGATCCTTTCCGCAATTTCCTGCCGTCGATCGGCCGGCTGACCCGTTACCGGCCGCCGCAAGAAGGTACGTTCGGCGACATCATCGTGCGCAACGACACCGGCGTGACCGAAGGGTCCGAGATCTCGATGTTCTACGACCCGATGGTGGCAAAGCTCTGCACCTGGGCGCCGACGAGGCTGGAGGCGATCGACGCGATGTCGGAGGCGCTGGACAGCTTTGTCGTCGACGGGATCGAGCACAACATCCCGTTCCTGGCGGCGCTGATGCAGCACCCGCGCTGGCGCGAGGGGCGGCTGTCGACAGGCTTTATCGCCGAGGAATATCCGGGCGGTTTTTCGCCCGTCGAGCCTGACGGCGAGGAGCGGGCGGTGTTCGCCGCTGTCGCTGCGGCGATCGAACTGCTGCGCCGCGACCGGCTGGACCGTCTCGGTGGCAGGCTGGCGCCGCATTCGGGCCATCTCAAGCGCGACTGGGTGGTCAAGATCGGTGCGGACTATCTTCCGGTCGAGATCGTCGACGGCATGGTTTCCATCCCGATGGAGGTCGACCTGTCGATCGACGCCGGCAAGCCGTTGACCGTCGCCTCCGACTGGCGGCCGGGCGACGCGATCTGGCAGGGCGCGGTCGGCGCAAACAGGATTTCAGCGCAGGTCCGCCCAATGCTGAACGGCCTGCGCATCGCCTGGAAAGGCATGTCGGTGACCGCGCGCGTGATGCTGCCACGCATCGCGGAGCTGGAAAGGCTGATGCCGGAAAAGCTGCCGCCGGACACCTCGAAAATGCTGCTCTGCCCGATGCCTGGCCTTGTCGTCTCGATCGCCGTCGCGGAAGGGCAGGAGGTCAAGGCCGGCGAGACGCTGGCCGTGGTCGAGGCGATGAAGATGGAAAATGTGCTGCGCGCCGAGCGCGACCTCACGATAGCCAAGCTCAACGCAAAGCCTGGCGACAGCCTTGCGGTCGACGCGGTGATCATGGAATTTGCCTGAGCGGCTTTGCTGTGCACGGGTGACCGCTAGACTCGCATCACGCGCTCCCGGACAATACATCTGCACCGATGTTGAGTCCTTTCGAGCGATATGTGCCCCATGGCGGATGAACGACTTCCACGCGACCCGTTGCAGCGCGAAGCAGCCATGAAGGCCGCGCGGCCTGAAACGCCGGCACGGACCTTCATCCATCTGCGCGTGCATTCGGCCTATTCGCTGCTGGAAGGCGCCTTGCAGCTTGGCGCGATCGTCGGCCATGCGGTGAAGGACGAGGCGCCGGCGATCGCGGTCACCGACACCAACAATCTGTTCGGCGCGCTCGAATTCGCCCAGAAGGCGGTCAAGGACGGCATTCAGCCGATCATCGGCTGCCAGATCGATCTCGCCTTTTCCGGCGAGGCGAGCGACGGCCAGCGCGACCGCCGCCGCCATGGGCCGGAAATGTCGCCGATCGTGCTGATCGCCGCCAGCGAGGACGGCTACGGCAATCTCGTGCGGCTGATCAGCAAGGTCTATCTGGAGACGCCGCCCGGCGAGCCGGTGCATCTGACCAGCGCCACGCTGCAAGGCCGGTGCGATGGGCTGATCTGCCTGACGGGAGGGCCGCGCGGTCCTATCGGCGCTGCTTTGAAGGCCGATCGGCGCGACCTCGCCGAACAGCGGCTGCTGTTCCTCAAAGGCCTGTTCGGCGACAGGCTCTATGTCGAATTGGAACGGGTCGCCGGCTATGACCGCATGGTCGAAAAATCGACGATCGATCTGGCCTATAGGCATGAGCTGCCGCTGGTCGCCACCAACGAGGCTTTCTTCTCCAAGCGCGATGATTACGAGGCGCATGATGCGCTGATCGCCATCGCCGAGGGCTCGGTGGTTGCGGCCGACAACCGCCGGCGGCTCGCGACGGACAATTTCCTGCGCAGCCAGGCCGACATGGCGCGCCTGTTCTCGGACCTGCCGGAAGCGATCGACAACACGGTCGAGATCGCGATGCGCTGTTCCTACTATCCGAAGAACCGCAGCCCGATCCTGCCGCGCTTCACCGGCGCCGACGCCACCGACAGGGATGCCGCGGAGAAGGCCGAAGCAGCCGAGCTTGCGCGGCAGGCGCGAGAGGGACTGGAGGCGCGGCTTGCCGCGCATGGGCCGACGCCGGGCTACACGGTCGAGCAATATCGCGAACGGCTCGAATTCGAGCTCGGCATCATCGAGAAGATGAAGTTCCCGGGCTATTTCCTGATCGTTGCCGACTTCATCAAATGGGCGAAGGCCCAAGGCATTCCGGTCGGGCCGGGGCGTGGTTCGGGCGCCGGCTCGCTGGTCGCCTATTCGACCACCATCACCGATATCGACCCGCTGCGTTTCTCGCTGCTGTTCGAGCGCTTCCTCAACCCGGACCGTGTCTCGATGCCGGACTTCGACATCGATTTCTGCCAGGACCGGCGCGAGGAGGTGATCCGCTACGTCCAGCAGAAATACGGCCGCGACCAGGTCGGGCAGATCATCACCTTCGGTACGCTGCAGGCGCGCGCGGTGCTGCGCGACGTCGGCCGCGTGCTGCAGATGCCTTACGGCCAGGTCGACAAGCTCTCGAAGATGGTGCCGCAGAACCCGGCCAACCCGGTCAAGCTGGCCGATGCCATCGCCAACGAGCCGCGTTTTGCCGAGGAGGCGGAGAAGGAGCCGATCGTCCAGACGCTGCTCGACATGGCGCAGAAGCTCGAAGGCCTCTACCGCCATGCCTCGACGCATGCCGCCGGCATCGTCATCGGCGACCGGCCGCTGTCGGAACTGGTGCCGATGTACCGCGATCCGCGCTCCGACATGCCGGTCACCCAGTTCAACATGAAATATGTCGAGCAGGCGGGACTGGTAAAATTCGACTTCCTCGGCCTGAAGACGCTTACCGTGCTGGAAACGGCGGTGAAGCTCATCCGCCGGCGCGGCGTCGACATCGATCTCGCCACGATACCGCTCGACGATCCCGAAACCTACGCCATGCTGTCGCGCGGCGAGGTAGTCGGCGTGTTCCAGGTTGAAAGTGCCGGCATGCGCAAGGCGCTGATCGGCATGCGGCCGGACTGCATCGAAGACATCATCGCGCTGGTGGCGCTCTACCGTCCCGGCCCGATGGAGAACATCCCGACCTACAACGCCAGAAAACACGGCGAAGAGGAGATGGCCTCGATCCATCCCAAGATCGACCACCTGGTGAAAGAGACCCAAGGGGTCATCGTCTACCAGGAACAGGTGATGCAGATCGCGCAGGAGCTGTCGGGCTATTCGCTCGGCGAGGCCGACCTGTTGCGCCGCGCCATGGGCAAGAAGATCCGTGCCGAGATGGACAAACAGCGCGAGCGCTTCGTCACGGGCGCGGTCGAGCGCGGCGTCAGCAAGCCGCAGGCCGATTTCATCTTCGACCTCCTGGCCAAGTTCGCCGACTACGGCTTCAACAAGTCGCATGCCGCGGCTTATGCGGTCGTTTCCTATCAGACCGCCTATCTCAAGGCGCATTACCCGGTCGAGTTCCTGGCGGCATCGATGACGCTCGACATGAGCAACACCGACAAGCTTGCCGATTTCCGCCAGGATGCGATGCGCCTCGGCATCGAGGTGGTGGCGCCGTCGGTGATGTCGAGCTTCCGTCCGTTCGAGGTCGGCGAAAACAAGATCTTCTATTCGCTGGCGGCGCTCAAAGGCGTCGGCGACGCTGCGGTCGAGCACATCGTCGACAAGCGTGGCGAGAAGCCGTTCAAGAACCTTGCCGATTTCTGCGAGCGGGTCGATCCGAAGATCGTCGGCAAGCGCGTCTTCGAAAGCCTGATCATGGCCGGCGCGCTCGATTGCTTCGGGCACGACCGCGCGCAGATGATGGCCGGCGTCGAACGGATGATGGGCCTAGCCTCGCTGGCGCAGCAGAACGCTATTTCCGGCCAGGCCGACATTTTCGGCGCTTCGCTTGGAAGCCAATCGCAGGCGCTCAACCTGCCGGCGACCGATCCATGGCTTGCCGCGGACCGGCTGCATCGCGAGTTCCAGGTCGTCGGCTTCTATCTCTCGGCGCATCCGCTGGATGAGTACAAGGCCGCACTCCAGAAGATGCGGGTGCAGAACTGGGGTGAGTTTGCAGCGGGCGTCAAACGCGGCGCGACCAACGGGCGGCTTGCCGGGACGGTCACTTCCAAGCAGGAACGCAAGACCCGGACGGGTAACAAGATGGGGGTGGTCCAGTTTTCCGACACGACGGGCCAGTATGAGGCCGTTCTGTTTTCGGAAGGATTGGTGCAATTTCGCGATATGCTGGAGCCTGGCAACTCGGTGGTCATCATGGTTTCAGCCGAGGACAGGCCCGAGGGCATCAATCTGCGCATTAATGCGGTGCAATCACTGGACGATGAAGCTAGCCGCATTCAGAAGGCATTACGCATCTTTGTTAGAGATGATCGTCCATCTCCTACTATTCAATCACAGCTCAAACAGCGCGGTGACAGCCAGGTTAGCATCATCGTACTTAAGGGTGCGGAGGGCGAGGTCGAGATCGATCTGGGCCGGTACCGCATCTCGCCACAAATCGCATCGGCGATGCGCGCGGTGCAGGGTGTCGTCGAAGTAGAACTGGTTTAGCTCAGGGCGTTGCCGCCTCCGCCTCTGCCACCTGCGGCGTCTTGCGCTGCAAATTGAGCAGATTGCCGGCCAGGATCAGGGCAGCGCCGCCGGCGGTGAAGACGTCGATCTGTTCATGATAGAGCAGCCAGCCGACCAGCGCCGACAGCGGCACGCGCAGGAAATCCATCGGCGAGATGATGGTGGCATCGGCGTAAACCAGCGCGCGCGCCAGGCAGAAATGCGACGACATGCCGGTGAAGGCGATCAGGAATATCCACGGCCAAAGCCCGGGCGAGGGGTTGTGCCAATAATACAGCGCCGGGATCAGGCCCACCGCCGACTGGATAATAAGCATCCAGAAGATGATGCGCACCACGCTCTCGGTCCTGGTCATCGACTTCACCAGCACCATCGAGATGCCGAAGCAGACCGCTGCGCCCAGGACGACGAGGTGGCCCGGATCCATCGAGCCCGCATTGGGACGCACGATGACGACCACGCCGATCAGGCCAAGCACGATCGCCGCCAGCTTCGACCGCGACAGTCTTTCCCCCAAAAAGCTGACCGCCAGGATCGCGGTCCAGATCGGCGTCGTGAACTCGATCGAGATCAGTACGGCCAGCGGAATAAGCGTCAGTGCGTAGAGCCAGGCAGCCTGGCCGGTATAGTGGATGACATTGCGGGCGATATGGGCGAAAGGGCGCTGCGTGAGCATTGCGGCAAAACCGCCGTTCATCATCACCAGCGGCAAAAGGATGAAGAAGCCGATCACCGAGCGCAGCTCCAGAACCTGGAAGACGTTGAGCTCGGCGGTCGTCTCGCGGCCAGCGATCGACATCCCCAGCATCGAGGTGATTGACAGCGCCATCCAGAGTGCGGCTTTTGGGATCGAGGGAGCAGGTGCCATTTGGGGCTCTATGTCGCAAGACCGGACTTTGGCCGCAACCATTAGCGGCGTCATTCCACTGGGCCAGTGAATGGGGTGTCAAAAAACCGTCATCGCGACGGCGGAACCTGGCGCCCGGGCACCCGTTAAGTCCACGCTTAGGCCTTCCTTCGGAAGGTGCCGGCTGGAGTGGTTCCCGTTTCCGCGAAACGGGGAACCACTCCAGCTCTTTGTTTTGACGCAATTCGGGACAGAAGGGTACGGCGAAGTCGCTGAGTCCTACGGTTTCACACTTTTCCTGGAATTGCCTGAGTGATCGCGAGAGGGAACGTCTTGATGAAATCGACCGCTGCCTTGCTGGCCGCCGCCTGTCTTTTCTGCCCGACGGGCGCGCATGCCGACGAGGCGGCCTTCCTGCGCTCGCTGCAGGGAAAATTTTCCGGTAAGGGAACGGTCAGGATCAGAACGAACACGCCGGTGATGAACATCAACTGCACCTTCACTTCGGACGCGACGGCGAACTCGTTGTCGCTCGATGGCACCTGCCGTGCATTGCTGATCATGTCGCGGGAAATCCGCGCCGACCTGAAGGTCAGCGGGGCGAGCTACACCGGCACCTATATCGGCTCGCGCAGCGGACCCGCCGGGCTCAGCGGAAGCCGCAAGGGCGATGCGATCAACCTCGACATCCACTGGGCGAAAATCGTCAATGGCGACCGCGACGCGGAGCTGACCGTTGAAAAGACCGGGCCGGACGATATGCGGATGACGGTGACCGACATGGATCCGGCGACCGGCAAGATGGTGGTGACGAGCCGGATCGATCTGAAGCGCACCTGACCCTTCAATCTTCCAGCGGCTCGGGCGGATTGGCGGCGCGGCCCTTGCCGAATGTATAGCCGGTCTCGACGGCCTTCCTGCCAAACTTGTCGCGCAACGTGTCCATCGCGCCTTCGGCCAGCGCGCGCTTGCGCGACTGCACGTCGACGAGATCGGGCGGATCGGCCTTTTCGTCGTCGGAGAGGTCGCTGACGCCGATGCCGAGCAGGCGGAATTTCGTGCCGTCGGCTTCGCGGCGCAACAGGTCGAGCCCGGTCTGAAAAATACGGTCGGCCAGACGTGTCGGGTCGCCAAGTTGGCGGTTGCGGGTGCGGGTCTTGAAATCCTGCGTCTTGAGCTTGAGCACCACGGTGCGCCCGGCAATGCCGGATTTCTTCAGCCGCGCCGAGACCTTTTCCGACAGGCCGCGCAGCACCGGCACCAGCTCCGCCAGGGTGGCGATGTCTGTGTCGAAGGTGGTTTCTGCCGAGACGCTCTTGGCATCGCCGTCGGGATCGACCGGGCGGTCGTCCTCGCCACGCGACAGCCGGTAGAGCCGGTCCCCCATCACGCCATAGCGACGCATCAGATCCCCGCGCTCCAAGCGCTGCAACTGCGCGATCATGCGGATGCCGTCGCGCTCCAGCGTCGCGGCCAACGCCTTGCCGACACCCCAGATCATCGTCACCGGCTGCGCGGCGAGAAAGCTTGGCGCCTCCGCTTCGCCGATCACCGAAAAACCGCGCGGCTTG
This sequence comes from Mesorhizobium sp. Arg314, assembly GCF_053714275.1. Classification (NCBI taxonomy): domain Bacteria; kingdom Pseudomonadati; phylum Pseudomonadota; class Alphaproteobacteria; order Hyphomicrobiales; family Phyllobacteriaceae; genus Mesorhizobium; species Mesorhizobium sp. Arg314. Next base: position 7,365 of record NZ_JBSKBP010000069.1, on the reverse strand, counting down.
CGGAAATCCGAGGCAATCTTTGCCAGGAACTTGCAGTAGGAGAGGCCGGCCGAAACGGTGATGCCGAGCTCCTTTTCCACCGTCTGCGAAAAGCGCGCCAGCACCAGCGCCGGTGGCATGCCGTGCAGCCGCTGGGTGCCGGCGAGGTCAAGAAAGGCCTCATCGATCGACAGCGGCTCGACCTGCGGCGTCAGCGCCAGCATCAGCGCGCGCACCTGGCGGCCGACGCCGACATATTTTTCCATGTTGGGTGGGATCACCACCGCTTCCGGGCACAGTTCGAGCGCCTTGAACATCGGCATGGCTGAGCGAACGCCCTGGATACGAGCGATATAACAGGCGGTGGAGACGACGCCGCGCCGGCCGCCGCCGATGATCACCGGCTTGTCCTTCAGCGCCGGATTGTCGCGCTTTTCGATCGCCGCGTAGAAAGCGTCGCAATCGATATGGGCGATCCGCAGGCGGTAAAGCTCGGCGTGGCGGACAAGGCGCGGGCTGCCGCAGCGGTCGCAGCGACGCGTCTCTGAGCGCTGGAAAGCCAGGCAGTCACGGCAAAAACCGTGTTCGGGATTGTTGACAGGAGCCGCCATCGCTGCGAACATAAAGAGAACAGATGCAATGGTACGACAGCGCAAGGCTGGCAACAAGCTTGGCCTGGGGAGAACGCATGAGCACGACCATAGCACCGCTGACTCCTGAGCGCTGGGCCGATTTCGAGGACCTGTTTGGCAAGCAGGGCGCCTGTTACGGTTGCTGGTGCACGCATTTCCGGCTGGCGCCGGCGGAGCGCCGCGCCAGCGACAAGGAGCGCAACAAGGATCTGATCAAGGCGCGAATCGAAACAGGCCCGCCGCCGGGGCTTTTGGCGCTCGATGACGGCAAGGCCGTTGGTTGGATGCAGATCGGCCCGCGCGCCGACGTGCCGGAGTGGAACAATCAGGGCAGGGGTTCGGCGCCGGTCGATCCGGCCGATGCCAGCGACCCGGATGTGTGGGCGATCTCCTGCTTCTTCATCCGCGTCAAGGCGAGGGGCCGGGGCATCACGCACCGCCTTGTCGAGGGCGGCATCGCCTTCGCCCGCGAGAACGGCGCGAGGTTGCTGGAAGCCTGCCCGATCGACCTGTCGCGCGATTCGCGCTCGATCGGGCTTTTCGTCGGCTCATCGCGGGTGTTCGAGAAGGCTGGCTTCGAAAGGCTTGTCGAGCGCAAGCCCGGCCGGCCGCTGATGCGGCTGGTGCTTTAGCCGGGCGCGCTTTTGGCCTACAGTCGGCGTCTTGCGGCTGTAACGCTTCTTGCCTACCAGAAGCACAGATGTTTCGTCTTCCGAGATCACGGAGAACCGACGTGAAGCGTATTTTGCCACTTGCCTTTGCCCTCGCGCTCAGCGCGCCCGCTTTTGCCCAGGCCGTCGACAATCAAGGCGCCAAGCAGCTTTCCGACAATCTGGCTCGCTATTTCGGCAAGCAGGCGTTCGACAAGGGCGTGCTCAAGGTTTCGGTCGAGGGCGACGCCTACAAGATCGCGCTTGACGTCAAGGCGCTCGTCAATGCGCTGCCGGAGCAGAAGCTCCTGAAATTCGACATGGCGCCATACGCGCTGATGGTGAAGCCGCGCAGCGACGGGTCTTGGGACGTCTCGTCGAATTTCTCGCAGGGCGCATCCTTCGAGTTCGATGGGCCGGAAGGCCGCCAGAGCATGGAATTCACGATCAAGGACGGCAAGGTGACGAGCGTCTACGATCCGGCTCTTGCCGCCTTCACCAGCGGAACCAGCTCGGTGGCCGGGATGATCATGACGTCCCGGGAAGCCAAGCAGCAGGCCGATGTCTCGACCGGCGCCGGCACTGCCACCGTTGCCGCGACCAAATCCGCCAATGGCGGCGTAGATTTCACGGCCACCCAGAAAGTCTCGGACTTCGTCGAAAGGATCAAGGTCGATGATCCCGACAGCGGATTGAACTTCCCGCTCACCCTGAAAACGCCGGAACTTTCCGTGGACGCAAACGGCAAAGGCGTCCGGACGAAGCCGCTGCTCGACCTGCTTGCCTTTGCCGTGGCCAATGAGGACGAAGCCAAGCTCAAGGCGAACCAGGCTGAGCTCAAATCGCTCATGCTGGCTGCACTGCCCATCTGGGAAAGGGTCGAAGGCAACTACGGCTTCAAGGATTTCGAAGTGGAGAGCCCCGTCGGAAAATTTGGGGCAACGCAATTCAGCACTGCATTCGGCATGGACGGCGTCTCCCAGAACGGCAAAGTCGATTACACGGTCAAGGCCACCGGCCTGACAATCCCGCGGCAGACCCTGCCCGAATGGACCGTCCCTTTGCTGCCCACCGACATCGACCTGAATTTCGGCGGCGCCAATATCGACTTCGATACGATGGCGAAAAAGGCGATCGAAGCCTTTGATCTTAATAAGAATCCACCGCTTTCGGATGAATTTGGCAAGGCTTTGGTCGCCGATTTCAAAGCCAAGAATCCGAAGGTCGTCATCGGGCACAGCACGGTGAAGAACGCCGACATCGAGGTGGCGATGGAAGGCGAGATGACGTTTCCCGGCGAGAAGCCCGATGCGACCGTGACCGTTGACGTCACCGGCTATGACAAGATCGTCGATGCCCTGAAGGAAGGAGCCAAGAGCGATGAGCAAATGGCGCAGGCCTTCCCGTTTGCGTTGGCCGTCAAAGGCTTTGGCAAGACGCTGCCGGACGGCCGGCTGGAGTGGATGATCAACACCAAGGCCGATGGGTCCGTCACGGTCAACGGCGCCATGCTGAAGGGGCCTGATGCCGCCCAGGACGACAGCGCCGGCCAGGATAACAACTCGGGTGCTGACGGCGCGAACGGAACGGACAATTCAACCGGCGGCGACAATGGCGGAGCCGGCGCCAAGCTGCAGCCTTGAACGCCTACGCTAAAGCCCGAGAGCGCGCGCGATCTTGGGCGCCGCCTCGGGCCAGTCCTCGACCGAGATGATGTCTTCCGGCGTTGGCGGCAGGAAGGCGCGCAACGAGTTGTCGGCCATCAGATGGAAGAGGTGGGCGTCCGACACCGAATTGCGCGCCGAGACCAGGTTGGAGGGCTGATCGTCGACAAAGGCGACGGGCCGGCCCTTGGCGCCGCGCAGTTTCGCGATTGCCGGCCCCTTGGCCATCTCCGTCGTCAGCAGCGGGTAATTGAGCCCCAGCGCATCGAGATGCGCGCGGCGCACGGCGCGATGCTTGTGCGGCATGGCGGTCAGCATGACGATCTCGGCGCTTTGGCCGAGCATCGCCAGCGCGTCCGCGGCACCGTCGGTGATGCTTTGCCAATCCGCCTGGGTGTCGAAGAAATCGCCGAGAAGCGCTGTCACTTCCGGCTGCTCGATCAGCCGGCCGCTCGCCGTCTCGGCGATGTTGCCGGTGAGGCGGAAGGAAGCCAGCGTCAGCCCGAAGCCGCGCGTTTTCAGGAAATGCGGGAAGGGCCGGACGAATTCGAGCACGACATCGTCGACGTCGAGCACCAGCAACGGCCGGTCATCGGCGGCAAGCTCCTCGATCTGCCGCGCTGTCTCGGGATCGTCGCTCATGTCGAGCGCTCGTGATCGTCGTTGCCGAGCGGAAGCGCGCGCAGTGCCTTGCCGACGGCGGCCGGCGGCGTGCGGGTCTCCTCGGCAAAGCGCAGAAGCGTCGGCTCGTGGGCGAGGATGAATTGCAGAACGCCGGCAAGGAAGCCGGGCTCTGCGGCGGCCTTGCGGATCGACTGCGCGTCGATGCCGGTGATCGCCAGGAAGCGCGGCAGAAGTTCCGGGTCGGCGGCGACGAAGCCCAGTGCCTTTACGGCAATGGTTTCCGCTTCCTCGCGCATTGACGCTGCGTTCGCCATCATTACCTTTGGAATGGTGGATTTTTGAGTCTCTCTCCGCAGTAACGGCAAGCGTCGCTTGCGGCAAGCCTCCGCTCTCTCCCGTGCAACGTCCGAAGGTGGAATTGATGCTGCTTTCCAACCTCCGGTTTCCGTTTCGTCAATCATATTGGGCTAGAGTGGAAAAGGGTTGGGTGCGGTCCGAAGGGACGCATTGCGACGGCCTTCGCCTTCGAGGGCAGTCGGGACGGGAAATTGATGGCTAAGAAGGTGATGATCGTCGAGGACAATGAGCTCAATATGAAGCTCTTTCGGGACCTCATCGAAGCCAGCGGTTACGACACGGTTCGCACGCGCAATGGGCTGGAGGCGCTGGATCTGGCGCGCAAGCACAGGCCGGATCTCATCCTGATGGACATCCAGCTGCCCGAAGTATCGGGCCTGGAAGTGACGAAGTGGCTGAAGGAAGACGACGAGTTGCATTCGATTCCCGTCATCGCCGTCACCGCCTTCGCCATGAAAGGCGATGAGGAGCGTATCCGCCAGGGTGGGTGCGAGGCCTATATCTCCAAGCCGATCTCGGTGCCGCGTTTCATCGAGACGATCAAATCCTATCTGGGCGATGCCTGATGTCTGATACCAGCAGAACCGGAGCCTTTTGAGATGACCGCGAGGATCCTCGTCGTCGACGATATCCCCGCCAATGTGCGGCTGCTGGAGGTTCGGCTGCTTGCCGAGTATTTCGAGGTGCTGACGGCCAATAGCGGTCCGGATGCGATCGAGACCTGCGAGAACGGCAAGGTCGACGTCGTGCTGCTCGATGTGATGATGCCCGACATGGACGGGTTCGAGGTCTGCAAGCGCCTGAAGAGCGATCCGGCGACCTCGCATATCCCCGTCGTCATGATCACCGCGCTCGACCAGGTCTCGGACCGGGTGCGCGGCCTCGAGGCCGGCGCGGACGATTTCCTGACCAAGCCGGTCAACGACCTGCAGCTGATGACGCGGGTGAAGAGCCTTGTCAGGCTGAAGTCGCTGACCGACGAGCTCAGGCTGCGCGCCTCGACCACGCGCAATATCGGCATCGAGGAACTTCTGAGCCGCGATTTCGCGACCGAGGACACCAAGCCGAGAGTGCTTCTCATCGATGAACGCAGGTCTTCCGTCGAGCGTATCCAGAAGATGCTGCGCAACACTGCCGAAGTCGATGTCGCGACCGACCCGAGCGCGGGGTTCTTCCAGGCGGCAGAGACGCCATACGAATGCGTGCTGATCTCGACCGCCTTCGCCGACTTCGATGCGCTGAGACTCTGCTCGCAGCTGCGTTCGCTCGACCGCACGCGCTTCCTGCCGATCATGCTGCTCGCCGACGAGGGCGAGGAGGGCCGCATCCTGCGCGGTCTGGAACTCGGCATCAACGACTACCTGATCCGGCCGATCGACCAGCACGAGCTGACGGCGCGCCTGCGCACGCAGGTGCGGCGCAAGCGCTACAACGACCAATTGCGCGCCAGCGTCGCCCAGACGATCGAGATGGCGGTGATCGACGGATTGACCGGGCTGCACAACCGGCGCTACCTCGACAGCCATTTGCAGACGCTGTTCGATCGCGCCGTGGCGCGGCGGCGGCCGCTGTCGGTGATGATCACCGACCTCGATCGCTTCAAGTCGATCAATGACACCCATGGCCATGACGGCGGCGACGATGTGCTGCGCGAGTTCGCCAGGCGGCTGCGCAAGAATGTGCGCGGCATAGATCTCGCCTGCCGCTTTGGCGGCGAGGAGTTCGTCGTGGTGATGCCCGACACCGACGGCGCCGTCGCCGAGAAGGTTGCCGAGCGCATCCGCGCCGAGATCGCGCAAGCGCCGTTTGCCATTGGAAACGACGGCAGGACGATCGAGGTCACGGTCAGCGTCGGCGTGTCCTCGCTTCTGAAGGGAGCCGACAGCGTCGCCGCACTGATGAAGCGCGCCGACCTTGCGCTCTATGAGGCCAAAAGCGGCGGCCGCAACCGGGTGGTCGCCAAGGCTGCCTAAAGCGCGTCGCGATCTTTCAGATTCGCTCCGTACGCTTGGATCTTGATCTTGCGCACGTCCTTGTCCCGAAACCGGTTCCCAGTTTTGGGAGACATGCTTTGGTAAAAGGCGCTAATTCGCAGTCGTCCCAGCAGGGTTACGAATTTACCTTAACCCAAGCGATTCGCGAGCGGTGGTTAAGAAATGGTTGATTTTTATAAGGTCTTGCGCAAATCTGCGATGCATAGACAGAAGACGAGGCCGGCACGAGGGTAGACTAGCCGGCCCGATCCGAAAAATTCCCCATGATGCTCAGGTCCGCCGCATCTCCTGGGTCCGTGGGGTCGGCCGGCCGGCGCTGGCACATAGTGGCCTCCTCGTACCGCTGCCAAACGCCGACCGGCCCCCTTTTCGTAAAACCGACATCGGAACCGTGCGCTGAACAGCGGCGCGGTTCCTTGTCGCCCGGTCTTTCCTAAATCAAAACGCCGCCCGGAGGGCGGCGTTTTGATTTCTCAGGATAACCAGATTACTTGATCTTGGTTTCCTTGAACTCGACGTGCTTCTTGGCGACCGGATCGTACTTGCGGAACGAGAGCTTGTCCGTCTTGGTACGGCTGTTCTTGCTGGTGACGTAGAAGAACCCGGTGTCGGCGGTCGACAGAAGCTTGATCTTGATGTTTGCGGCTTTGGCCATGATTTTCGTCCGTTAATGTTCGTGGAGTTTTGGCCGCTGGAGCACGGGAAAACACCCGGACGCGGGAAACTTGGCGCGACACATAAAGAACGCGCCCGGAAAGTCAAGCCCGGGCGCCTTCCTTGCCTTATTTCGGCATGGCCGATTTCACCGTTTCAGGCGTTCTCCCCGATCAGCCGGCCCGTCTTTTTCCAGTCGCCCGTCGTGTTCCACCATCGGTTCGGATTGGCGCGGTCGTCGAGCCCCTTGGATCGGCTGGCCAGCAGCGGTTGTATACGGATGACGGGCTCCTGGTAGGAATGGGCCTGGAATATCGCCTCGACGACACGGGCGGCGAGGGCCTGGTCGTCGGCGATCTCGAACGACACTTCGACCGTGCCGGGCCGCCGCCGCAAGTCGGTTTCGGCGCCGGCGGCGGCACCTTCGAACGGCCGGTAGCGCTCGATGCCTTGCGCCGACTGATAGGCGTTGGAGTCATATTTGCCCATGCGCAGCGGCGTGATCGCCACCACGGCCTCCATGATGCGCTCGACATCGGCGGCCGGCGCCTGGAATGTGACGAGCAGAAGCAATTCCATCCTGAGGGAGCTGGTTTCAAAGCCGCTGTCGATCATCGCAGTTCTCCTACCTCTCGTTGGAGGCAGGGTATAACAGGGGTGCTGCTGACACGGTGATGTCAGGATGCCCGACGCTTCGGCGACATTCGCCTAAAGCGCGTCGCGCTGAAATGGATTCAGGCGACGCGCTTTAACAGGCTGCTGAAAAACGTTTTTGGTCCGGCCGACTCGTGGCTTTGATTCTGTTTTGTTC
>NZ_JBSKBP010000068.1:1729-16899 GCF_053714275.1 Mesorhizobium sp. Arg314 | reverse complement strand
AAAAGGCGGGCAAATTCGCCCTGCAGTTTATAGCCGCTGCGGCGATCGGCATGGCGCTCGCGCCGGCAAGCGCATACGCGCAGTCGGCTGCCCCGGTCGAGGGCGTGCTGCAATGGTTCGTCGGTGTGCTGCAGGGCAGCATTGCTCGATCTTTTGGGATCATAGCAGTTTGCTTTCTCGGCTTCCTTGCCATGACCGGCAGACTGGTGTGGATGATGGCCCTTTCCATCATCATCGGCATCGCTCTGGTTTTTGGCGCTGCAGCTCTGGTCGATTCCATCCGGTCAACCGCCGGAGGCGCGTGAGCCGATGGACGACGAAGAGGTCTATGTCGAGCCGGTAAGCCTGCCCCTGACGCGCCCGCCGATGAAATGGGGCGTGCGCTACGAAGTGTTCGCGCTTAACGGCATGGCTGCCGTCATTGGATTCATCGCGACCAGCAGTTTTACGCTCGGCCTTTGCCTGTTCAGCGCGACGCATCTGGTGAGCGCCTATCTGTGCCAGCGCGATCCTTACATCTTCCACATCGTCGAACGCCGACTGTCGAAGCGCGGCGCGGTCGCGAATTCAGGCTTTTGGGGCGCGAGGAGCTATTCACCGTGACCGTCAACGCCGACCTGAAATTCGCCAAAGCACGCAAACGGGAAAAGCCTGTCGAGGCCCATGTCCCCTATTTGCGCCATGTCGACGACAACCTGGTCGTCACGAAAAGCGGCTTTCTCGTCGGGGTCATTCAGCTTAGCGGCCTGCCCTTCCAGACCATGGATCAGGCAGAGCTCAACAACCGCATGTTCAACCGCAACACGACATTCCGCAATCTCTCCACGTCCCGTTTTGCCGCCTATTCGACCATCATCCGGCGTCACGTGACGCCGGAGATCGAAGGGGATTTCGACAACCCTTTCGTGGCGGAGCTCGATGCCCGCTACATGGACGAGTTGGGCTCAAAGAACCTGTTCGTCAACGAGGCTTTCCTGACGCTCATCCGCCGCCCGATGGTCGGGCGCGTCGGCTGGGTCGACAAGGCGCTCAACGCCTTCCGCATCAGTACCGCCGGCGAAGAGACACGTGAAGAGGCCATGGCCGAATTGCAGGATGTCCTCAATGGCGTCGTCAAGGACTTTTCGGCCTATGGCGCGCGGCTCCTGGGGGTGGTGACACGGCGGAGCAGCGTGTTTTCCGAACCCGCCGAATTCATCGCCAAGATCCTTGCCGGCGGCGCGGATGTCGAAATGCCGCTGCCGCGCATGAGCTTGGCGACTGCCTGTGCGACCCGGCAAATCTTCTTCGGCAAATCCGCTCTGGAGATCAGGGGAGCGCATGAAAGCAAGATTGGCGCCATGGTGTCGATCAAGGAATACCCGCCCTTCACGGCACCCGGGTCGCTGGATGGCCTGTTGCGGCTCCCGCATGAATTTATCCTGACGCAGTCATTCGCGATTGAAGATCGCGTGACGGCCATGCGCCGCATCAACACGATCTCCAACCAGGTCAGCGGTTCGGATGAGGCCGGAACCTCTGTCGAGGATTCGGTCCACGCCGGCGCTGACAAGCTTGCCGGTGGCGAGGTGGTTTTCGGACAGCACCACATGACGGTGATGGCGCTGGCTGCCGACGTCCAAGGGCTCAACCGCTCCCTGTCCGACATAAGTACCGAACTGTCGCGCATGTCGATCGTGCCGGTGCGGGAAACGCTCAACAGCGAACTTGCGTTTTGGGCACAGCTGCCCGGCAATTTCAGCTACATTGCGCGCCGCGCCCTGATCTCGTCGCTGAATTTTGCCGGGCTGTTTTCAGGCCACAATTTTCCCTCCGGCCAGCGTGAAGGACTGCACTGGAAGCGGCCGATCGCGCTTCTCGAGACGACCAGCCAGACAGCCTATTATTTCAACTTTCACGTTCACGACGTCGGTCACTTCACCGTTTTTGGTCCGACCGGTTCGGGCAAGACGGTCGTGCTGTCATTCCTGATGGCCCAGGCGATGCGGATTTCGCCGCGACCCCGCTGCGTGTACTTCGACTACATGCGGGGCGCCGAGCTCTTCATTCGCGCGCTCGGTGGCCGCTACGAAGTCATGCAGCCGATGCAGGCCACCGGCTTTGCGCCGCTTCAGCTGGAAGACACGGCAGAAAACCGCACGTTTCTGGAAGGGCTGCTGCGCTACATCCTGACACCTGACGACGGGTCGCTGGACGTGGCGGAAATGCGCGTGATCAACACGGCCGTCGACAAGGTCTACAAGATCCCGCGCCAACAACGCACGTTCGAGTTACTGCCGGAGGTGCTGCGCGGCTCGCTGGCGCCGGGAATGAACGATCTCGCGGCGCGAATTGAACCCTGGCTGAACCCTGGCGACAAAGGCTGGCTCTTCAACAACCCCGTCGATCTCGTCGATTTCTCCAAGCCGGTGGTCGGGTTCGACATGACCAAGATCCTGGCCGATAAAAAATTGCGCTCGGCCGCTCTGCTCTACATCTTCCATCGTCTCGAAGAGATCATCGACGGCACACCGCTTCTCATGTTCCTCGATGAAGGCTGGAAGCTGCTCGATGACGACGTGTTCGCCGCCTTCATCAACGAGACGCTGAAAACAATCCGCCGGCGCAATGGTGTCGTCGGCTTTGGCACCCAGACGGCCGAGGACGTGGTGAATTCGTCGATCTCGTCCTCGCTGATCGAGCAGACGAAAACCAACATCTTTTTCCCCAACCCGAAGGCGAGCAAAGACTCCTACATGGCGCGCTTTTCGCTGACGGCGAAGGAGTTCGAGTTTGTGCGCCGCACCGCCAAGGAAACGCGCACGTTCCTGGTCAAGCACGACAGCGATTCCGTTGTGGCGAAGCTCGACCTGTCGGGCATGCCAGACCTCATCAAGGTGCTGTCGACCAACGAAACCAACATCAAGGAATGCGAACGGCTACGGGAGATTTACGGGCAAGAGCCGGAAGCGTGGCTGCCATACCTTTGTGGATGGGAGAGCGAGCATGAAGAAGCTGCTTAGCCGCGTGATCGCCGCGGCCGCGATCATGCCGGGGCAGATGGCGGTTGCCCCGGCGCTGGCCCAGATCGCCGTCATCGACAATTCCAATCTGGATCAGCGCGCGCAAGACGAGCAGCACAGCGCAAAATCGCAAGAAACCAAATCCGACGAGCAGGAGAAGAAAAAGAGTGTCGTTTGCACCTATTCGAATAAGTACAGGTCGCAAATGTTCAATCGCTCCCCCGGTGAGGCGCTGAACCACGACGCCGAAAACGCCAAGCTCATCCGTTACTATGCCCAAAAATATGGCGTCCCGGAGGGACTGGCCCTGTCGGTCGCCTATCAGGAATCCCGCTTCGACAGCTGCGCCGGCTCTCACACCGGCGTCAAGGGCGTGATGCAACTGACAAAGGGAACGGGCAGGCAGCTCGGCTTCGATCGCGACATCAATGAGCAAAACGTCGAGGGCGGCGTCAAGTATCTCGGCAAAGGCGTCGCACAGTGCGGCGCCAGCAACTACAGCTGCCTGGCGAGTTTCTATAATGGCTCCAATGCCGCCGAACAGGCGCAGTGGGCCTCAGGCGTCGGCCGCTGGCACAGCTATTTCGACAGTTACGTCGCGAGCGGACAGGCGCCGGCGGCGTCCCCACCGGCGATCAGCATCGTGACATCGAGCGGACCGGGCGGGGCTGCCCAAAGCGGCGCTCTCGATTCTGTCACCAAAGCCGCGGCTGACCTTGACGGAAGCTCCGCACAGATGACGGCCAATTCCTCGCAGATCGACGCGCTCGCCGGCGGCGTCGGCCAAGTTGGCGAATACAAGGATGCCTGGGAGCTCGACTCGTCCGCTCGAAGTCTCAATACGGACGTGACCGGCCAATATATCAATCAGGCCTCCGACTTCACCGCCCTCCTCGGTCAGTATCTTTCGCTGAGCAACGTCGGAGCCTCGCAGACCGCGCGGATCATTGCCCCGCCACAGGGTGAATCCCCAAATCCATTTTCATGCGACCCGGCCGAGCTTCAACGCCTGCGGATCGATCGCAGCCAATGGCTACCCTGTGCCAGCCAGAGCGCGCACGCCGCTTCCGGGAACGCGCAGTCGGTGCAAACCAACGCCGATCCAAGCGGCGCGGCTCGCGCGATCGAAGCAATTCAGGAATAGGAGGCTGAGAGTGAGAAAAATCGCTATCGCAGCATGTGTAACACTTCTGTCGAGTGCCACTCACGCGCAAATCGCGGTCATCGACAATGCGAATTTGGACATTGCCCGCCAGAACGCGGACAACACCAATTCGATCATGGGATCCAACAAGGACATCCTCGAGAAGAGCAATCAGATCCTGCAAGCCTTGACGGGCAGCCGCAACGGCTCTCTCGGCATTGGCCAAATGGGCTTGGGCGGCAATATGTCGATTGCGCAAGCGCCGAGCTTCGGATCGATCCTTAATGGCGGCGCCCTCTCTTTCGGCGGGCTGTCTCCTGAAATCCAGAAGATCGCCGGAGCGGTCATCAACGGCCTGCAGCTGGTCAAACAGCTCCAGCAAATCACCGGTAATGGCAGCAGTGCCGTCAATACGGCCTATAGCGGCAGCGTCAACGTCGCGTCGCTGTTAAGCGCCTTGACGTCGCAGGCCTCGCAAGGGGTCGCGCAACGCGAACAGTCGTTGCAGTCGGCCAGCGGCCAGATCGGACAGTCCGAGGACGTGAAAGGCTCGGTCGATCAAAACACGCGCATGCAGCTCGAGAACGCACGTGCGGTCAACGAGCTCATCGGCGTCCAGAATGGTGCTGTCGCCGCGCTCAACGAGGAAATGAAGACCCGGCTGTTGCGGCAAAGCCAGGTGCAAAAGCTGATGACGCCGGCGCAAGTCAATCCATTCCAAAACTTCGGTAAAAGCGGGAACTGATTTGACGGCGCGAGCGAAACGGATGCCAGCTTTGTGGCGGTGGGTCGCCGTAGTCGCTGTCACGGTGACGAGCGTCACGGTGGCCGGGTGCGCCAGGCCAGGTCGCGAGCTCAAGGCGCCGTGCGCGCCGCTGGCTTATGCCGGCGACGCGAGCTGCGGACCCTTGAAGCCGGTCAACGCCACGCCCTTCGATCGTGTTGTCGAGGATGGATGAACGGGCTGGCGACAAGCATTCTGGGAGGCATCGATGACGTCGGAAGAGGCTTTGTCTCCAGCGTCTACATGCAGCTCGGCTACGCGCTGGGGAATGTCTACGCGCTCATGCTCACCGTCTACATCATCTGGTGGGGCTACTCGATCGTCAGCGGCCGCGAGGCGATCTCTCCGATCGAGTCGGTGTACCGCCTCGGTCGTGCGGTGGTCATCTACCTGTTGCTGAATGGTTGGGGCACGTTTTCCGAGACGATCTACAAGCTCGTGCAGGCGGTGCCGAGCGAAATCGGCAAGATCATCGTCGGGGCCGTCTCTCGCGCCACCGGCAACCAGCTCGCGGATCAAGATGCGATCCCAGCCTTGATCGACAATCTCTACCGCGGTGCCCAGGATGTTGCCAATCAGGTCTACAGCGGCACTTTTTACGACATATTCGGCGCGCTGCTTTCCACCATCGTGCTCCTGGCCGCCATCATCTTTTCGGCGCTTGCGATAGCGGCAATCATCGCGGCCAAGATCATGCTGTTCATCACTTTGGCGCTGGCGCCGGTCTGGATTGTCCTTTGGCTCTACCGGTGGTCAACCCGGATGAGCGAGGGGTTCATTTCGCTGACCACCTATCTGATCATCCAGCAAATCCTCATATATGGCTTCCTGGGCTTTTATTTTTCGCTGGTCAATCTTGCCTTGAACACGGCCACGTCGGGAGGCGCCAGCGTCGACAACAAAATGTCCATGGTCCTGCCGCTCGTCCTGGTCACGATCATCGGCATCTATGTGCTCATGCAAATCCCGGCGATCGCCTCGATACTGAATGGCGGCGGCTATCTCAGCACAGTTGGAGCATACCGCTCCTATGGGAATGTCCCGGGCAACGTTGCCCGCTATTCGGGAGCGCGGCTTGTTGCAAACCGTTGGCAACGGTTCAGGACGTCCCGCAGTAGCGAGGCGGCTCGCTCATCCATTCAGCAAGCGGCGCGCGATAACGCGAGGCCATTGGCCTAGATCGCAGGCATCGGCCTGATGAATGCGGCTTTGTGGCCGCAGCGGGAGTTTGGACATGAGGCTAAAGTAAAGTGACAAAAATCCAGGCAAGCCTAGCCGCCGAGACCGGCAAACTCCTCGATGAGCGCTACTATCAGGCTGGCGCGACATGGGAGGACGACACACACCGGTCTCTCAGACGATCGCGTACGCTGGCCTGGCTAATCAGCGGCGTCGCCAGCGTGGTTGCAGGCCTGTCATTGCTGGCGCTGGTCCTGATCCTCCCGCTCAGGCAATTCGAGCCCTATGTGATCGAGGTCGACAAGACGACCGGCTATCTCGAAATTGCGCGCGCGCTCAAACCGGGCGATCTGTCGCAAAATGAGGCGGTCACGGCCGCCAATCTTGTTCGCTATATCCGCGCCCGCGAAACCTATGACGCGAGCGAGATCAAGCAGAACTATGATCTTGCGCAGCTTTATTCGACGGGAACGGCGTCAAAGGATTTGACTTGGGGCTACACGCCGTCCAACGCGCAGTCGCTCGACAAGATCTACGGTCGCAATGTCACCGTTTCCGTCGACGTCAAGTCGGTGTCACTGCTCAACAACACGACCGCGTCGGTGCGGTTTTCGACCACGACGCGTCGCGAGAATTCTTCCGCGACCGACAATTGGGTGGCCGTGGTGAAATTCCGCTACACGACGACCCCGATCAAGAACGAATGGCGCTTCGACAATCCGCTTGGCTTCCAGGTGATGGAATACCGTCGCGATCAGGAGTCCGCACCGACGGCAGGGAGCGCGCCATGAAGACCAACATTGGGGCCGCCCTGTCGCTGCTGATCTTGCTTGGCTCGGCCAGCTACGCTGCGTCGCGGGACTATCGTATCCGCTACGTGCCTTTCGACAACGACAATGTGGCGACGGTCAATGCCGCGCTCGGCGTCTCCACGATGATTGAGCTCAGCCCGTCCGAAGTCATCGAAACGGTTTCGGCCGGCGACACGAAAGGCTGGTCGATCGTGCCCAAACGCGGCTCGCGCTTTCTCTTCATCAAGCCGCTCGAACGCGACGCCTGGACGAATGTCAACGTCATTACCGACCGGCGCGTCTATTCGCTGTTGCTCAAAGCCACCGACAGCGATCGCGACCGTGCGTCGTTCCAGGTCCGGTTCAAATACGCGGACGAGGATCAAAACGCGCGCTTGCTTTCTGAAGCCCAGAAAAGCGCTGCCGATCCCGATCTCAAGAACCTCAACTATGCCGATCTCAACTACAATTACGTCTATGTCGGGGATGACAGCTTGAAGCCGCGTGTTGCTTTCGACGACGGCACCAAGATGTTCCTGGAGTTCTCGGCCGACATCCCGGCCATCTTCGTCGTCGATGAAAAAGGCCAGGAATCGCTTGTCAATCAGCGGACCCAGGGAAAATACACGGTCGTTGACAAGACCGGCCGGCAATTCACGCTGAGGGCCGACGGCAAAACGCTTTGCCTCTACAATCGAGCGCGGCCGTCCAAGGCGGATCCTGTCTCCGACGTCTATGGGCCGAGAAAGCTGGTGCGCGGGTCCGGCCCCTTCTCTTCCCCGTCCACGAGGGGACGATAGATGAGCAACATCGACTATAACGAGCTTGATGGCGGTCCGTCCGTTGCTCGACGCTATGCCGGAGTAGGCGCCAAAGTTGCCATGGTCGCCATAGGATTGATTGTGGCGAGCGCGCTGATCTGGATCAATTGGCCTCGCGAGCCGCGCTCTCGTGATGCGGCATCGGACGCTAGTGACAATTTCAACCCGCCTGAATTTCGCCCGCCGGCGCTCGCCGAGACGCCACAAGCGGCCGACAAGACAATCGACCAGATCGTTGTTCCGCCGCCCGCGGAAGGCGAGACCAACAAGCAGCAGGCTGACAATGTGGATCAGACGGTCCAGCAAGGCGGAGATCTCGACGCGCAGCGGCGCGCCATCGAAGCCCAATTGGCAGCCGAACAGGCGCGCCGCAAAGCCGAAGAAGAAGAAGCTCGCCGCAAGTCAGCAGCCGACGAGGAGGCCCGCCGGAAGGCCGACGAGGCTGAGCACCAAAAGGCAATGTGGGAGCGCCTGCGGTCGAACCAGATGATTACCAGCGAGCAAGCGAGCCCGGCCGCCGAGCACGATCAGCAGGCCCAGACACAAATCGCCGCTAACGGTCAGCTTGTTCCAGTGCCAGGAGCCGACACCGATCCCAACAAGGCTTTCCTCGCGCAATCGGAAACCCATTCGAATGCGATGGCCAAGGCGCGGGTTTTCCGCCGCACCGATGCTTTGATCCCTGAAGGCACGATGATCCGCGGATTTTTGGAAACCGCCATCAACACCGATCTGCCTGGCATGGTTCGCGCGGTGGCGCGCGAAGACGTCTATTCGCTCGACGGCCGCCGCATTCTGATTCCGAAGGGCTCTCGGCTGACCGGCGAATATCGTTCGGGGATCGCGCGCGGGCAAAAGCGTGTTTTCATCGTCTGGAACCGCGTCATACGTTCCGACGGGGTGTCGGTCGACATTGCCTCGCCTGGAGCCGACAGTCTTGGACGGGGCGGTCTCGGCGGCCGCGTCGATACGCATTGGCTCGAACGCTATGGCAATGCGATCATGCTTTCCGTGGTGGGCGGCGTTTCGGAGTACCTGTCTTCCCTCGCCGACCATGGCAACGGCAGCCAGCAACAACAGGTGACAACCGTGGACCCCGTCACGGGGCAGACGGCCACGACCACCTATGGCGGCTCCGGTCAGCAGCGCGATCCCCGCAGCATCGCCTTCGACAAATCCTCGACGGCGCTGCAACAGCTGGCACAAGAGGCATTCCGCGACACACAGAACATTCCGCCGACGATCTACGTGGACCAAGGCACGCCGATTGTCGCCTTCGTTCGCCGTGATCTGGATTTTTCCGAGCTCTATGCAGATCCGGTGCAAGAGGAGCTGGTTCGACTGAAGCGCGGCGGGAAGCCGGCAAAGGCGCTCGCTCCGACGCCGCTCTTAACGACGCCAAAAGCTGAGGCTGATCCCTATTATCCAGGCTACGGGAATCCGGCCAAATGAATGTCGTGCAGCCCGTGCCGAACGCCTGGATGCGCGCGCCGGTTCTGCGCGCCGAACTGGAACCGATCTGGCCCTATATGGAGGAAGAAACGGTTTCGGAAATCGCCATCAATCGACCCGGCGAAGTTTTCATTGAGCGCCTTGGCACAAAGGAGATGCAGCACGTCGTCAAACGCGAGCTTACGAAAAACTGGATACGCTCGGTCTCGGTCGGTGTCGCTTCGGCCACCAACCAGGTCGTCAACGAAGTCACGCCGGTCCTGGCGGCCGCTCTGCCCTCAGGCGAGCGCTTCCAATGCGTGCTGCCGCCGGCGGCACACGATGGCGGCGCGATCTCCATCCGCAAGCAAGTCATCATGGACATGACCCTTGGCGACTACGCAAAGATGGGCGCGTTCGAACAGACCCAGATGGGCGGTGGCCTGGCGCTCTCGGCCGAAGAAAAGCAGCTTGCCGAGATGTTGCATGACACTTCGCCGTTGGAATTCCTGCAATACGCGGTTTGCAATCGGATTTCGCTCATTGTCTCCGGCGGCACGTCAACCGGCAAGACGACCTTCCTCAACGCGTTGTTGAAGATCATCCCATCTCATGAGCGCATCATAACCATCGAGGATACGCGCGAACTCAAGCCGGCAACGCTAAACACGGTGACGCTGCTTGCCTCGAAAGGCGACCAGGGCCTTGCCAGGGTTACGCCGCAACAGCTTCTCGAGGCATCGCTGCGAATGCGGCCCGACCGGTTGCTGCTCGGCGAACTGCGCGGCGCCGAGACATTTTCCTTCCTACAAGCCATCAATACCGGTCATCCGGGTTCGCTGACGACCGTTCACGCCAACTCCGCCCGCTCGGCCCATGAGCGCCTGGCCCTGATGGTCATGCAAAGCAATGTCGGGCTCTCTCGCAGCGAGGTTCTCGAGTACCTGCGCGAGGTGATCCCGGTCGTTGTGCAGATGGTGCGCGGCGAAGGCGGGCGCCGATCGATCAGCGAAATCAAGTTCACGAAGGCGGAGACGCCCTGACGAGGACGCACTATGGAAAAGATCGCTGGCAGGATCTTCTTGGTGCTGATGGCCGTGGCGCTGGGTGCCTTGCTGTTTTTGGTCGCATACGCGGCTACGGACTGGTACAGGACCGGTTCGCATTTTCTCTTTGACGATATCAATGCGGACCCGCGACCAGTCTTAGACTACGCCTGGACGGACCTGAAAGCTGGAAGTTTTGCAAAGCTTCAGTACGCCGGTGCCGCGGCCGTATTCGGCTTCGTCCTGCCGCTCGTGATCGCTTTCTTGATGCGGCCACCCAAGGGCAACGACGCGAAATTCATGTCGATGGCGGACGTTCGCCGGGCCGGCCTGCTGAAGCCGAGAGGCATCTTCATCGGACGCGCCGGCGGCAGGCTGGTCAACGTCTTTGCCCCGCACCGCGATCGGCGCACGGGCAAATTGAGCCTGACGCGCCCCAGACTTCGCGGCGGCAAGAAACTTTGGATCGACGGCGATGACGTGGGCGGCTTCGTCATTGGACCGCCGAGGTCAGGCAAAGGCGCAGCGTTGATCATTCCGAACGCGCTGATGTGGCCACATTCGCTCGTCGTGCTCGATCTGCGCGGCGAGACCTACGAAGCGACAGCCGGCCATCGGGCCACGTTAAGCCAGGTCGTCCGCTTCGCGCCGGCCGACCGCGATGGCAACACCGCCTTCTATAATCCGATGGATTTTATTTCCCTCGATTCGGCTCAGCGGGACATCGACCTGCGCAACATGGCGGCCGCGCTCTTTCCGCGGCCGCCTGCGAACGCCGATCCTTATTGGGTCAACGATGCCCGCCTCCTCTTCACCGGCATTGCCTCTTACGTCATGGAGTCCCCGCAGATCGCCGACGAAAACCGCAGCTTCGCCAGCATCCTCAGGATCATGAACGGCACTGATGAGCCGATCCTGGAGTTCCTGGCGAGCTTGCGCGACAAACGCCGGCATGAAGTGTCGGATTTCACGCTGCAAACGCTTCTGCCCTACGCGGACATGGCAGAGAAGCAGTTTTCCGGTCTCTATGCCGGCGTCCGCACCGGCATGGCGCCCTTCCTGAACGAGCGACTTATGCGGGCAACCTCGCGGAGCTCCTTCGACATCCGCAATCTCAAGAGCGAGCGCGTCTCGCTCTATCTCGATTTTCGGCGCGAGCAGATGGCTTCCCTCGGCCCCCTGTTCAATGTGCTCATCACGCAGATGATGAACTTCATGTCCGAATCCATGCCGCGCCCGGGCGAACATCAGGTGCTTGTCCTGCTCGATGAATTTCAGAACCTCGGCAAGCTTGAGAAGGTCACGGACATGGCGACAGTCCTTGGCGGCCACGGCGTGCCAATTTGGTTTTTCGTGCAATCCCTGAAATCCGTCGACGAGATCTACCGGAAAGAAAGCCGCGAAACGCTGATCAACGCTGCCCGAGTCCAGATCTTTTTCGGCGCCCAGGAGACCGACGATCTGCGCTACGTCTCTGAGCAGATAGGCGAAACATCCGAATTTCAGAAGGACGTCACCAGAACCCAGGCGAGCCTTTTCGACACCTATTACACGCGCTCCGTTCACAACAAGCAAGTACGCCGGCCGCTCATGCGTCCCGACGAAATCCGCACCATGGACAAGAGCAAGGTCGTCATTTTACCGCGCGGTGAGGACGCGATCCTTGCAACCCGGAATTTCTATTTCGCTGATCGTGAACTCTCCAAGCGCGCTTTCATGGCCCTCCCGGAAAGGGCGAATGCAAAGCACGCCAAACCCGTCACTGCCAGCGCGTCCCTCCCCTCCCCATCGGTCCAGTCGATTGTGCCGGTTGCGCCGCGCTACCGCTCCGGCTTTACACACTCGCGGCTGCAGCGCGGTGCGACGTTCGCTGCAAAAATCGGACGTACCCACCGGCCTACTCCTCACCGCCGCTTCCCCGGGCCGCAAAAGGCCGGCGTTGAGGCGACCCTCATCCCGCCGACACCGGCGGCGGCAAATGCCATCGATTTTTCGGCATTGGCGGCCCGCGCGGCGGCGACCAGAATCTCGCCGCAAAAAGAGGCTGTGATTGCGGCCATTCTCGCCCAGGCCAAATCTTTCCGTCCGCAGTCGGCCGATACCGAGACATTCGACCGCAATTTAAGCATCGTCGCAGAAGCATTGCCGGACGTCGTGGACGAGTGATCCCTATGGGGAGGCGTTGTCGATCCCTGGGGCGCAACGCATGGTTCCGCTTCTTGAGAACGAGGGCATTGACGTTCGAGACGGGGCGCCAGGAAGCTTTCAACCTCGATGTCGAACGCACCGCCTACAAGGACGTTCTGGATTTCGGCGGACTGCTGAAGGACCTCATCCCGGCCAAGGTCAGCAATCTCGATAATGCAGTGCTCAATGCCCGGGAATTCACGGCGGAAGTCGCGGCCAAGCTTAAGGCCGGCAGCAAGTCGGCATGGCGGCATAACGTGGGAAACAACCGCACCAACCTGTTTGCTGACGGGTGGAGCGGGGTCGCCTCATGCTATGATTGTGGGCTCGTGCGCTTAAATTGCAAGCGTCACGTCTGCCGCCAAGTCGCTGTGTAGCTCCACGAGGCTGCGCGTTAGGGCGTGACGGGGAAGCTGTGTTCCTCGCAAACGTCGTGAAGGACAACCTTCGCCGGCGGCGTTTGATCCTGACCCGGCGGCTTTTCCGGACACATCCAGACAGTTAGTGCCGGCGTGGACGAATGCAGCGTGCGCAACATCTCATCGGTCTTGGTCGCGCAATCCGGCCCCTCACACTTCGTCAGGATGAGGCCCGGGGTCCGCGGCGCCGTTCCAGCTGTCGCCTGTCGGAAATCATTCGCCTGACGCAACACCCGCTGCAGCGCGCCTTCCCAGAGGTAGACCGGATCAATCGCCAGAAGCTGCTTATCAGACAGGCAGTCGATGGGGCCGGTGCCCAGATCGAGGCCACGGACCATGTCGGGGCAATAAAGCTCCCTCAGCCCAATCCTTCGATCGTCGACACCTCCAAACGAGAGGGGATTGATGCTCAAATTTTTCTCTGACTTCGTCTTTTTCGGCTGCCCGTCGTCAAACGGTATGACCAGCTTCTGAAAGCCGTATTTGTCGGCATAGGCCATCTCGCAGGTAAAGGGTTTTGCGGTGGGCCGGTACCCCTGTTCGGGAGTTCCGGATTCCGCCAGTACGATGTTGACGAAAGCCGACTCATTGGCTGATAGCTTAAAATCGTTCAACTGCCGCCTGGTTGTGGTCGTGTCGATGAGATTGAAGTGGCCAGTCAGCGTATCCGTCGAACAGGTCAGCTGGGGCCTGACGGTCGCCGCGGTCGGTCCTGCGTTCGTCAAGGTGTAGTGGTAGACAGGCACGGTGACGAAGACCTCGTTGGCCTGTTGCGCGATGGCGGCGTCATCAAGGCCCAGATTGAGGCTATCGATGTACAAATAGTCCAAGGACAGACTTGGCGCGTCCCGGCCCAGGGCGGCAAGGACGTTGTTTTTGGCCGGCACGTACAGGGCGGTGATTGCCGTGATCACCGCGGCGGGGAACCCGATCCAGTCGCGGACGAACCGTGCATAGTCGCCAAAGGTTTTGGTGTTGGTTTTGGCAGGCGCCTGGGAATCGGTTGTCATGGGCTATCTCCTGCCAAAAGGCGCTGTTTCTCGCTTTGGAAAGTCCAGCGCCGGTCAGCGTCGGAGAAGGTCAGCAGCCAGATGCTGTCGTAGTCAGTGTCGTTCCACACAGCCGGTGCGATCGCGGCGGATTCGACGATTGCGGCGGCCAGGCGCGGAATTGCCTCATGTTGCCAGCACACGAGGACAGGGGAGGGGTGCCGCCGGACTGCAGGTCCCGCCAAGTCCTCTTGCCCTTTGGAAAAGGTGGTGTCCGGATCGAGCTGCAGGCGGCGCGCGAGGGGCGCGACGGTTTGTGTTGGCCGGAGGCTGCGCAGGCCGCTGCCATCTCTCTTGATCGGCGCCGAGGCGACGATGGCGACAGGCACCTGCAGCGATGGCGGAGGATCGAAGAACAGATGGGCAAGAGCGCCGGCGCGTTGCCAACCGCGCACGATCAATGACTTGTCATCGGCCTGGCCAAGTTCATCGACACCGAGGTCCGGCCCTTCTGCGAGCGGTTTCTCGGCGTGGCGGATAATCATTACCAAGCTGTCGGCCATGGCAAACCTGCGTTGCTGAAACGATCCCCTTCGCAGGGGTGGATCGTCGTGAAACCTATCCGGCGAAATACGGCGATATGCATCTGTCGGCCTTATGCTGCCAGCTGACATTGGCCGCACGGGCATCGGCCTTTCGGGTGTCGTAGGTGTGGGCCGGTTTGCCGGTGGCTTCATCCTTGCCGTCGCGCTTGCCGGCGTCGGACAGGATCAGCCGCATCCGCGGCGCCGCGACCTCCAGCAAGGTTGCCGCAAGCGGCCGCTCTTCGACAATGTCGTCGCTGTCATCCTTCAGGATTTGCCGGACAATGTGGACGCCAAGGCAGTCGGGAATTGGGTCGGGATCGGTTCGCCACGCCAGCAAGGCGACTTCGTTGTTGACGATTGCGGTTGTCTTGACGATCTGCACCATCTTGCCCTCACAAGAACGACGCGCACCACCATGAAACGCAAGCCGATACCGACCGCATTCAGAAAAAATTCGGGACAGAGTGTTCTACACGGCCGCTCTGCTGAGCAATGTCCGTGCATCGAAGTTTCATATTATACTTCAGAAGCAAGTGCCAAAGTAAAGGCCTCCCTAATATTTATTTAATATGGCGCGCTGGCATCCGAAGGATGGCCGTTTCAGCGATCCACGCGACCGTGTGGTGCCGTTTGAGCAACGGCGAGGCCCCGCCGATAGCTGTGGGATGTTCTTTGACGGGAGTGCTGGGCAAAACCGTTTCGCACTCCCAGGCGTGGAAGATGATACCCGCAGACCATCTCAATACGTGCAAGAAATATGTGGCCGAAGCCGAGCGTCTGGGCTTCATCA
>NZ_JBSKBP010000068.1:0-1629 GCF_053714275.1 Mesorhizobium sp. Arg314 | reverse complement strand
TTCAGGTGATCGTGAGCAGCGATCTCAGACGATCGTGAGCACCTTTTCGGGGTGCTGGACGCTTCGGCTGAGCTGGCGGCTGCCCGAGGGGATGGATGACGAAGGCCTTGAGCTGCTGCTCTTCCCGGCGCCGATCCGCGAGCTCGTCGATGTACGCATCGCCGACAACATCGTCGAGATCTTCCGTAAGGGTCAGCGGATCGCCAGCCACGCCCGCGCGCCCAAACCGAGCTGGTGGCATCAAAAGCTTAGACGCGAAGGAATCGGCCTCCACCTCCACTCTCAAGCGCCTGTTCCGGCAGCTAGTATTATTGCAGCCCGACCTTCAAGTCGCGCAGCACCGCCGCAAGCCCGGGTTCCTTGAGAAGGGGTCCGTGCCTGACCGTGCGCAGCTTCGGAACTGCCCGATCGTAGATCGCCAGATTTGTTTCACCGTTCAGCCGCGACGGGTAAATGATCCCATCTAGCTGCGCCGGGTGATCGTGAATCGCTATTGACCATCGACGCGACAGGCTCTGCTTCGAACCCCGTGCAACATCGCTGGGAATGCCCATTCGCAAGGGGCCGTCCCCCCGCAAGTCGACGAGCGACAACGCCACGATAACCTCGACCAAAGCATAGCTGCGCTCGGTAAGGTCCCGTTCGTCGAGGAGCAGATTGCCTACCCGGCCATCGCCCTGATCACGCAGGACCGCCTCGACAAAACAGACCTTCGAGCTGCTGCCAAGATAGAGAACGCCGAAGCGATTGGCACTCATACGGCGGCGAGGATCACTGAACCGGCTAGGGCCCTTGCCGAATCCCAGCGGATTCTTGAAACGCGTAAGAAAGATGCGCCCGAACCGCTCACCAGCGGCGATTGTCGCGCTATCCAGCGCGACAGTCGTGAATTCCGATGGAGGATCTCGCCCAGGCACTCAGGCAAAGGTGCCGTCAGCAATGCTGTCGGCAACTGCGAGCGCCTCATCGGCTTTGCCGCGCCGCAACGCCTCGCGACCCGTCATGCCGTCGAGCTCTGGGTGGGCCTGGACGAGAAAACGATATACCGACCAGGGGCCACCGCCGAGACGCTCGAAGAGACGCGGAAGGGCTGCAAACGGCTTTCCATCTTCGCCGACTTGCCAAGCTGGAAAGCGAAAGCCGCGTTTGGCTCCATCGAGACCCAACACCTGGTGATTTTGGCGTTTGGTGTTGACGGTCATGCGACTGGTGCCCAGCAGCATGGCGAATTTATCCGCACTCAGCATGTCCTCTCGAGCGAGGATCGTTGCGGCGTGCACCTTGCCGCGCTCACGTGCCTCATCGAGCGCGTCCGCCAAATCGTCAGCGGCATCAGTTCCCGGCTCTTCTATCGGAATGACGGTGGTGTCGCCCGTTGGATCCACCTTGACTCGGAAACTTACCGCTCGACCCGCCGCTTGGCTTTCGGCCATCGCCTTGCCATAGCCAGCCAGTAGTGCCTTCACCTTGGCCGGCTTTGCCGAAATCACCTCGACAATGTTGCGCGGCGCGCGGAAAGTGACCCCCGCGACACCCTTAGGCAACGCCGCGCCTCCATTGGTCATGAATGCAGTCGTGAGCATCGCCTGCGAGGATTGCCGCGGCGACCGCTTGGGGCCGTGCCCGCTC
>NZ_JBSKBP010000067.1:0-17631 GCF_053714275.1 Mesorhizobium sp. Arg314 | reverse complement strand
GCAGCATGAAGGCCGAATCCCTCCTTCCTTTCAACTCCCAACGCACATCTGGTCGCGATGGCGATCTATCATCTTCATGTCAAGGTCATTGGCCGCAAGGCAGGCTCGAGCGCGGTGGCGTCGGCAGCCTACCGCTCGGCCTCGCGGCTGCGCAACGAGCGGATCGAACGCACGCATGATTTCTCGGCCAAGCGCGGCGTCGTCCATTCCGAGGTGATGCTGCCGGAAAACGCGCCAGAAGCCTGGAGCGACCGCGAGCGGCTGTGGAACGATGTTGAAGCGCTTGAGGTCAGGAAGGATGCGCAGCTTGCACGAGAAGTGGAGTTTGCCCTGCCGCGCGAACTCAGCCAGGCACAAGGCATCGAACTGGCGCGCGACTTCGTCCAGGCCGAGTTCGTCAGCCGAGGTATGGTCGCCGATCTCAACGTGCATTGGGACAGGTCGGAGGATGGCAGTCCAAAACCGCATGCCCATGTCATGCTCACCATGCGCTCGATCGATGAGAACGGTTTCGGGGCGAAGGTTCGCGACTGGAATGCTACCCAGGTGGTTGAGCGCTGGCGCGAGCGATGGGCCGAGCTTGCCAATGAGCGCCTTGCCGAACTCGACATCGACGCCCGCATCGATCATCGCAGTCTGGAAGCGCAGGGCATTGCCTTGGAGCCGCAAACCCAGATTGGTGCACCGGCCCAACGCATTGAGGGCAGCGGCCTTGACGCTGCCGGCATTGAAGCAGATCGCGCCGAACTGCATCGCGAGATTGCGCGCAACAATGGCGCGCGGATCATTGCCGATCCTAACCTGGCGTTGGATGCGATCACGCATCAACAATCGACCTTTACCCGAAAGGACATTGCGAAGTTCACGCATCGGCACAGCGACGGAATCGAGCAGTTCAACGAGGTGATGGGCGCCATCACCAACGCACCCGATCTGGTCGAACTCGGCAAGGACGGACGCGGCGAAGACCGTTTCACCACAAGGCAGATGATCGAGACCGAGCAGCGCCTTCACCGCGCTGCGGAGCGTATCGATTTGGACGAGCGACACGCGGTAAGTGACGCACATCGCGAGGCAGCGCTGGCGCGGGCTGCGCAACACGGGCTTGTCCTGTCACGCGAGCAGACCGATGCGCTTGCGCACATCACCGATGGTCACGGTCTTGGTGTCGTTGTCGGTTTTGCCGGAACGGGCAAGAGCGCCATGCTCAGCGTTGCACGCCAGGCATGGGCAGCGGCGGGATACGAGGTTCGAGGCGCGGCACTCTCCGGCATTGCCGCAGAGAATCTCGAAAGCGGATCAGGCATTTCTTCGCGCACCATCGCCAGTATGGAACATGGTTGGGGGCAGGGTCGCGATCTGCTCACCGCCCGCGATGTCCTGGTGATCGATGAAGCTGGCATGGTCGGCACGCGCCAGTTGGAGCGCGTGCTCTCCCATGCGGCGGACGTTGGCGCAAAAGTCGTCCTGGTTGGCGATCCGCAGCAGCTGCAGGCGATCGAAGCGGGCGCTGCATTCCGTTCGATTCACGAACGGCACGGTGGCGTCGAAATCGGTCAAGTACGGCGGCAGCGCGAGGAATGGCAGCGTGATGCAACGCGCGATATGGCAACCGGCAGGATCGGCGCCGCCGTCAGCGCCTACGACGCGCAAGGCATGGTGCATCAGGCGGCAACGCGCGACGAAGCGCGAGGTGAACTCGTAGAGCGCTGGGATCGCGGCAGGCAGGCGCATCCAGAGGAAAGCCGGATCATTCTTACCCACACAAACGACGAGGTTCGCGCGCTCAACCAGGCGGCGCGCGAGCGCATGCGCGCTGCCGGAGATCTCGGCGACGATGTTCAGGTGGATGTGGAACGCGGTGCAAGGAACTTCGCACGCGGCGATCGCGTCGTGTTCCTGCGCAACGAACGCGGACTTGGTGTCAAGAACGGCACGCTTGGTGTGATCGAAGCGGTCAGCGAGCAAAGTATGAGTGTGCGCACGGACGACGGCAGACCGGTGCGGTTCGACTTGAAGGACTACGCCCACATCGATCACGGCTATGCCGCGACCATTCACAAGGCACAGGGCATGACCGTTGACCGCACCCATATCCTAGCGACGCCAGGCATGGATGCGCATGGCAGCTACGTCGCGCTGTCCCGGCATCGCGATGGCACGAATCTGCATTACGGCAGCGATGACTTTGCCACACGGGACCGGCTGGTACGCTCCCTGTCACGCGACCGCGCCAAGGACATGGCGTCGGACCACGAGCAGATCGATCCGGCGCAAAGCTATGCCGAGCGGCGCGGAATAACATTCCGCGAGCGTGTGGTCGAGATCGTGCGCCGGATCGTGCCGGAGAAGCTGCGCGAGAGGATCGGCGAGTTGCTGGACGGGTGGCGCTCGCCCGGCGACGCCGAGCCCGGCCAGGAACGTGGGCAGAGGCCGGGAGGGGAAGATGTTAGAGCGCAAATCGGAGCTGCCGGCCCCACGCCTGAAAGAGATGCGTCCATCAAGGGAGTGTGGCGCGACACGGATACGCCGGTGGACCCAGAAGCGGCGTTGCGCAGCGCTCGCACGAAGGCGCTTGTTCGTCACGCGCGCGCGATCGACGCGATCCTCCGCAGCGGAAATGCGGAGGGGCAGGGCAGTCCCGAGCAGGTACGCGAATTGAGGGATGCCCGCAGCGCGTTCGAGAAGGTGCGACCGCATGGTTGGCGCGATGCCGAAGCGGCTTACGCGAAGAGTCCCGAGCTTGTCCGTGAGGCAGGGGCCGGCCGCGTCAATCGCATCGTCCTTGCTCTTCAGCTTGAAACGGAAATCCGCACCGGGATGGACATCGATCCGAGCCGCCAGGCCGACCGTTTCGTGGAACGCTGGCAAAAGCTCGACCGGACAAGCCAGGGCCAATACCAGGCTGGCGACATGTCCGGCTACAAATCAACGCGGTCGGCCATGTCCGACATGGCCAAGAGCCTCGAACGCGATCCTCAGCTTGAATCGCTACTTGCCAACCGCAAGCGTGATCTCGGCATTCACACCGATTCTGGCCGCCGCCTTGGCGCGGAACTCGCGTTCAGCCACGGCATTGGCAGAGGACGCGGCATCGGGATCTAAACCCCTCCGATTTGCCGCCGTTTCCACGCCGCAGGCGGGTGAGGCGGCAAATCTGCTTGCCTCCAGCATTGGTTCGTCCTGTCTGTCCCAAGAGATGCCAGCAACAACCAGTGAAAAGCAGGCGTGCTATGTCTGTGCCGGATCGTATCCTACGCCTCAAAACCGTCCTTAACCGGACCGGCCTGTCCCGCTCTACCATCTATCGCAAGATCGCCGAAGGGACGTTCCCGGCCCAGATCAAGATCAGCATCAACGGGGCGGGCTGGCATGAATCCGACATCAATCGGTGGGTCGACAATCCGGTGGCATGGCGAACTGGGCGTCAGTTCTGATTGCGAGACAAACGCACGCCTGGGCCGCCACCATTCTCTGGAATGAATTCTATCCCGGCAGCTTCAAATGTGTTCCGGAGTGCAGCAACGGTAGTCTCCTTTAGTTGTTCTCCCCGTTCAAAGCGGGCAACGGTATCAGGTGAGACCCCGGCATTTCGAGCCAAATCCCTTGTCCCCCAACCAAGGGCAACTCGCGCCATCTTGCACTGGATGACGTTCATTTCGTAACGTCGATACGATTTTCGTTGATCTGCGCCGTCATCTGAGATATCGTAACCCTGATACGATTATAGGAGTCGCTTACTGCGGCTGCTGATGGTGTCATGACCACCTTCAGCAGCCTTGCCACGCCCCAAGCTGTCAGGAGCTCGGATTATGACTGATTCCGACAATAGCACGACTTTGCCTTCCGTCATCCGCACCGAACTTTCTCGCGCAACAACCGACCCTGCCGTCGCAGTGTGGCGCGAATGGCAAGCCGCTCATGAAGAGACCGATCGATTGAGCCGCGAGCAGCAGCATCTGGAGCGGATGCTCGTCGAAGAAGTCGGCTTTCCCAACGTGATGATCCAATTGTCAGATGATACGACCGCGCCGGCTTCCCATGAGTCCCTTCGCGGTGTGCTCGGCGTCGGATCTATGGAGACGGAGGCAGCTGCGAAGGTCGTGGCCGATTTGGCGGTTCATCAGGCGCGCTGGGAGGCCTATGACCGGGCGATTGGCTATTCTGCCGCGTTGCGTGCTGAAAGTGAGGCAGCCGGTCAGGCGGAGACGTTGCTTGAGGCACTGTCAGAAACGCCAGCCATCTCCCTTGCCGGCGTCGCAGCGAAGCTTGATGCCATACTCAGGGAAGGGCAGCCGTCGAAGGACGATGCCGAGTTTCCTTGGCCACAAATCCGCTCTGTCTTGGAGGATATTGGTCGGATGGGTGGGCGGCCAGAGCCAAGCTGAACGCGCACGACCGGTTCGAGTACTTGGCCGCTTCCCCATCCTCGCAAGTCGGCAATGTCGTCGAGACCATCAAGTCCGGCGATGGCTAGGTGCTGCATTCGTCTGACGTGGCGACCTTGGGCGCTGCCATGGCCGGCATCGATCCGGCGACCTCGCCGACCGGATCGGACATCCAGCCCAACGATCCGCGGCTCAGGTCGCGGATTTCCGAAAAACACGCCTTGCTATCCATTTCCGCGACCAATCGATTTGATGGCTTTTCTCATCTCCCGTATGTGCACATCTGGGAGACATGGACCAACATCATGATGTCCGCAGGATCGAAGGAGGCCACGCATTCCGCGGACTGCAATTTGCCGCGGGAGCGCAGCCGTGCAGTAGCGAGCGCTACCCGCAATGGTTGTGAAATCACAAAAAAGGACCTTGTTCCGATCGCCTGATAGAGCGATTCTGCGCCTTGCAAGCGCTCTCGCTCGCCAAGCGGCCCGCGAAGACCATGCGCGTGAACAGGCCGAGAAAACTCATGAATCGGACCGCGATCTATGCACGCTTCTCAACCGACCTCCAGAATGAGCGATCGATAGACGATCAACTCGCTTTATGCCGTGCATACGCAGAGCGTGAGGGGTTGAACGTTGTCGCAACGTTTGACGATAGAGCACGCTCCGGTGGCTCCGTCTTGGGCCGCGACGGTTTACTTCACCTCATGGACAAAGCGCGTGAGCACGAATTCGACGTGCTCGTCGTAGAGGCACTTGATCGGCTCTCGCGCGACATGGAAGACCTTGCGGGTATTCACAAGCGGCTTTCTTTTCTAGGCATCGAAATTCGTGCCGTCCACGAAGGCGTAGTGAACACGGTCTTGGTCGGCCTACGCGGACTAGTTGGCCAACTCTACCGGGAGGACATCGCTCACAAAGTCCGTCGGGGCCAGGCCGGCCGAGTCAATAAGGGGCTTCATGCCGGAGGATTAACCTATGGCTACTCTTATGTGCTCGGCGACCCTGGAAAGCGGCTGATCGCCGAGGACGAAGCGGAGATCGTGCGTCGTATCTTCAGGGAGTATGTCGGTGGACAGACCCCGCGTGACATCGCCCACAAACTCAACAGCGACCGCATACCACCGCCTCGTGGCCGAGCCTGGAATGCTTCTACTATCAATGGAAATGTGCAGAGAGGGACGGGGCTGCTTCACAATGAGCTTTATGCTGGCCGCCTGATCTGGAACAGGGTCAGAATGATCAAGGATCCTGACACGGGGAAACGTGTCTCGCGTCCAAATCCCAAGGGTGAATGGCGAGTAGTCGCAGTACCGGACCTCGCCATTGTTTCGTCCGACCTGTTCGACGCAGCACAAGCACGCAAGACGGCGCGTGCAACCACCCATCCAAGCCATCAACGCCGAGCACGGCATATGTTGACTGGGCTCTTGAGGTGCGGTGCCTGTGGTGCGGGAATGTCGTCAAAAGGCATGGACAAGTCCAAGCGCACTCGCATCCGCTGTTCGGCCGCGACAGAAAGCGGAACGTGCGCTGATCCGAGGACCTTCTATTTGGATACGGTCGAAATTGCAGTTCTGAACGGGCTTACCACCGAGTTGCGCCACCCTGAAGTGATTGCCCAGTACGTCCAGACGTACCATGAAGAACGGAAGCGCTTGGCCGCCGATACCGATGCCAGGCGCACCCGTTTGGAGCGCCGGCTTGAAGAGCTAACCCGGGAGATCGAGCGACTGGTCAACGCCATTGCCAAGGGCTACGGCGACCCAGCCGTACTGGGACCGCAATCAACGACGCTGCATGAAGAGCGAAAGTGCATTTTGGCCGAGTTGGATCAGGTGCCCGCCGCGGTCGGAGTGATCGCGCTGCATCCGGCGGTGCTGGCACGCTACGAGGGACAACTGAACCTGCTTCAGGCAGGGCTTGCCAAGGGCATTGCTACCGGCGATTCCGAATCTGCAGAGGCGATGCGGGACCTGATCGAGACCGTCACGGTGTTTCGAGATCCATCGAGGATCGGCGGAGTCCAAGTCGAAATCGCTGGGCGGCTAACGGCACTCTTGGGCGAGGGTGCCTTCCCCCACGGCGTCAAAGGAGTGGGGGGAATGGTGGTAGCGGGAGAGGGACTTGAACCCCCGACCCCAGGATTATGATTCCCGTGCTCTAACCAACTGAGCTACCCCGCCAGGGCGGCAAATGGCTCGAAAAAACCGTCCTGAATGGATGGGTATTTCAAGGCGTTCGCCAAGGTCGCGCGGATATAAGGTTGGGAGGGTGAGCCTGTCAAGCTTGGAAGCGGCCGACATGCCTGCATAATCTGGCCAGCATAATCTCATCCCAGAAAAGCTTTGCCGGGCAGGCACTCGGCGCATGTCGCGGGGTTGAGTTCGGCGGAGCACGTCGCTATGTCTCGGCCATGAAATTCTAGAGTTTGAGCGAATGAAGCCGCGCATCGCCGTCCTCGGTTGCGGATACTGGGGCAGCAACCATATCCGCACCCTCAAGGCGCTTGGCGCGCTCCACGCCGTTTCCGACGCCAACCGCGCCCGCGCGGAAGGTTTCGCCAGCGAGCAGGATTGCCTGGCGATCGAGCCGGACAAGCTGTTCGAGCGAGCCGACATCGACGCCATCGTCATGGCGCTGCCGCCGCAGTTTCATGCCGACACCGCGGTGCGCACCGTCGAAAGCGGCAAGGACGTGCTGGTGGAAAAGCCGATCGCGCTGACGGTCGCGGACGCCGAGCGCGCGGTGAAGGCGGCGAAAGACAATGGCCGCGTCTTCATGGTCGGCCATGTGCTGCGCTTCCATCCTGCCTTCGAGACATTGAAGGCGCTGATCGACAACGGCGAGCTCGGCGACGTGCGCTACATCCATTCGCATCGGCTCGGCCTCGGCAAGTTCCATACCGAAAACGACGCGCTCTGGGATCTGGCGCCGCACGACCTGTCGATGATTCTCGCCATCACCGGCACCGAGCCGATCGAGGTGAGAGGCGAGGGGGCAGCGCTGCTCGACAATCTCAGCGATTTCGCACATCTCCATATGCGCTTCCCGAACGGCCTGCGCAGCCATCTCTTCGCCTCGCGCCTCAATCCCTATCGCGAGCGACGTCTCACGGTCGTCGGCACCAAGGCGATGGCGGTGTTCGACGACGTCGAGCCGTGGGAGCGCAAGCTTGCCGTCTATCGCCACGCGGTCTGGCAGGACAGCGGCCAATGGGCCTTCACCGCCAACGAGCCTTCCTACGTGCCGGTCGGCGAAGGCATGCCGCTGACGCGCGAGCTAGCCCATTTCATGCAATGCATCGCGACGCGCGCCGAGCCGCGCACCGACGGCGAGGAAGCGATCCGGGTGCTGCGAATCCTGACCGCCGGCACGGTGATCCATACCGGCTCAACCGCCTGAGCCTGTCCTAATCAATCGCGATACGCCTGAAATTCGAGTCGCCCGAAAAGTCAGTGGGCCAAAAGCCGGGATTTATTCGGCCGGGATCTGCGCCGGCCTGGCGGCAAGCCGGGACAGCATGGCCTCGGCCTCGGCGCCGCGCTCGGAGCGCTCGATGAAGCCGCCGCCGAAGACACGCGCCTCGTTGCCGTCGTCGCAATAGAGCACGCAGGCCTGTCCGGGCGCGATGCCGGACTCGCCGTCGGCCAGCTCGACCGAAGTCACGCCGTTGCGGTGATGCAGCACGGCCGGGCGCGGCGGCCTGGTCGAGCGGACCTTGGCGAAGAGCTCGATCCCGCCGGCCGGAACGTTAGACAGAGGTCCATCGCCCAGCCAGTTCATGTTGCGCAGGTAGATCTTGTGCGTCTCCAGCGCCTCGCGCGGGCCGACGATGACACGCGCGCGGTCGGCGTCGAGATGAACGACATAGAGCGGCTCGCCGGAGGCTATGCCGATGCCGCGGCGCTGGCCGATCGTGTAGCGCAGGATGCCTTCATGGCGGCCGAGCACGCGGCCGTCGATATGGACGATGTCGCCGGGATTGGCGGCCGCCGGCTTCAGCTTGGCGATGATGTCGGAATATTTGCCCTGCGGCACGAAGCAGATGTCCTGGCTGTCCTGCTTGGCGGCGACGGTCAGCCCCATTTCCTCGGCAATCGCACGCACCTGCGGCTTCGGCAGGCCGCCGAGCGGGAAGCGCAGGTAATCGATCTGCGCCTGGGTGGTGGCGAACAGGAAATAGCTCTGGTCGCGGTCGGCGTCGACAGGCCGGTAGAGCGCGCGATGCGCGCCGTTGGCGCGCGAACGGATATAGTGGCCGGTGGCCAAAGCGTCGGCGCCGAGATCCTGGGCGGTCGCTAGCAGGTCGGCGAACTTCACTGTCTGGTTGCAGGAAACGCAAGGGATGGGGGTCTCGCCGGCGACATAGCTCTCGGCGAAAGGATCGATCACCGCCTTGCGGAAGCGCTCCTCGTAATCGAGCACGTAATGCGGGATGCCGAGCGTCTCCGAGACGCGGCGCGCATCGTCGATATCCTGCCCGGCGCAGCAGGAGCCTGCGCGGTGGGTGGCCGCGCCGTGGTCGTAAAGCTGCAGCGTCACGCCGACGACGTCATAGCCTTCACGCTTCAGGATGCCGGCAACCACCGACGAATCGACACCGCCCGACATCGCGACGACGACGCGGGTTTCTTCGGGGCGGCGGGGAAGATCGAGGCTGTTCATGGTGCTTTCACTGTGCGGCGCTCAATGCCAATGGCCGGAATATAGGTCAAGCGCCACGCTTGCGCCAGCTTGCGGGTCAAGACGGGTTTATGGGCAAAAACAGTGCCTGGAGGCCGTTGTTTCAAATCCTAAACGAAATCCTAACCGGGCGTTCACGATCCTTACCTAGTGGTTAGGGTTCGCTTAGGCAATTTTTAAAGCTGTGGCGGTACTGTGGCGGGGATTGGGTCTTTGAGTTTTTAGTAGAGAGTACGATGACCGATCTGGTTAGACCTAGAGTCAAGTATGTTATTGGGCCCGACGGCAGCCCTCTTACAATCGCCGATCTGCCGCCGACGAACACGCGGCGCTGGGTTATCCGGCGCAAGGCGGAAGTGGTCGCTGCGGTGCGCGGTGGTCTGCTCAGCCTTGAGGAAGCCTGCCAGCGCTACAAGCTCACCACCGAAGAATTTCTCTCCTGGCAAGCATCGATCGACGAATACGGCCTTGCCGGGCTGCGCACGACGCGTATCCAGCAATACCGGCACTAATGCATGTCGCCCAGAAGTGTACGCGGTTCTGGGACAACGACATACATAAAACCAAGGACTTAAAGCGCGTCGCCTGAATCCGTTTCAGCGCGACGCGCTTTAGACTGGATAGCCGTAAACCGAAAAGGGCGCGGTGTTCCGCGCCCTTTTCGCCTTTGTAAAAGCCTCAGACCGTCAGCACAATTTTGCCGATCGGCCGTGTGGCGAGGAACGCATGGGCGACCCCCGCCTGGTCGAGCGGAAAAGCCTTCGCCACATGGACCGCGAGCTTCCCGGCATCGACCAGCCTGGCAAGCTCGACAAGGCCTTCCCGGTCGGGCGTGACCGATATCCGCCCGATACGGATGTTTCGTTCCTTGGCCTTTGCCTTGACCGCGTCGGGGACATTGAGCAGCGACACCAGGACGCCGCCGTCGCGCAGCACCTTCAGCGATTCCCCGGCATGGTCGCCGCCGACGGTCTCCAGCACCAGGTCGAGGCCGGAGACCTTTCCGGTGAAATCGCCTTTCGTGTAGTCGATGACCTCATCGGCGCCGAGCGAGCCCACATAATTCTTCTTGTCGGAGCTGGCGGTCGAGGCCACCCAGGCGCCGTGCGCCTTGGCGATCTGCACCGCCAGATGGCCGACGCCACCGGCGCCGGCATGGATCAGCACGCGTTGTCCTGCCTCCAGGGCGCCATGGCGGATGAGGCCTTGCCAGGCCGTCAGACCAGCCAGCGGCAACGCCGCGGCATGCGCATGGTCGATGGCGGCGGGTTTCGCGGCGATCTCGTCCGCCGGCGCCGCGGCAAGCTCGGCATAGGCCCCGGCCTGCTTGGGAAAGCGCGGCATGCCGAATACGTCGTCACCGACTTTGAAGACGGTCACGCCGTCGCCGAGCGCCGTGACGGTCCCTGAAATATCCCAACCGAGAATGAACGGCGGCTCGCCGAGCAGCGGGTAGAAACCGCCGCGCACGGCGCCGTCGACCGGATTGATGCCCGCCGCCTTGACGCGGACGAGCACTTCACCGGGCCTGGGTGAGGGGTCGGGCTGCTCAGCCACGAAAAGGACCTCGGGTCCGCCGACGGCATTCTGGATAACGGCACGCATGGAAGCCTCCTGTTGGATCGATGTGCCGCTATCATTTGGATAGTAATATGCCATTGTCTAGTATGTACCTTTTCTATATATAGGCACCTCATGGATAGTAGTGAGACACCATTTGGCTACGATGCGTTCCGGCGCACCTGCCCGTCGCATACCGTGCTCGAGATGCTGGCCAGCAAATGGGTTTATCTCACCGTTTGCGCATTGCGGCGCGGCCGGCTGCGCAATGGCGAGCTGGCGCGCAAGCTGGAGGGCATCACGCCCAAGATGCTGACGCAGACGCTGCGTGTGCTGGAGCGAGACGGCCTTGTCCGGCGCGAGGTGTTTCCGGTCATCCCGCCGCGCGTGGAGTATGAATTGACGGAGCTTGGCCAGAACCTGGCGGGGCTGCTCAACCAGATCCGGTCGTGGGCGGAAGAGCATACGCCGGAAATCAAGGATGCCCGGGTCCGGGCATCGGCTGTTCATGGCGAGATGGCGGCTGCGTCCTGAAGCCGGCGGCGAGGCCGATTCGACCGGCGGTCGGTTCTGAAAATGCCGGTATGTCTGCGGCAACGACTTTCAAAAAATGCGCGGCGATCAGCCGATCATGGCGCTGCGGCCGCCTGTTTCGGCCTCGCGGATCTTGGTGTCCCGCGATTCCAGCATCTCCGCCTTGGACAGCTCCGCTTCAGCTTCGCCGAGTAATGATTCGGCAGTGCTTCGCTGCTGGGCGAGGTCGCTTTGTGAATTCCTGAGGTTGTCGCGGCGCAGGCGCGCCGCCTTGGCGAAGGTCGGATAGGCGAAATGGTTGATGTCGGTGATGCCGGCTTTTTTCTCTTCGGCGATGATCTGCGCTTCCAGCTCAACGGCCATGCGCTCGAACTCGGCGATCATCATGTCCAGCTGCAAAAGCTGCCGCCGCTTCTCATTCACCTGAAATTGCTTCAGCCGAACGAGGTTTTCACGTGACTTCATGACTCGATACTCCGCAAACGCACACCTGCATACCCGTCCAATCCGCCCGGAACGACCCGAGCGCCGCCGGTTTCCCCCGGCTTTCCCTGGGCTATGGGAAACAAAGCCCTAAAGATTTTTGCCGGCGGTAACCATTCGTTTACGGGCATTGTTAATCATACGGACGAGGACTTAAGGCCGGGTAAAAATTCCGGCTGCGGCGGGAAGCCCGGGCCAACGAGTCTCTGGAGTCACTTAGGCTGATTTTTTAATGTGGTGCGTTAGCGATTTTGGTCTGTGATTCGTTATTAGATTCAAGTGGGTGTAGAAAGGGGTTAAAAAATCTGGTATCGTGGATGGCACGAAATTAGGATTTGTTAACCAGTCGGTGGCACCTTCTGTTCAGGCAATCACTGCTCCGGGTCCGGACGGGTCGTGACACGGTCCGGCAGCAGAAAAGGGGAATGAAATGCGTGTTCTGCTGATTGAAGATGACAGTGCAACCGCACAAAGCATCGAACTGATGCTGAAATCGGAAAGCTTCAACGTCTATACGACCGATCTCGGCGAAGAAGGCGTCGACCTCGGCAAGCTCTATGATTACGACATCATCCTTCTTGACCTCAATCTCCCCGATATGTCGGGCTATGAAGTCCTGCGCACGCTGCGCCTTTCCAAGGTCAAGACGCCGATCTTGATCCTCTCCGGCATGGCCGGCATCGAGGACAAGGTGCGCGGCCTCGGCTTCGGCGCCGACGATTATATGACCAAGCCCTTCCACAAGGACGAGTTGGTGGCGCGCATCCATGCCATCGTGCGCCGTTCCAAGGGTCATGCCCAGTCGGTCATCACCACCGGCGACCTGGTGGTCAATCTCGACGCCAAGACGGTCGAGGTCGGCGGCCAGCGCGTGCACCTGACCGGCAAGGAATACCAGATGCTGGAGCTGCTCTCGCTGCGCAAGGGCACGACGCTCACCAAGGAAATGTTCCTCAACCACCTCTATGGCGGCATGGACGAGCCGGAGCTGAAGATTATCGACGTCTTCATCTGCAAGCTGCGCAAGAAGCTCGACGCTGCGTCCGGCGGCCAGAACTACATCGAGACGGTGTGGGGCCGCGGCTATGTGTTGCGCGAACCGGAAGATATCCGCGTCAGCGCGTAAAGCGAGCGGACGATTTCAAGGAAAACCCGGCTCAGGCCGGGTTTTTTGTTTGAAATGCTTCCAGCGAATCAGGCGGCGATTTTCAGGACGCGGAAGCTTTCGAGCAATTGAGCCCGGTTGAAGGGTTTCAACAGATAGCCTTGTGCGCCGGCACGCTTGGCGCGCATGATCGCCGCGACGTCGACCTCGACCAGCGACACCAGGATCTGCGGCTTGATGGGACTTTCCATGGCGCGGAGGCGGCGAATGAGGTCCGCTGCCTGGATGTCGGCAAGACCGCCGTCGATGACGATGACATCCGGCATGTCGCTGGCACAGATTTCGGCCGCCTCGACCCCGCTCGACGCCTCGACGACAATCAAGTCCGAGCCGCCAAGAATGCGTTTTGCAACCTTCCTGATGACGCTCGAATCATCGACGAACAGGCAGCGCTTCATGTCCGGGTCCTCTTTGCCATCTACCGAACTGGCACCCTCCGGGTAACCGGTGAGCACCATAGGCCAATCTGGTAAAGAAGCCGAAAAGCCGTTAGGTAAAGTTTTTCCAAAGAGGCGTATCGCGCCGTTTTGAGCTGCGGCGTCTTCACTGCAATGGGTGCGGACATTGCCGCGCCTGCATTGTGGATGCAAATATTGGCGACAAGCGATACTTTGTCGTTTCTTGATATTATGCAGCCGTGAGCACGATCTCTTCGGCGGTCGCGTGGATCGAGATCGTCATATTGGCCTCACGCGCCAGAAGCAGCGTGTAGTAGGGCTGGACCGAATGGGCGTCGATCGGCTCCTCCGGCTTGTGACCGGAATGCAGTTCGAGAAATTTCGGCGGCACACGCAGCATCGGGCCGCTGGCCGACAGCGAAAAACGCGGCTCGGTTTCGAGATTTTCCAGCGTGATCACCAGCTTGCCGCCGCGCGGGATGGCCGCATGGGCGACGAGGATGAGGTTGAGCAGCAGCTTGACCTTGTTCTTGGGCAGCAGCGCGCGGGAGCCGTTCCATATCAGTTCCGGCTTTTCGTTCTTCAAGAAGGCGATGGCCACGGCTTCGGCATCGCCGGTGTCGATCATCATGCCGGCGGAACCCGCGGCGCCAAAGGCGATGCGGGCAAACTGCAGTCGCGCCGAGGCGTTTTTGGCGCTCTGGCGAATGAGCTTCATGGCGTCTTCGTCGGCGCCGCCTTCGTCGAGCAGTTCCAGTCCGTTGTTGATTGCGCCGACCGGCGAAATGATGTCGTGGCAGACACGGCTGCAAAGCAGCGCGGCGAGATCGGGCGCGGAAAGGGTAAAGAGCTCGGCCATCGGTGAAATCCCTGCTTAAGTCAGTTGTTCATGGCCGAGCGACCGTTTTCGCGCCTGCCCACACGAATCACGCGCTTTCCAAGACTTTCTGAATACACAGCGCCCGAGCGTGCATCAACAAATCCAAAATTGTCGACGGCGAAAATGGTGTGTCCACAGCGGGAAAACCCATCGCCGGGCGAAAGCGCAGCCTTCGAACCGCCATCTTCCTGTGAGAGTTTAATGGTTGAAAAAGGATTACGGCATAATTTGCCCGTGATAGCCACCCTGAACGGCCGCCAAGAGCCGCAGGGGTGCGAGGCGTCGGCGAAAGTGCTCCCTGACGGAGATTGGAAGCATGTTTTCCCGATACTACGACCGGACGTTCGTCCGTGTCCTCACCATGACCATCACACTCCTGGCGGCTTTTGTCCTTTCGACCTCGGCGTCACGGGCCCAGCAGTACACCGCTCAGGAGATCGTCGATTCCGGTCATAAATTCTTCGGCGAGACGTCCGGGGGACTGGCCACCGTGGTCGAGAAGATCTTTGCCTCCTACGGCCTGCCCAACGGCTACCTGCTGGGCGAGGAAGGTTCCGGCGCCTTGATCGGCGGCCTGACCTATGGCGAAGGCACGCTCTACACCAAGAACGCCGGCGACCATAAGGTGTTCTGGCAAGGTCCATCGCTCGGCTGGGATTTCGGCGGCGAGGGATCGCGGGTGATGATGCTGGTCTACAACCTCGACGACATCAGCAGCCTCTATAACCGCTTCGGCGGCGTTGCCGGCTCGGCCTATGTGATTGCGGGTGTCGGTTTCAACGTGTTGCAGAGCAACCGTGTGCTGATCGTGCCGATCCGTACCGGCGTCGGCGCCCGCCTCGGCGTCAATCTCGGCTATCTGAAGCTCACCGAAAGGCCGACCTGGAACCCGTTCTGATCGGGTCCTGCTCGTTACAATCGCTCGGACAGTGCTGATCGCGCCGCGGCGAGCTCTTGCCGCGGCGTTGAATTTCCGCCATGCCAAGGTGGAACAAGCCAGCGATTGCCGTTCCGTAAAGTGGATAGAACGCCTTGGTCCAGTCGGTCCTGTTCTTCGTACTCGGTTTCCTTTGCGCCGCTTTTCTGGTGTCGCTGATCGCGCCGGCTGTCTGGCGGCGGGCCGTGGTCCTGACGCGCAGGCGCCTCGAGGCCTCGCTGCCGCTGACGCCCGCCGAAATCCTGGCGGACAAGGACCGGGTCCGGGCGGAATATGCCATGACGACGCGCCGGCTGGAGATAACCGTCAAGAACCTGCAGGAGAAGGCGGCCGAACAGCTGGTCGAGATCGGTCGCGGGCGCGAGGCCTTGAAGGGGCTCGCGGTCGAAAGGAAGGACAAGAACCAGGCGCTCTCCGATCTGCAGGCCAAAAATGCGGAGCTCAGGCAGCGCGAGGAGGACTTGCACCGGCTGTCGGAAAAGCACGCACAGACAGAGCGGGCATTGGAGAAACGTGCGCTGGAGTTGCAAAAGCTCGAGCAGATGTATGACGACGCCAGCTTCTCGTCCTCGAACCGCCAGATCGAGCTGGTTGCGCGCGAATCGGAACTGGAAAAACTCGCCAGCGACATCGCGATGCTGCGCGGCCAGCGCAAGGAGGCGGACAGGCGAAACCAGGAAGTCGCCTCGGAAAGCAAGGTCGCGCGCGAAGCTTTGAAGGTCGAGAAGAAGAAAACGGCCGAGCTCGACAAGAAGGTCGAGCGGCTGCTCGCTACGCTAGCCGACCGCGAGGAAAAGCTCGACCGGCGCGAGAAGGACCTAGCTCGAACGCGCGAACGTTCGAAAGAGACCGCCGTCGCGAACGGCGTTGCACGGCTGGCCGCTGACGGCGATGTGAAAAGCGACGATGTCGACAAGGCAATCGCCAAGCTCGAGGGCGACCGGGAACGGCTGGAGGCAAGGCTGGCGGCGCTGGCGCGCGAGAACAAACGGCTGAAAACCGATCTTGCGGCCTCGGGGACAGCAATGCCCGACTCGGCAGGCGACGCGCGCCCCGGTGCCGGCCTTCGCGAACAAATGAACGAACTGGCGGCCGAGGTCGTCAACCTGACGATGAAACTCGACGGGCCGGATTCCCCTATCGCCAAGGCCCTGGCGGGCGACGGGCAGCAAAATGGGCGCGGCATCAGTCTTGCCGACCGGGTGAGGGCTTTGCAGAAAGCCGGCTCGACCAACTGAGGTGTGTTGAGAATTCAGGTGAGGCCGGCCTGCAAATGCCGGCTTCCTGCGCTTCCCGTGCTCACGTACTTTAAGTACGCTCCGCTCCGGCCTTCGCCGGCCGAAGCCCTCACAAGTGTCTCCGTCTATGAAGGCTACGGCCGGTTCTCGGAATCCGCCATTTTCGACTCGGCCTGACCTAAAGCGCGTCGCGCTGAAACGGATTCAGGCGACGCGCTTTAAGTCTTTGTTTTGATGCATGTCGTTGTCCCAGAACCGCTGTACACTTCTGGGCGACATGCATTGAATTCTCAACACACCTCAAAGCGTCGCAGCTATTCGGGCTCCTGGTTGCTTTGTAGGCCGCTACCGGTTCCAAAAATGATGCAGGGCGATAGCCGAGGCTGCCGCGACGTTCAGGCTGTCGAAGCCTTCTGCCATGCCGATTCTCACAGTGTGGAGTTGGGCAAGCATATCCGGCGGCAGGCCTTCGCCTTCGGTGCCGAGATAGAGTGCGAGCCTGGCCGAACGCTCCGCGGCGCGGATGTCGACGTTTCCGCGCGGCGCGAGAGCGAACTGGCTGAAGCCAACCCGATCGAGCGTCGCGATGAAGGTTCCGCTATCGCCGAAGGACGCAAAGGGAACCTTCAGCGCGGCGCCGACCGAAACGCGGATTGCCTTGCGGTAGAGCGGATCGCAGCAGGTCTGATCGAGCAGCACGGCGTCCGCGCCGAAGGCCGCGGCATTGCGGAAGATCGCCCCCATATTGTCGTGATTGGATATGCCGACCAGGACGACGACCAACGCGTGCTGAGGCAAGGCTTCCACCAGAACCTCGGCGGGCGACGGATCGCCACGGACGCCGATCGCCAGGATGCCGCGATGCATGTGGAAGCCGGCGATCCGGTCCATGACCTCACCGGCGGCAACATAGACTGGAAAATCCGAAGGCGCCTTGCGCAAGACCGCCTGCAAGCCGGCCAGCCTGTTTTCGAGAATGAGGGCCGACTCGGCGGCGAAGCGCCCGGTCGACAGCAAGAGGTCCAGCACCACCTTGCCTTCGGCGACGAAGCGCCCGTGTCGGCCGACGAGGTCGCGCTCGCGGATGTCGAGATAGGCGGCGACGCGCGGGTCCTGTGGATCGTCGATAGGGATGAGATTCATGCACGCCTCGCCGGACAGAGCATTTCACCGTTTCACCGAAACGGTGAACCGCTCTATCTCGTTGTTTTGACGCAATTCCGGACGGACAGCTACGGCGAGGTCGCCAAGCCTAAAGCGCGTCGCGCTGAACCGGATTCAGGCGTCGCGCTTTAACAGGCTGCTGAAAAACGTTTTTGGTCCGGCCGACTCGTGGCTTTGATTCTGTTTTGTTCGCTTTTCG
>NZ_JBSKBP010000066.1:0-18207 GCF_053714275.1 Mesorhizobium sp. Arg314 | reverse complement strand
GCCTTTGCCATGGCGGCCACCGCGGCATCGTTGCCGTAGGGGTCCATGATGGCGATGACGGCAGCACCCGACTTGTAGCCCTTCAGCTCCGCATCCGTTGGCCGGCGCACCTTCAATACGACATCGGCCTTCTTGGCATCGCCGGCCGTTCCGAGCGTGCCGCCGGCGCCGGTGAAATCCTGGTCGGGGATGCGGGAGCCGAGGCCGGCACCCTTTTCGACGATTACGTCAAAGCCGAGGCCCACCAGACGTTTGACCGTGTCCGGCGAGGCCGCGACGCGCGGCTCGTTCGGGTCAAGCTCACGAGGGATGAACACTATTTGTCCCACCGGACGATCCTTTCGGCTGGAACCTTGATCACGCAAGGCGTCGGCCGGGACGTCCGGCGACGTCGAGGGCAATGGGCTTGGGAAGTTTACCGCAGAATGAGAGTGCCGACCGCCGTGATCAGGATGAACACGATGAGCCCCGAAAAGAAGCCGCCGACAAAGAAGCCGAAGGCCATTGCAATAAGGATGGCGGCACAGACCAGCGAGCCATACTTGGCCAGGCCAAGAAAGCCTTTGTAGGTACGGTCGTGCTCGGCATAGTCCATCTGCGCGCCCAGCTCGACAGGACCGGTCGGCGTGTGATCAGCCATGGAAGTACCCCTTCGAAAATGCCTTTGAGGCACATAGCGAAAAGCCGAACCAAGAGCAATGGCGCTATTGCCGCACAGCCTGCGACAACAGCCTCAAATGAAAGTTGAAAAACTGGTTGTCTCCGCAGGCAGCGGGCGGCGCCAGGCGATCCCTATCAGCCCTTCTTCATGTGCTTTGACAATTTCGCGTTTTCCTGCGCGAGGGAGGAAGACTATCGTTGCCGGCTCTGAGGACCCGACCAGGAGCCGTCATGATTTTGCCGACACAGAGATTTGACTGGAACGGCACCATGATCGCCTGGGGCTCGGTCGGCTCCGGCCCCGCCATCGTGCTCGTCCATGGAACGCCATTTTCCTCGCATGTCTGGCACCGTGTTGCCCCTGAACTGGCGCGTGACCACACGCTCTACTTTTACGATCTGCCGGGATATGGCCAGTCCGAGAAACGGGAAGGCCAGGACGTCTCGCTGGGCACCCAGAACAAAGCCCTGGCGGCGATGCTGGAGTTCTGGAAGCTCGACCGGCCGAACGTAATCGCCCATGATTTCGGCGGTGCCACCGCCTTACGCGCGCATCTGATCAACGGCTGCAATTATGAAAGGCTATTGTTGGTCGATCCGGTGGCGGTTCGGCCCTGGGGCTCACCTTTTGTCCAGCATATCTTGCGCCATGAATCGGCTTTCGCCGGCGTACCGGACTACATCCAGGCGGCGATCCTGAAGGCCTATATTGCGGGCGCAGCCGCCAAGCCGTTGTCGGACGGCGACCTGCAGCCCTACATCGCACCATGGACCGGACCGGTCGGCCAGCCCGCCTTCTATCGGCAGATCGCGCAGATGGATCAGCGTTTCACCGACGAAGTCGAACCGCTCTATGGTGCGTTCCGCTGTCCTGTGGCCTTGCTGTGGGGAGAGGAGGACCGCTGGATCTCACCGCAGAGCGGCGCGAAGCTCGCGGCCATGCTGCCGGACTGCAGCTTGACGCTCATTCCAGGCTCCGGGCACCTCATGCAGGAAGACGCGCCCGAAGCGATTGTGGCCGCCGCCCTGCGCTTCTTCGCCGGCTGAGCGGTTCATCAGCTGGCGAGGTGGGGAAACAAGCCGAGCAGGCCGACAACGATCAGGTAAAGCGCGACGATGTAGTTGAGGAGCCGCGGCATCACCAGGATCAGCACACCGGCGATCAGCGAGATCAGCGGGGTCAGCGCGAGCGAGTGGATGGTCATGTCGGCATCCTTTCACATGAACAATTCGGACGAAACGCCTTTCAGCCAGGGCTACGGCAGCACCGGGGACGCGGCGCAGCCGCCACAAGCGATAACGACGAAGGCACCGGAAAGGTCCATAGCGCGAGAATGAACGTCCGTTCAGGCGGCGTCGCGGTGATATTTCGCTGTTGGCAGAATGGACAAAGGTGTCAGCCGGTTGATGGCCGGATTGCCAAACATCAGCCTTTGCTCCGTCGCTGTCGATCTGAAGAACGGCAACCGGTCGAGTATCCGGTGAACATTCTCTTCATTGCCGGGAATTTCGAATAATGCGAGCGGAGGGAGAACGCCCGGAAACACCTTGCCCTCGGTCCTCTGCTTGGCGCTGAAGAAGCGGGCATAAAAAGCGGAATGCTCCAACTTAATCGGGATAAACATCGCGGTCTGGCGAAAATAACAGTAGGCCACCATGCAAATCCTGAGCGTCAGGAAGGGCAGCACTCCG
The DNA here is from genome assembly GCF_053714275.1 of Mesorhizobium sp. Arg314. NCBI lineage: Bacteria > Pseudomonadati > Pseudomonadota > Alphaproteobacteria > Hyphomicrobiales > Phyllobacteriaceae > Mesorhizobium > Mesorhizobium sp. Arg314. The sequence continues at coordinate 15,855 of NZ_JBSKBP010000066.1, read as the reverse complement.
GGCGCCGGCGCGCTGTCTGGGTCGGTCGCGAACCGGGTTCCGTCGATGAAGCTTTCCCCGCGGGCAAGCCGCTCGATCAATATTTCGGGATAGGCGTCGACGGAAGGCGAATACGGATGTTCGCTGGAAATATGGTGGAGGCGCACTGTACTGACCAATTCGCCGTAGCAGTAGATACCGAACCGGTAGGAATTGGGCAGATTGTCCCAGCGATCCTCGAACATGCCGCTGGCGATCGGGCCACACATGCCTGAGCGTAGGTAGGATCGATAACGAAGCCGGTAGATCGCCTCCAAATCCTCGCCCCCAGTAATGAGGCGATACTCGACATGCTCTAACAGTTGCATGATCGATCGGTTCAGCACCGAACCGTCTCTCGCGCTGGCGTCAGCCGACGCGCTCTTCTTCGCAGCATCCATCGTCAGTCCTCGAATTCCGCCTGGAAGTAAGCTATTCGAGTTGAAATGAGACACAAAGCTGAAAATTCGATATTGCTGATTTACCGCTTGTTAACCTTAATGGCCGCAGTCATTGCACCGATCTTGGACGCGAAAAAAGCAATGGCGCAGCCGGTGGATGTCTGATCCGTTCTGGCGCCGGTCATCAAAATTATTCTGAAGTCAGATATTGAAAGCGCCAAGACGTGGCGGGTTTAGACGACGCCTGAGCGGTCATCACTTCATTAGATCAACAATCGCTCTGTGTTTTGAAATAAAATTCCAGGTGGAGAACCGCTCGCACTTTTCCTGGAATTGCTTTGCTCAGGCGCAAATTCCGGACGGAAAACCGCTTCACACTTTTCCTGGAATTGCTTTGCTCAGGCGCAAATTCCGGACGGAAAACCGCTTCACACTTTTCCTGGAATTGCGTTTAGCTGGCTGTCCGTTTGCCGGCGATATGCAGATCCGCGGCAAAGGGCCATGTGACGCTCGACATCGTCTCGATGCCCGATGCGCTGAGCGCAGCGCCGAACAGGAAGCCCTGCACGAAGTCCGGCTTGACCAAATGGACCAGCGTCTTGAGCTGCTCGAAGGTCTCGACCCCTTCGATGGTGACCGAAAGGCCCAATGTCCGGGACAGACCGACGATGCCCTTCAGAAGGTCGAGCGACTGCCGGTTCTGGTTTAGATCGACCAGGAAAGAGCGGTCGATCTTGATCTTGTCGAGCGGCAGCTTGTGGAGATAGCTCAGGCTGGAGTAGCCGGTCCCGAAATCGTCAAGCGCGATGCGCGCGCCAAGGGCCTTCAATTCCTCGATCGACTCGCGCGTCAGCGACTTGTCGTCGAGCAAGGCGGTCTCGGTGACCTCGATTTCGAGCCGGTGCGCCGCCAGGCCCGACTTGGCCAGGGCGTCCCTGACCTTCTGGACGATATCGCGATTGCGGAAATCCTTGGCCGAAAGGTTGACCGACACGCTGGTCTGGGCCGGCCATTTGGCGCATTCGGCGCAAGCCGCCTCCAGCACGAAAGTGCTTATGTCGGAAACGATACCCATCTCCTCGGCGAGCGGGATGAAGACACTGGGCGAGATCGGGCCGAGATCGGGATGGTCCCAACGGCAGAGCGCCTCGCAACTGGCGATGCGCATGGTGCTGACAGCCACGATCGGCTGATAGACGACGCGCAATTCCCTGGCCTGCACGGCGTTGCGCAGATCGGCCTTCATCAGCTGGCGATTGCGGAAGGCGGCATCCATGGCCGCCTCGAACAGCCGCCAGCTGTTCTTGCCAAGTTCCTTGGCCTTGTAGAGCGCAAGGTCCGCCTTGACGATCATGGCGTCCGCGTCGGTGTCCTTGACCTTGGAGAGCACCGCGCCGCCGCTGGTCTGGATGCGCAACCCGTGGCCGGCGACGTCCACCTCGCCCTGCAGATCCGCGAATATCCGGTCGAGCAGGGTGCTGAGATGGCTCTCGTCCTCGACACGGTCGAAGAAGATCATGAACTCGTCGCCGCCGAAGCGGCTGACCGTGATGCCCGGTCCGGCAATCGCCGCGAGACGCTCGGCCACGGCGTAGATCAGCCCGTCGCCGACAGGATGGCCGAGGGTGTCGTTGACGCTCTTGAAGTCGTCGAGATCGAGCACCGCCAGACCGCAGAGCCGCTCCTGCTCGCCGGAGGCCATGGCCTCACCGACAAGTTCGTGGAAATAGGCGCGGTTCGGCAGGCCCGTCAAATTGTCGTAGCGCGCCATGAAGCGTATCTTTTCCTCCGCCTCGACGCGCGCCGTCACGTCCTCGAAGGTGATGACGCCCAGTTCCTGGCTGCCTTCACGGGCGGAGAATTCGTAATGCTGGCCGTTGGCGAGCGAGACCAGTACCTTGCGGTCGCGGCCTTCGCGCAGGGCGCGCGTCAGTTGCGCCTCGATGTAGCGGCAGTCTTTCGGCGCCAGCATGCCGCCGGCAACGCCGCGCATCAAGAGGCCGTGGATCGACCGCCCCAGCAGCGCGCCCGGCGAATTCAATGACATCAAATGTGCTGCCTCGGCGTTGGCGACGACCACCTTCCCGTTCGATTCGAGCATGACAAGGCCATGCGACATCGTATTTAGGGCCCGATCGAACCTTTGCGCCAACTCCTTCGCCTGCCTGTGACCGATGACCGCCGAGAACAGAACGTTGCGGACATGGTCGGCGCTGCTGATGGTGACGATTGTCGTCGGAATGATCATCAGCCCGAGGACGAAGTCGGGGACGTCCATGCGCAGGAAGAGCGCAAGTGCTGCTGGCCCAATGAGGGTCACGGAAAAAATCTGCACCATGCGCCTGGACCCGTAGCTTCGGCCGACAACCGTGAGCAGGGTGGTTAATGCCAACGACACAGACGCCAGTTCGGCGAAGTCATCGGGACGCAGGTAGATCGACACGAAACACAATGACCCCAATGCGAGGCCCTGCGCACTGCCTTTGAGGATGTAACCGCGTTCCCAAGCCTCTGCCTTTTCGACAGTGGGTATAGTGCCGCCTCCTTTGTGGAAGCTGCGAATGCTGAAGTAACGCCAGAGGCTGACCGACAACAGAAGGAAGGCGAAGCCAAAATACAGCGGATCGTGCGTCCGCAGGTAGATCGTCAATCCGAGGATCCAGTAGCATACGCCGCCGACCACCAGCATGTAGGCGTTGTCCGACAACGCCCGCACAAACTGGATATAAACATCCGCCGGGATGTCTTCGGTCTTTGCTCTACCCATATCGTTGGCCCAACGCTACGCCTTGTCATGCCACAGCCGCCTTAAGAAAGGCTTAGAACGGCGCTCGGCCCCGGTTGCAAGGGGTTGCGACACGCGGGACAGACCAAGAAATTCAGGGGGTTTTGGGCGCACCGTCAACGCGCCGGCGCGATCACTCCGCTGCCCGAAGCGCCGGCTGCGCGGGGGCTTGGGCCAAACGCTCGATCAACCGCGAGCGCTCGCCTGCCGCCTTCCCGGCGCTGGCCTGCCGGACATGGCCATAGCCGCGGATAAGAGCCGGCACGGAGGCAAGGGCCGCCGCGGCCTCCACCCTGCCGGGCGTCAGCGCGCCGGCAATGAGGTCGAGATCGGCTTCGTACTCTCTCAGCAGCTGTCGTTCCATGCGCCGCTCGGTCGTGTAGCCGAAAAGATCGAAAGCGGTTCCGCGCAGGCCCTTCATCGCCGCCAGCAGCCGAAACCCCTTCATCATCCACGGGCCGAAGCTGGATTTCCTGGGCTTGCCGTCATTGCCGCGCCGGCCAAGGATCGGCGGTGCGAGATGGAATTCAAGCCTCTCGTAGCCCTGGAACTGCTTGGCGAGGTCGGCGGCGAAAGTGCCGTCTGTGTAGAGCCGCGCCACCTCGTACTCGTCCTTGATCGCCATCAGCTTGAAGAGATTCCTGCCGACGGCCTCGGTCACCGCGGTCGAGCCGGGCACGGCCTTGGCTTCAGCGGCGCGCAAGATGGCCAGGCGGTCGGCGTAGCGCCTGGCGTAGGCTGCGTTCTGATAGGCGGCGAGGAACGCGACCCGGCGGGCGATGACATCGTCCAGCGTCTCGGCCGGCCCGGACGCCGCCTTGCCGGCCTGGCCGACCAGCCCGCGCACGAAATCGGGCTGATGCGCGGCACGGCGGCCCCAGCGGAAAGCCGCGATATTCATCGCCACCGCTTCACCATTCAATTCTATCGCCTTTTCAACGGCTTCGGCTGAAAGCGGCAGGCCGCCATGCTGGAAGGCGAAGCCAAGCATGAACATGTTGGCGCCGAGCGAATTGCCGAACAAAGCGGTCGCCGTGCGGGTGGCATCGAAGAAGTGGGCCTTGTCGTCGCCGGCAGCCGCCCGGATCGCCTTCTTCAACCGCTCGACCGGCAGCGAGAAGTCGGCGGAACGGGTGAATTCGCCAGGCATGATTTCGGCGGTGTTGGCGAGGAAGATCGTGTGGCCCTCGCGCACCGCGCCCAGCACCTTCCTGGCTCCGGAGACGACGAGATCGCAGCCGAGCACGAGGTCGGCCTTGCCGGCCGAAACGCGAATGGCGTGGATGTCCTCGGGCGTCGGGGCGATGCGGACATGGGTGAAGACCGAGCCGCCCTTCTGGGCAAGGCCGGCCATGTCGATCATGCCGCAGCCCTTGCCTTCCAGATGCGCGGCCATGCCAAGCACTGCGCCGACGGTGACGACGCCGGTGCCGCCGACGCCGTCGATGATCGCCGCCCAGCCCTGATTGCCCATGCGGAATTCAGCCGGCACGGGCACGCCGTCCAGCGGATCGGCCCTGTCGGCAATGCCTTCGGCCTTCCTGATCTTGCCGCCATGCACGGTGACGAAGGACGGACAGAAGCCGTTGAGGCAGGAAAAATCCTTGTTGCAGCTCGACTGGTCGATGCGGCGCTTGCGGCCGAATTCGGTCTCGACCGGCTGGATCGAGACGCAGTTCGACTGCACGCCGCAATCGCCGCAGCCTTCGCAGACCAGTTCGTTGATGAAGACGCGCTTGTCGGGATCGGGAAAGGTGCCGCGCTTGCGGCGCCGCCGCTTTTCCGCGGCGCAGGTCTGGTCGTAGATGAGAACGGAAACGCCTTTGAGCCCACGCAACTCGCGCTGGACGAGGTCGAGATCGTCGCGGTGATGGATGGTGATGCCGGGAGGGAAATCGGCCTTGCCGGCATATTTGTCCGGCTCGTCGGTGACGACGGCAATGCGGTCGACGCCTTCGGCGCGCACTTGTCTCGCGATCATGTCGACGGTCAGGCCGCCCTCATGCGGCTGGCCGCCGGTCATCGCCACCGCGTCGTTGTAAAGGATCTTGTAGGTGATGTTGGCGCCGGTCGAGAGCGCGAAGCGGATCGCCAGCACGCCGGAATGGTTGTAGGTGCCGTCGCCGAGATTCTGGAAGATATGGTCGCGCCTGGAGAACGGCGCCTGGCCGACCCATTGCGCGCCCTCGCCGCCCATGGCGGTGAAGCCTAGCGTGTTCCTGTCCATCCACAGCGCCATGAAATGGCAGCCGATGCCGGCGGCGGCGATCGAGCCGTCCGGCACCTTGGTCGACGAATTGTGCGGGCAGCCCGAGCAGAAGAAGGGCGTGCGCGAACCGATGTCGACGGTGTCGGCAAGCATCGCCTGGAACTGGCGCAGCTTCGCCACCCGCGCGGCGATCTCTTCCGACGGACCGATCGCGCGCAGGATCCTCTCGCCGAGCGCGATCGCGATCTCGTTCGGATCGAGCGCACCCTTGGCCGGAAACAACCAGTCGCCGCGCTCGTCCTTCTTACCGACGATCACCGGCCGCGTGGCGGTGCCGTAGAGGTTCTCGCGCAACTGCACTTCGATCAGCGAGCGCTTTTCCTCGACGACCACGATGGTGTCGAGGCCTCGGGCGAATTCGGCGATATGCTGCAGGTCGAGCGGCCATGGACAGCCGACCTTGAACAGGCGGATGCCGAAGCGATTCGCCGCCCCTTCGTCGATGCCGATATCCTCCAGCGCCTGGCGGACATCGAGATAGCTCTTGCCGATGGTGATAACGCCGAGCCTGGGATTGCGGCCGCCGGAATAGACGATGCGGTTCAGGCCATTGGCCTGGATGAAAGCCGAGGCGGCGGCGCGCTTATATTCATGCAGCCGCTCTTCCTGGCCGAGCATGTCGATCTCGTGGCGGATGTTCAAGCCGCCCGGCGGCATGTCGAACTCGGGAATGACGATGTTGAGCCGCTCGATCGAGGCGTCGACCGAAGCCGTCGATTCGACGTTGTCCTTCACGCATTTGATCGCCGCCCAGGTGCCGGCGAAGCGCGACATGGCAAAGCCGTAGAGGCCGTAGTCGATGATCTCCTGGACGCCGGCCGGGTTGAGGATCGGCACCATGGTATCGACGAACAGGAATTCGGTGGCATGCGCGTTGGTCGAGGATTCGGCCATGTGGTCGTCGCCCATCAGGGCAAGCACGCCGCCATGCTTCGACGAACCGGCAAGATTGGCGTGGCGGAAGACGTCACCGGAACGGTCGACGCCCGGCCCCTTGCCGTACCAGACCGAAAAGACGCCGTCATGCGTACCCTCGCCCAGCAATTCGGTCTGCTGCGAGCCCCAGCAGGCGGTGGCGGCGAGTTCCTCGTTGAGGCCGGGCTGGAAGACGATGTCGGATTGCGCGAGCTGCCTTTTTGCCCGCCATAGCTGCATGTCGAGGCCGCCAAGCGGCGAGCCGCGATAGCCGGAGACGAAGCCCGCCGTGTTGAGGCCGGCGCGCCGGTCGCGCTCGCGCTGCATCAGAAGCATGCGCACAACCGCCTGCGCGCCGGACAGGAAGACGCGCTCCTTGCCAAGGTCGAACTTGTCGTCGAGCGCGACGTCGTGCAGCGTCATCAGGTATTTCCTCTGCGGAGGCGCCGCAAATCAGGCAGCCAGCGTCGGAGTGGGACGCCGCAGTCTTTCTTCCCTTGCGGGAGAGGTCAAACAAAATCGCTGGGGCCAAGTAACACGCAACAAACGGTCTGGCGAGCAGCCAGAGGCGCATGCAAGACGATGCTAGCCGCTTCGCGAGGAACAAAAATTGCGCACGAAATGCGTGCGTTTCAGGTCGCTTTCGAGCAATCCGGCTTCTGCTCATCGGGCAGTTTGCCGTCAGGATGACCGGCGAGGTCAGGGTTGAGCTCGTATTTCGGCCCGATCACCAGCGGCCGGTCAGGCAGCATCGTCTGATCCTCGGACGAGGTCATGGTGGTGTCGATGCTCTGCAGCAACGTGCCGCTCGCATCCTGGATGCGGATCGAGACGGCGTAGGGCTTGTCCTTGACCACACAGGAAAGCGGCGGGCTGGTCAGCGTAATGTGGGGCAGCTTCGGCCAGATCTTCTGATTGACGATGATCGGATCGCCGCCGGCCGGGTTCTGGAAGCTCACGACTGCGACCTGGCCATCGACCATCGGGCGCAGCGGCCTCAGCGTGATGACATAGGTGGCGATGGCAAGCCGGTAGTTGAACTCGAACAGTTTTCCGGAGATGGCAAAGAGCTGATCCTTGCCGGTGTCGCGGCAGGCGCCGAGCGCGATTGCGGCGACCAAGGCGGCGCCGACCAGAACCCAACGCGACAATTTCCTAAGCATTGCTGACCTCCCTCGCTGCTGTACGGCGGCGGTAATAGCGGTTTGCCTTCTGGCGGTTGCCGCAGACGGCCATGTCGCACCAGAGACGGCTGGCGTTGCGGCTGCGGTCGACGAACAGCCAGCTGCAATTGGGACAGATCCTCAGCCTCGCCACCGTTTCGTCGCGCAACAGCGACAGCGCCGAGACGGCCAAAGCCGCCTCGAAGGCAATCGGCGTTTGCGGATTGCCGAAAGGCTGGCCCGGCGTCCCGATTTCGGTCGCGCTGCCGGACAGCCCGCTGGCGCAGGCGGTGAGGAAATCCGGCAGGTGGCTGGTCGCGACCGCGCCGTTCGATACGGCATGGCGAAACAGGCGATCGGTCGCTTCTCGAATCGAGATGACAGTTGGTTTTATCTCGCCCGGCTCCGGCGCCCTCAACCGCCGGCCGCCGAGCTCGGTGGCGCGAAAGCCGCTCGCCGCCTCCGCGAAGCGGCCGATCTCGGCCGGATCGTCGAAGCGATCGAAGGTCCTTTCCGGATCGTTGCGCAGCACGACGGTGTTCGCCGTGTCGAGCGCAAGAATGCCACCGGTGAAGCGGTGCGGGGTCCAAGATACCGTCATGGTAGAAATCTAACCGATAAAACCTGTTTGACAAGTTAGATTCCGGATGCAACGCTTCGAATTATGGCCAAGGGGACGCGACGGCCCAGGGATGCCGCATGCTCTATTTCTTCCAGCAGGTGCTGAACGGGCTGCATTCGGGCGCACTCTATGCGCTGCTCGCTTTCGGCTATGTGCTGACCAACGGCATCCTGCACCGCACCAATCTGGCCTATGGCGCGCTGTTTGCCTTTTGCGGCCAGACGATGATCCTGACCGCCGCCTTCGGCTATCAGGCGCTGTGGCTGACGCTGGCCGCCTCGGTCGCGCTCGGCGTGGTTGCCGCCGTGCTTTACGCCGCGCTGATCAGCCATGTCTTGTCGCGCAGCGTGTTCGAAAAGCTCGCCGACCGTTCGCCCAACGCCATCGTCGTGACGACGCTCGGCATTTTGCTCTTCCTGTCGGAAGCCAGCCGCATCGCCGCCGACACGCATGACCTCTGGCTGCCGCCAATGCTCGCCGATCCCGTCATTTTCGCCCAAGGTGACGGCTTCAAGGTTACGCTCACCGTCATCCAGTTGCTCGACTGCGCGGGGGTCGTCGCGCTGGTGGCGCTGGCGGCCTGGCTGTTTTCCCACTCCAGCTTCGGCCGCGCCTGGCGCGCCGTCTCGGACGATCCGAAGGCGGCGGCGATGTGCGGCATCGACGTGCGCGCGGTGTTTCGTCTAGCCGTGCTGTTCGGCGGCTTCTGCGCGGCCTTGGCCGGCGTGCTCGCCGGTCTCTACTACGGCAATGTCAGCTTCGGCACCGGCCTGATCTACGGCCTCAAGATCCTGTTCGTGACGGCGGTCGGCGGCTATCTGTCGCCGCTCAAGGCGGCGCTTGGCGCGGCGGCCTTCGGCATGGCGGAATCGCTCTGGGCCGGCTACTTCCCGCTCGAATGGCGCGACGCCTGGATCTACCTCTTCCTCGTCGCCATGCTGGTGCTGATCGGCGCCGGCCGCGACCAGGCCAAGATCGCCTGAACCTCCATACTTTGGTTGCATGACGTTTGGTGAAGCGGCCGGTTTGCACCGGCGCTATCGTTTGTCGCCCCTTGTCGTGTTGACCTGCCAGACCACGCACTGCATACCGTTGGGCCAGGCGACGCGACACCGGAGGGGGAATCGGGCGCGCCGTCAAGCATCAGGGAGGAATGCATGGCAGGGCTTCTCGCTCTTTCCAGGACGATCGACCGCATCAATGAGTTCATCGGCCGCTGGGTCTCGTGGCTGATCCTGCTTGCGATCCTGGTGAGCGCTGGCAATGCCGTCATCCGCAAGGTGTTCGATATCTCTTCCAATGCCTGGCTGGAGCTGCAGTGGTACCTGTTCGGCGCCGCCTTCATGCTGGCCGCCGCCTACACGCTGAAGCAGAACGACCATATCCGCATCGACATCGTGTACGGCATGTTTTCGCGCCGTGCGCAGCACTGGATCGACCTGCTTGGCCACCTGCTTTTCCTGATGCCGTTCGTCGTGCTTATGGTGATCTATTTCGTGCCTTACGTGTCACTGTCCTTCCACAGTGGCGAGATGTCGACCAATGCCGGCGGCCTGATCGTCTGGCCGGCCAAGGCGATTCTGCTCGTCGGCTTCTTCCTGCTCGCCCTGCAAGGGGTTTCCGAAATCATCAAGAAGATCGCCATCATGCGCGGCGACATGGACGATCCCAATCCCTTCGTGTCGGCGCATGAGCAGGCCGAACTGGAAGCCAAAGCGCTGGTCGAAGAGGCCAAGGCGATCGCGGGCGAGGTCCGCCCGTGATCGAATTCATCGCGCAGAACATGGCGCCGATCATGTTCGCCTCGCTGATCATCTTCCTGTTGATCGGTTACCCCGTCGCCTTCTCGCTCGCCGCCAACGGTTTGCTGTTCTTCTTCATCGGCGTGCTGGTCTCGCCCTATTCCGGCGGCTCGATCAACCTTGCCTGGCCGCTGCTGCACGCGCTGCCCGACAATTTCTACGGCACCAGAGTGATGTCCAACGACACGCTGCTGGCCATTCCCTTCTTCACCTTCATGGGCATCGTGCTGGAACGGTCCGGCATGGCCGAAGACCTGCTCGACACGGTCGGGCAGCTTTTCGGCCCGATCCGCGGCGGGCTTGCCTATGCGGTGATCTTCGTCGGCGCGCTGCTTGCCGCCACGACCGGCGTGGTGGCTGCCTCCGTCATCGCCATGGGACTGATCTCGTTGCCGATCATGCTGCGCTACGGCTATGACCGGCGGCTCGCCTCAGGCGTGATCGCGGCCTCCGGCACGCTTGCCCAGATCATCCCGCCCTCGCTGGTGCTGATCGTGCTCGCCGACCAGCTCGGACGCTCGGTCGGCGACATGTACGCCGGCGCATTGATTCCGGGCCTCGTTCTGACCGGCATCTATATGCTCTATATCCTGATCGTGTCGATCGTCCGGCCGAACGCAATGCCGGCATTGCCACTCGAAGCCCGCACGCTCGGCCACGGCGTGCTGTCGCTGATCGTGGCGCTGCTAATGGCGGTCGCGGCTTCCTACGCAGCCTATCGTTATCTCGCACCGACACATGGCGACAATGCCGACATTCTGGGTGCCGCTGCGGGCGTGCTCTTCATCTATGTTGTGGCGATCGCCGACAAGCGACTGAACATCAAACTGATGTCGAGGCTGGCGCAGCAGGTGGTGATCGTGCTGATCCCGCCGCTGGCGCTCATCTTCCTGGTGCTCGGCACCATCTTCCTCGGCATCGCAACCCCGACCGAGGGCGGCGCCATGGGCTCTGTCGGCGCTTTGATCATGGCGGCGGCGAAGGGTCGGTTGTCGCTGGATGTGATCAAGCAGGCGCTGACCTCGACGACGCGCCTGTCTTCCTTCGTGCTCTTCATCCTGATCGGCGCGCGGGTCTTCTCGCTCACTTTCTATGGCGTCAACGGCCATATCTGGGTCGAGCATCTGTTGACCTCGCTGCCCGGCGGCGAAACCGGTTTCCTGATCGGCGTCAACATCCTCGTCTTCGTGCTTGCGTTCTTCCTCGATTTCTTCGAGCTCGCCTTCATCATCGTGCCGCTGCTCGCACCCGCCGCGGACAAGCTCGGCATCGACCTGATCTGGTTCGGCGTGCTGCTCGGCGTCAACATGCAGACCAGCTTCATGCATCCGCCCTTCGGCTTCGCGCTGTTCTACCTGCGCTCGGTCGCGGCCCGCGTGCCCTATCTCGACCGTATTACCGGCAAGAAGATCGCGCCGGTCACCACCGGGCAAATCTATTGGGGCGCGGTGCCGTTCGTCTTCATCCAGGTGATCATGATCGGGCTCACCATCGCCTTCCCGCAAATGGTGATGCGCTACAAGGGCGCCGCAGTCGAGCCCAGCAGCATCGACATCAAGTTGCCGGACATGCCGTCGCTGTCGCCGCTCGGCACGCCGCCGGCGGGCAATGGCGCCGCGCCGGCAAATGGCGGAGCGCCGGCGACATCCGGCACGCCAGACCTGTCGCAGCCGCCGAACTTCGGCGACGCGCCGGCCAAGCCGGCGGCGCCGGCGCCCGACCTCTCGCAGCCGCCCAAATTCAACTAGGGCATTTCACCGTTTCACAGAAACGGCGAAATGCCGTATTTCGTTGTTTTGACGCAATTTCGGACGGAAGGCTACGGCGAAGTCGCCGAGCCTAACCGCTTCACACTTTTCCTGAAATTGCTCTGAGGTGATTACCATGCGAGCCGTGCGGCTGGACAAAGTGGGCAGCATCGGGCTGCGTGAGGTTCCCAAGCCCGTTCCCGGGCTCGAGGACATTCTCGTGCGCATCGAGGCCTGCGGCGTCTGCGGCACCGACCGGCACCTTTTCCATGGCGAATTTCCCTGCACGCCGCCGGTGACGCTCGGCCATGAATTCTCCGGCATTGTCGAAGCCGTCGGCAGTGCCGTATCCGGCATTGCCGTCGGCGACCGGGTCACCGGCGATCCCAACATCGCCTGCGGGCGCTGCGCCCACTGCCATGCCGGCCGCGTCAATCTCTGCAGCAATCTCAGGGCCATCGGCATCCACTGCGACGGCGGTTTTGCCGACTATGTGCTGATGCCGCAGAAGCAGGCTTTCCGGCTGCCGGCAAGCCTCAAGCCGACGCATGGCGCCTTCTGCGAGCCGCTGGCCTGCTGCCTGCACGGCGTCGACCTGGCCGCGATCCGGCCCGGCGCGTCGGTCGTCGTGCTTGGCGGCGGCGTCATCGGCCTGCTCGTCGTGCAGCTGGCCAAGCTCGCGGGCGCGGCGACCATCATCCTGTCGACCAGGCAGGCCTCGCGCCGAGCCCTTGCCGAAGAGCTCGGCGCGACCGCAACGGTCGATCCAAGCGCCGGCGATCCAATCCAAGCCATCGCAGGTTCGTCCGGCCTGGCGCCCGGCGGTGTCGACGTGGTGCTGGAATGCGCGGGCGTGCGCGACACGGTCGAGCAGTCGATGCGGATGGCGAGGGCCGGCGGCACGGTCGTGATCGTCGGCGTCGTGCCGCAAGGCATGAAGGTGGAAATCGAGCCGTTCGACCTCCTGTTCAGGGAATTGAAGGTGCTCGGTTCCTTCCTCAACCCGTTCACGCATGGACGCGCGGCGCAGCTCATTGCCTCAGGCGCGATCGAAATCGACCGGCTGATTTCGCGGCAGGTCAGCCTTGAAGAGGCGCCGGAAGTGATCGCCAACCCGCCGGCGCCGGGCGAGGTCAAGGTGCTGGTGGTGCCGGGTCGAGGCTGAAGTGCAGTCTTGCAACGTTGGCGATTGGCGAACCCGCCGATGACAGCACCCCTCTCCCCGTCCCTATACGGGGAGAGGATGCCGGCAGGCAGGTGAGGGGCGGCGCCTATGCTGGATAGATACGCACTTAAGCCCAGGGCGGTTCAACCGCCGAAGCCAGCGCCGCCCCTCATCCCCCTGCCGGGACCTTCTCCCCGTGTAGTGACCGGGGAGAAGGGACTGTTCGCGGCCTACAGCTTGCCGTTGCGCTGCTGCACCATCATGAAGGTGTCGTAATTGTATTCGGCGACCTGGGCCCACAGATAGTGCTCCTTGCGGAAGCCCTTGATCGATTCCCAGATCTTCTTGAACGGCGCGTTCGAGGATTCCATCTCGGCGTAAACCTCGTTGGCCTTCTCGAAGCAGGCGGCCATGATCTCCTGGCTGAACGGCGCCAGCTTGGCGCCGTTCGACACCAGCCGTTTCACGGCGGCCGGGTTGACGTAGTCATACTTCTGCAGCATGTCGGCATCGGTTGCCTGGGCCGCGGTTCGCACCAGCGACTTGTAGGCCGGCGAAAGCTCTTCGTACTTGGCCTTGTTGAACAGCAGGTGGACGGTAGGGCCGCCTTCCCACCAGCCGGGATAGTAGTAGTAGGGCGCCACCTTGTAGAAGCCGAGCTTCTCGTCGTCATAGGGGCCGACCCATTCGGCGGCATCGATGGTGCCTTTTTCCAGCGCCGGGTAGATGTCGCCGCCGGCGATCTGCTGCGGCACGACGCCCAGCTTCTGCATCACTTTGCCGGCAAAACCGCCGATGCGCATCTTGAGGCCGGAAAGATCCGCGACGGTGTTGATCTGCTTGCGGAACCAGCCGCCCATCTGAACGCCGGTGTTGCCGCCAGGCAGGCCGAACAGTCCTTGCGTGGCAAGGAACTCGTTGAAGAGATCGATGCCGCCGCCATGATAGTGCCAGGCATTCATGCCGCGCGCGTTGAGCGAGAAGGGCACGGCTGCGCCCAGTGCCCAGGTGGGGTCCTTGCCCCAGTAATAATATGCCACCGTATGGCAGGCCTCGACGGTGCCGGCCGTGGTGGCATCCGCCGCCTGCAGGCCAGGCACCAGTTCACCCGCGGCGAAGACCTGGACCTGGAAATTGCCGTCGGTTGCCTCCGACAGCATCCTGGAAAAGACTTCGGCGCCGCCATAGATCGTGTCGAGCGATTTCGGGAAGGACGACGCAAGCCGCCAGGTCACTTTCGGATTGGACTGGGCAATGGCCGGCGTGGCAAGTGCCGCGGCCGCTGCCGCAGCACCGACGCCGGACGCACCGGCCTTGCGGATGAATGAACGACGATCCATGCAATTTCCTCCCTTGCGGATCAGCTTACCGCCCCATCGGCATCCTCGCTGCCTTGGTCGGTTGCGCGAAACAATACACGGGCAAGATGTCGAGTCCAGCATCGCGGGCAACGTCCAACTATAGTCTAACGCCATTCACCCTGGCCCATGCGGGGCCACGAAACTTGCCATGGCAAACTGCCTTCAGATCGCCTATTTTGTAGGCAGATTAACTCCTTAGCTCGCGAAGGATCCCAAACCCAAAATGCAGCAGCCGCTTGTCGCAGTCTCGACCGACGTCCGCCAGTTCGACAACTACACCTGGCACGCAGCACCGCAGCAATATCTGGAAGCGGCGGTCGCGGGCGCCGGTGTGTTTCCGCTGCTGGTGCCGTCCTTCGGCGATCGGCTCGACCTCGACGAATTGCTGTCGTCGGTCGACGGCGTCATGGTCACCGGCTCGAAGTCCAATGTGCATCCTTCGCTCTATGGCGGCGATCCGAGCGAGGCCAACGGTCCCTACGATCCGGCGCGCGACGCCACCACGCTGCCGCTGATCCGCAAGGCGATCGAGCGCGGCGTGCCGCTGCTTGCCATCTGCCGCGGCATCCAGGAACTGAACGTTGCGCTCGGCGGCACACTGGGCACCGAAATCCAGGAGCGCGAAGGCTCGCTCGACCATCGCGCGCCGGTGAGCGACAATCAGGACGAGCGCTTCGGCATCCACCAGACGATCTCGATCAAGCCGGGAAGCTGCCTTGCCGGCGTGTTCGGCGCCGGTGAAATCAAGGTGAATTCCCTGCATCGCCAGGGGATCGACCGGTTGGGTTCCAAGCTCCAGGTCGAAGCTTTGGCCACCGACGGCACTGTCGAGGCGGTCTCGGTCAAGGACGCCCGCGCCTTCGCGGTCGGCGTGCAATGGCACCCCGAATATTGGGTCAAGTCGGACAGCAATTCGGCCAAGATCTTCCGCGCCTTCGGCGATGCCGTGCGCCTGCATGCGGCGGCCAAGACTGGCGCCCGCGCGGCGGCGGAATAGAGGTGCCGGGAAGTTCGGCCGTTATTCGTCGTTGTTGAGAGCCAACAGCGGCGCGGCCGGGGCATAGGATTCATAACCGTCGCCATCGGCAACGCCGAAGGTGACGATCGGATCGACGCCGTTCTCACTGAAAGCGACCGAGCCGTCCGCCTGCTCGCGCCAGAATTTCACGCGCTCGATGCCGGGCATCAGCCTGCGGCAATCCGGAGCAACATCGAGCCGCGACAGACCGTCCGAGACCGAGGCTCCCCGCTGGACAGCGCAGGCCGCTTCGTCGCCATTGGCAGTCAATCGGTAGGTGGTTGCGGCGGCGGTCTCGACAGCCATGCCTTGGCCGTCGCTGCCATCCAGGAAATGCGCGCCCCCGAACAACGCAACCGACGCAACCAACCCTACAACCAGCTTCACGCCGCTTCTCCATACTCAGCCAAGTGTGAAAAATGATTTCAAAGGGTTAAGCGGCAGTTAATGCGTTATCCATGCATTAACAAATGTGGCGAATACGCCTAAAGCGCGTCGCGCTGAACCGGAATCAGGCGACGCGCTTTAACAGGCTGCTGAAAAACGTTTTTGGTCCGGCCGACTCGTGGCTTTGATTCTGTTTTGTTC
>NZ_JBSKBP010000065.1:0-19112 GCF_053714275.1 Mesorhizobium sp. Arg314 | reverse complement strand
GGCTGTCGAGCTGGTCGACCTTGACCCGATGGCGCGGGCTGCGGGGAAATTTTGCCGCCCCGGGCCTGCAGAGCGCCATAAAACTGGCGGTGCGCGCCAGCGCACGGCCACGCGGCCGCAAGAGCAAGCGGGCGGTGACCGCCGATATTTTGTCCGCCCTGCTGAACGCCTGCGCCGGCGACAAACTGGTCGACGTCCGCGACCGCGCCCTGCTGCTGACCGCCTTTGCCTCCGGCGGCCGCCGCCGCAGCGAGGTTTCGTCGCTGCGTGTCGAGCAGCTGGTCGAGGAACAGCCGGTGCCGGCGGACCCAAAGAATCCGGACGGCGAAAAGCTGCCATGCCTAAAAATCCGGCTCGGCCGCAGCAAGACCACCGAGGCCGATTCGGACGCCTTCGTGCTGCTCGTCGGCCGACCGGTCACGGCGCTGAGCGCATGGCTCGAGCGCGCCGCCATTGCCGATGGCGCCGTGTTTCGTGGCATCGATCGTTGGGGCAATCTCGAAAGACGGGCCGTGACGCCGCAATCGGTCAATCTGATCCTGAAGCGACGCGCCACTGAGGCCGGTCTCGACCCGACGCTGTTTTCCGCCCACGGCCTGCGCTCGGGCTTTCTGACCGAAACCGGCCGCCGCGGCATTCCGCTGACCGAGGCCATGCAGCAATCCCAGCATCGCTCGATCCAACAGGCTTCGCGCTACTACAACGACGCGGAACGGCAGCTGGGACGCGCGGCGCGGCTGATCGTCTGAGACCTGCGACGATCCAGTCCACCGTGGAACGCCTCACCGCTCCCAGCCCTTCTTTTTCATGTTCTTGCGCAGGGCGTCGCTGATCTCCACGGTAGAACCTCGATCGCCGTCGGCGGGATCTGCTCCAGACGTTTCGTTGTTGCCGGCTGCCTTGGCGTGCGCATCCAGTTTTTCGCGCAAGAGAGCCATGATCATCGGCCACACTGAGAATTTCTCGTTGCGAGCCCGCTCTGTCAGATTGCGCAAATAGCCGCCGCGGCTGGCGATCCGATCTGATCGCTGCAGGATCGCCGCCAGCGTGATCGCTGCCTTTTCCGGCCCCATGACCTCGACCGCTTCCTGCCAGGCGCTGGGGCTGATGCCCATGAACGGTCGTGCCTGTTCGGCCGCCGCAACAAAATCGCGCCAGGTTCGGATTTGCCCGTCGCGGGCCAGCGTCAATAGCTCGGGGCAGGCGTCCACCACCATGCCCAAGGGCAAATCCCGGTTTGGCAAGGCGCGTACATTGTCGGTTTTGGCGGCAACGTCGCTCGCTTCTTCTATTTCTCCTAAGTCGTGTTCAGTTTCATCGATAGATAAAATGTATGAGTTTGAATTCTGTATATGGCGCTCAGAATGGGACTCATTGGCGTCCGGATTCTGCGAATTGACGAAGGATTCCAATGTCTGATGCACGTCGACCCAAAGATCTTCCAGCTCATTGCAAATGGCCTCGATAGTCAGGCGTGCAGCCGTCCGGGGCAAGCGGGCGACGATCGCTTCATACCGGCCTAGAAAGCCTTGCCAATTGCCAGGCACGCCTTCGTTGATACCAGCCTCAATCATCTTGACGACGTCGCGACGGCAGATCGTGAGGCGCTCCTTGACCAGGCGAAGTGCCTTCCGCTCTGCCTGGACGGCAGCTGCAAGAGCCTTGAATTCCTGTGCCCGAGCAAGGATCGGTGAAAGATCGAACCCATAGGCCTGGTCGATCGCCCCGCCCTGCCCTTTTCGCGCAAATCGCTTGCCGTTCGGGCTATCACGCCGGATGATGAGGCCCGTGGCCACCAGGTTGGCCAGATGGCGCCTGAGCGTTGACTGCGGCATGCCGTTGGCGCGGCGGCCGAGCTGCTCGTTGGACGGAAACACGATCAGACCGTCTTCTGCCGCGAGCTCGTCGGCACGATGGAATGACAAGAGCGCGTTCAGGATCGCCAAGGCGCGATCGGTCGCTCCCAGCGCCTCCTTGGCCTCACGGATATCGCGGAAGACCTGCCACTTTGAAGCTCGGGCTTCCTGATCAATTTCGCTGGCCGCGAGCTGGCTTGCCAGTTGCCCAAGCGTCATCGGCCGCCGCCCAAAGGGCGTCGTTACGGTATGCGTTCCCATTTTTCCTTCCACCTATCGCTAGGCAAAAGAAATCAGCTCGCCGAAATGGCGCCACGACTCTTGACAGTGATTCGGGGAAATGCGATTCTCAGCTTGCTACAGACGTGAGAAGGGCTTCCGCGACGGTGACGTTCGGGGGCCTTTTTCTTTTGCGGTTGAGTGCTCCTTAGTCCGTTATCTTTTGGCGGAACTCGTCATAGAGTGCTTGCAGGCGCTCCCGCACGAAGCTTGCGAATTCCGGTTCAATGCGCTTGTCGAAAGCGAAGGTCATCTTGGTTTCGCTGTCGCTGATGTTGACCAGGCGCGATCCGTTGGCGGCGGTCCAAACCGTCCGGTCCGGCTTCTTGGCCGCGGTCTTGACGAGGTCGTGAATGGCCTGAAAACGCTCGTCGCTGCTACGCAAGGCGAATTCTGGATCCTGGATAGCCTTCAGGGCCCTGGCCCGCTTGCCCTTTTCCTCGAGCAGATCGGCAAGCTCGGCCCATTTCTGGCGCCCGAAGGATTCCGCGGTGCCGATCGCCTCGATGACCTCGGCGGGTAGCCGCGCGACCAGGGCAATCATCCTCGATAGCGCCGCCTTGTCGACGCCAAGCGAGGCCATGATGACATCGCGCGAGAAGCCCCTGGCTTCGAGCTTTGCCGCAAAATAGCAGCGCTCAATGTAGGAAAGGTCGCTGCGACTGTTGTTTTCCTGCCCTTGGCTGACGACGAGTTGCTCGTCTGTCAGGTCCCTGACGACAGCGCGGACCAGGCGGCCGAGTTGTCTGACCGCAGCCAGTCTCCGATGGCCGTAGGCGACCTGGTAGCGAGCATCGTTTTCAGGATGCGGGCGCACCAGGATGGGCACCTGTTGTCCATGCTCGCGGATCTGATCGACGAGAGCCGATCGTCTTTCATCGCTCACGCCCAGACGATCGACCACGATGGACTGATCGATGATGTTGGGATCGAGCTCAACGACCGCCTGCCCTTCCGACAGCTTGCGTTCGATCTCCTCGGCCCGCTGAGCGCGCGAATTGATGTTTTCGAGCGATTGCGAGATGGCGCCGACCGGCCGGCCAGGCTTGAGTGACCGATCCAGCCCCATCAGGGGCCTCACCAGGGCCGTTCTGGCGGCATCCGGCGGAGATTGCTCGCCGGTGGGTTCCGAGACTTCGAAGAGGTTCTTGCGGGCCATCGCTATTTACGTCCCCAAGTCTTGCGGATCAGCTCCTCGATTTCCCCGTTGACGAGGGTCAGGCTTTCAAGCGCACGGTCATATGTCCCGCGCGTAAACTGCCCGCGTTCAACCTCATAAAGGGTCTGCTTGGTCAGCCCGGCGTCGGAGATCGCCGTCGACTTGAGCATGGCGTTTTCGAGCACGCGATTACCGAAGATCGAGCGCATGAACCCAGCCATCTGGCTTTGCGGACCATCATTCGGCTCGAACCGAGTGACCAGATAACGCATCCAGTCATAGTCGGTGTTGCCGCCGGCGTTCTCAACGACCGAGAGCAAGTCCGAGGTCATGAGCAAGAACTGGGACATCGACATGACGTCGAGCATCTGTGGATGCACGGTAATGATGACGGCCGTGGCGGCGCACAAGGCCGACAGCGTCAGGAAGCCCAATTGCGGCGGGCAGTCGATGACGACGACATCGTAAGCGCTTTCGATCTCCGCCAGACATTCACCCAAGCGGGCAAAGAACATCGTGCCAGGCTGCCGGCTGGACAAAACCTTCGGCGTCTCGTGCTCGAACTCCATCAGCTCAAGATTGCCCGGGATGAGGTGCAGGTTGGGCGTATAGGTCGAGCGCACGATCTCCAGAATGCTGCGACATTCCTCATCGTAGCGGATCGCCCCGTAGATGGTTTCGTTGGGGCCGACATCTAGCTCAGGCTGGTGGCCGAACATCGCCGACAGGCTGGCCTGGGGATCGAGATCAATGGCAAGTACCCGGTAGCCGCGTAAGGACAGGAACTGGGCAAGATGGGCAGCCGTGGTGGTCTTGGCGCTGCCGCCCTTGAAGTTCATGACGGATAGAACCTGAAGCTTCTCCCCTGCCCTGCGATGTCGAATGTATTTTCCCTGCGCCTTCGAGTTCGCTTCATCGAGTACTTGGCGGAGCCGGTCAATATCTTCCACCGAATACAAGCGCCGCCCATTTGCCTGTGGCTGCGGACCATGCCCCTCGGCGACGATCTGGCGAAGATAGCCTTCATGGATGCCAATGAAGTCGGCGGCCTCCCCCGGCGTGAACAAGCGCATGCCCTTTTGCGATGTCGGCGGGAAAATCCTAGCCTGGTGCGCCTGCAACTGCCTTGACAGTTCCGCGGCATCCGTAGCGATGAGTTCGCGGAGGCTTTCGCCCGCGGGACTGCTTTTGCTGACCTTGTCCAACACCGGCCTCTCCTGATCTGCGCATTTTGGCAAATGGGCCACGTAAATGCGCTGATCAGGATGGACTGATTCTGGACCGCCGACAAACGCTTTTTGGTTACCAAAAGGTTAACGCAGCCACGCTGCTAAGCGAGTCGCGATCCGCTATCAAATTCTTAAAGCATCAAGGCGGAGCACTACTTTGTCGGCTGGTAATTTGTTGGATCAACATCGATAGCATTGTATTGGTGGCCTATTGCTCCAGCGCTGGGGAATGAAATTCGGGTGACATCGATGGACCGCTCGCTATCGGCCCCCCGACGCTCTCCTTGACAGCGACACTGATCATTCGCGCCGTTGTACGTGTGCAACTTTGTCGGGTCCGCCAGGCGGCTATGGCAATTGGAATTTTCTGGTGATGTGTTGCGTCAGAGTTCGATCGCTTCGTAGGTATCATGAATTGACGTCAAAGGGAGCGGCGGTGCTTCTGGAACGGGTGACAATGCCGTCGAGATCGTACGTACGTTGCGACTGCATCAGAAAGGCTAATCCTTCTTGGCGCTCAGGTTGCTGGGTGCGACCAAGTTAGCGCGCGAGTTATAGGGCGCAATCCCGGCGCATTGTGTCCCTTGTACGAGTGGAACTCCTCTGTCCAGGCGTTCGTGTCAATTGTCTCCGCTAAGACCTCCCAGCGCCCGACGAACCGCGCCGAGAGCTTCTTCGAAGACGGTGAAAGGGAGGCCTTATGGAATACCACGCGCCCTCATTTCGCATTAGTTGTACATGTGCGATTTCGTCATAGCGACACCTGCTCACGACTTTTATGCGCGACGGAGCGGCTCGTCTATGCCCGTGTATGAAACGCTCTCGTTCGCGGTGCGAAAAATTCGGCAAGCTGGCGATCTTGCCGCGGCATCTGCGCCCAGCATGAACCTCGCCCCACGGCGGCACCGAAGTTCTACACGGTCAACCTGGCTTCTACCCCGAAGCCGACGGCCTGGATCACCATTCAATCCGCTGTTCACGGGTCACGCTTAGGTCCAGTACCCACCTCAAGCACCCTTACGTTGGTCAGCCGGCGCATGTTTCCTCGGGGACGACGGCCGCCCTATGGCCTCCATGTCGGAGCCTATTCCCCTCTGCCCAAAGACGCAGGCATGGAGAGCCATCCCCTAAAAAGTCGGGCGTCCAGGCGGCGCGCCGCATGCAAGCCACTCTGGGTCAGACCAGGTCACGCCAGCTATCGACAACACCCGGGCGACATGCCGTGCACAGAGCAGAAACCCTCTGCCGACGGCCCCACGATTCCCACACAATTGGTGGCTGGCTGCGATCCGCCGATCGTTGTGCGGAACGATTGAGTCCAAAACGGGCAGGGGATAGCCGCCTGGTCGAGCGAGCTGATCGGCGATCCGGATCGTCCACTCTCCAGGCTTCCAAGTTGCACATGTACAACTACCGGTCTCGCGATCATTTGGCAGCCATCCGGGTCTCTACTTGCGCCCCCAGAAGGGCTAGACATTGGAGGAAAGTTGCACATGTACAACCAAACCTCGCGAGTGCTTGCTATCCTACCGCGGACCACCCTTCATGCAGGACGCGAGATGGTAACCACAACAGCAAGAGGGTCGGCGTGCTGACAGCCGAGAGAAACTTGATTCGAGCGCCAAACCGCTGTTAACCTTAACAAGCCCTTAGGGAGCTAGCTGCATGAGTTTCGGCCATGGTGTCTTCTCTTCGTGCCTCGAGAGGGGAGGGAAGGCGACCATGCGGCGCTCGATCATCCTCCCAATTATGAATTAACGATTTCCGGAGAGCTTATAGAGACGAGCGTCACAGTCCACTCGCCCTCGTGAGGTTCACCCTAAAGCGATCGCGCCGGCGCTGGCATCTGCGCGTCATCTCGGCAGAGGCGTGGCCGAGCTGCTTCTGCACAAAACGCTCATCGATCTCGGCCGAGGAGGCGAGGCCGGCTCGCAGCGAGTGCCCCGAAAACATCTGTCCGCGCTCGCCTTCCGACCGATCACCACGTAACCCGGCGGCCAAAGCCGTCCGCTTGACCAGACGAGCAACTTCCTGATCGTGGAGGCGATCCGCGCCGACGGCCTTGCCCTGACCGGTGACACGCCGAAACAGCGGCCCGTGTGTGATACGCGCGAGCTTCAACCAAGTCTCCAGCGCCACGACCGGGCAGGTGCCGTCGGACGAGCCGCGGCCGACTTCGACCTCGCGCCAGCCGGTCTTGCCGCGCAGGGAGACGAGCATACCCTTGTCGAGGATCTCGACCCAGCCGCCGCCGTCCTCGGTCTGGTCGCGGCCGCAATCAAGGCCGACGACCTCGGAACGGCGGAGTCCTCCGGCAAAGCCGAGCAGCAGCATTGCCCGGTCCCTCAGGCCGCGCAGGATGCCGCGGTCGAGCGTTTCCAGCATGGCGATCAGATCCTCGGGCAACACCGCCTCCTTCTGGCGGGGCGGGGCGGCGTGGGTGTTGCGGATGCCGGCCATGACCGTGGCGATGTGGCGGTCCTTCCGGTCGAGCGGCTGGCCGCGTTGCGCATAATTCCAGGTCAGCGAGGAAAGCCGACGTTCGATCGTCGACACGGCGTTCGGCTTCTTGTCGCCAGTGACTGCACCTGACGCGCAGGCCGTGATGTAGAGGCCGACGACATGGGGATCGGGCGGCAACATCTCGACGCCCTGGCGCCGGCACCAGCTCGCAAAATGCTTCCAGTCGGCGGCGTAGGCGCGGCGCGTGTTGGCCGAACTAGCAGCCTCGACATAATCGCGGGCGCGGCCGGCGAGCGCGTCGAGATGCGCCGGTAGGCGGGAATTCGAGACGGCCGGAAGAGGGGAGGTGGTTTCGGCCGGCGGCTCCTCCGGCGCGCGACTCATCGCCATGACGACGTCGACGATGTCCGGCAGGTCGTCGGCCGAGCCTGCCGGGCCGATCTGGTCGACACCCGGCGGCGTTTCCTGTGATCGAGCGGAGCATGCTATAGCCCACTTTTCGGGGTTTTGATCGGCGACAGAGGCCATTTTCCGACTAGAGCGTAAAACGAACGATAATGCAACATTATCGTTCATTATGTGTTGCCGACAGGCTGTGCGTTTTCGTGCAAAACTGATGGCGCTAAGCGCACAGCCACTTTACCCTCCAAAACCATGATTCGTCTCGACCCCGCGACCGCCAGTCCCGCCACGCCGCCGGCCGTGCCGGCCTGGGCGCTCGCGCCCGGCCGCGACACCGGCGACGCCGAAGCTGCCTTCCGGGCCGGCGCCGCGTTGAGCGCGCTCGACGGGCTTGCTCGAGTGCAGCCTGCCTGGGCCAGCGCCTGGCGGCAGCGGCTGGCGCTGAAATGCGCCGGCGCCAGCATGCGGCTCGCTGGCCGCGCGGAGGACGAGGCGGCCTTGCGCGACGCCTGGCACCTGTGCCCGGCCGGCGCCGATCCCGGCCCCGCCGGCGCCATTTTTGGCGCCTGGCGGCAGTTGGCGCTGCAGCCGCCAATCGCCAGCGCCGATCGGCTCGAAAGGATCGTCGACCAGCTGGGACTCCATTGGGATGCCACGGCGCTGGCACCGCTTTGCACGGAGATCGAAAAGCTGGCGGCGTCGGAGCGGCCGGCGCCGTTCGCCGCCGCGGCGATCGCCGCTCACGTCGTCACCATGCGGCCCGACTCCGAGCTTTTGGCCTGGTGGCTCGCCGACCTGGTGCTGGCGCAAAGCCTGCGCTGGCCGCGGCCGCTGCCGCTCCTGATGGCCCAGGCTTTTGCTCCGGCTTTTCGCACGGCGGCCGGCGCCAGCCGGCGAACAAAGCCGGGGGAACAAAACTTTGAGCGCGCGGTCTGCCTAGCGCTGGTTCAGGGAGCGACCGAGGCCTGCCGGCTGGCCGCCGAGCTGTCGCGTCGCGCCGAAAAACTTCTGACGGTGGCGCCGAAACTGCGCGCTAAGGGCGCCGGCGACGTGATTTTTTTGCTCCTGAATGAAGATGCCGTCCCTGGCACGCTGACGACAAAGAACCTGTCGCGCTTTGCGGCGCGACGCCTGTTCGAGCGGCTGCAACAACTCGAGGCCGTGCGCGAGCTGCCGGGCCGCGCCACCTTCCGGCTATTTGGGCTGTAGCGATGAGCCAAGCGTCCGTCCGCCGCAAGCCAGACGAGCAGCCGGCGCTGCTGGACACCGAGCTCGAGCACCTGCCGCCAGAGCTGCGCTGGCGCGAATGGATGGGCCGCGTCGAAGCGGTGACCCATCATCCGCATCTATGCGACATCGCCAAGGCGGTCATTCCTAAGGTCGCCATCCACAAGCTTGGGTAATTCAAACGGCGTCGTTTGACGAGCCGCCGAGCTTTCTTGGCGGATCAGATCGCTTAATACTCCTCGGCACTAGACTGCCGGCGAACGACTTTAGAAGGCTTCGAAATGACCGATACCTAAGAAGACGTAATGAGAGAAGATTTCTATGAGAGATTGACTAAGGAGATCATAGACGACAATCGAGAAAGCATCATTGGCGAATTTGCGCTGGAGCGATCTCGCTCATACTATCTGTCAAATCCGGATTTGGATATTGTCGCTTTGGACGTCCTCGAAGAGGCTGAAAAACTCCTCTCAGTGAGCCCCAGCGCCTCGATAATATTCTCCTATTCATGCATCGAAATGACCATCCGGGATGTTCTCTTGAAGCCGATAGCGCACGGCCTCGTTCACGACGAGAAATTCAGCGAACTCGTCGCGGAGCTCGTTGTCGGAAATAGACACCTGCATAAGCTGCTTTTTCACATCCTCGAAGAGGCCGGCCATATCGACCTTAATCTTTTACACAGGTCGAAAACGGCGAAGAAGAACATTTGGGCCGAGAAGGAAGACGTCCGGCAACTCAGAGACGAAATCGTCCACCGAGGCGCTAAGGCAACTGAGCGCGAAGGTCGCATTCGAACTGGCGTCCTTTTTCCTCAAGCGGCTCTTTCCAGGCATGCAGCGCTACTACCTCACTTTGGACCGCTGAGCCTCCAAGCACGAGCCATGACGCTTTTCGGGTCGCTATAAAAAATGGGAATGTTCTCTGCTTCGCCTACGGCTCGAACATGCTCACGGAGCGGCTATCGTACGAAGTGGACGTCGGTTTTCGCCAACAGGAACAAAGCCTCCCTCTGCGCGTATTCGATCTACGGTTCCGGCGCCGGCCGAATGGGGTAGCTGATGGCAGTTCGCAAAAGACGTCGCGTCCGAAAGGCAGCCTTCCCTTACGGCGACTTGCTGTTGGCACCTGCCGTCGTGGCTATGCGCCTTCCCATCATTGCTTTGGATGCAAGTAGCAAGGCCCCGAAAGGGGCCGAGGCAATATTGGCGGTGACAGAAAAGACAATAGCATTCGCCCAACGAGCGGCGGCTGCGCAAGCGGCTATCGTCAGTTCAGCTCTACGGTTCTGGGCCGGAGATTTTATCGGGTCGAAGCCCTTCGCTCGTAAACGGCGATGGATTAGAAAAAGCCGTCACGGCCGCACTTAGGCCTGGGCCGCAGGGTCAGGGTCAGGGTCAATTTTGAGCGGCTTTCAAAGCCGACCGGACATACCACGCCTATTCGTCCCAAAAGTCTATCAGTGAGGCGTGGCGAAGCTTCTCCTCGCCCTTAAGGCACTTCACCCGGCCCACCAGGCCCGGCTTCAGCCATTCGGCTTTCTCTTTCACCAGTCCCTGCGGCGGAGGAGCGCCGGCCTTGGCCTGGACGCGCTCCCAAAATCGCTGTCGCTTGTCGGCTTTGAACGTCACGAAGGCGTAACCCATGTATCGACCGTTCTCCGCCAGCAGCACCATCGCCAGTTTGCCCGTCTCGCGCTTCACGCCGATGATGTCCATAACTTTCTCGATGTAGCACTTGATCTTACGCCAGTTCATCGTCGACCCGCTGCGGTAGATACCGTCCAGCCGCTTCGACACGATACCCTCCCACCCCGCTTCGCAAGCCAGGCAGTAGACCGCGTCACCGGTGCCCGGCAAAGACTCGCTGAATTGGATGTGCCCGCCGGCCGGAACAAGCGCCTGTAGGATCTCGCGGCGGTCGCTCAGCGCCATGTCGCGCAGATCGTGGCCGTTCAGGTGCAGCAGATCGAACGCAACCAGATAGAGATCTTGGGGGCGCTTGGTAATTGCCGAGCGCAACGCGTGGAAGTCGGAAAGCCCGGCTTCGTTGGTCACGATCACCTCGCAGTCGAGGGTGAAACTCTCTGCTCCGATCGACTCGGCCTCCTCGGCGAGCGGCCGGTATTTCGCGGTCCAGTCGATCCCGGATTTCGTGAAGAAGCGAATTCCGCCGGCATCCTTGACGACCTGGGTGCGGTAGCCGTCGAATTTGACTTCGTGGCTCCAGCCTTCGCCGATGGGCGGCGGCTCGACGAGCTCGGGCTCCATCGGACGAATGAAGGATAGCCGGACGCGGCCGGCAGGCTTACGCATCGAAAACCCACGCGCGACAACCGAATTTGATTCAATATCGCACAGGCGCAAGCGTTCCGTTAGCGACTGCTGGAAAGCGGAGAGGAACAATTGCGCTTGGCCGCTGTTCTTTCTGCTCTCAGGAGGAACCGCCATGGCCGATGACAAAACCAAACGCGATTTCCGGGACCGCGATCGCGTCTCAGCCGATGAGGACTATGAGGTGCGCTATTTCGCCAAGCAGCACCGGCTGACGCCCGAGCAGGTTCGGGAACTGATCGGCAAGCATGGCAATAACCGCAAAACCTTGGAACGGGAGGCCAGAAATTGCGCGGGTGACAAACGTTCGGACATTGCCCGACGATCACCAACTGCCGACACGCTGGCGACCTCCCGGAACACAGGTACTGCAATGATTGCAAGAAATACCGATGGCCGTCGGGCGGGCTCATTTCGCGGTGAATCTCTAGCACCGCGAAGCACGAGCCGCTTGACCGGAAAGCGTGTCTCAGATTGTTTCTTGGGGCGCGGAACGAAATTCGCACATCGAAGTTAGCAGGCGCTGCTTACAGGGACAAACGCGATGCTGCTTGCTGTGAATGACGCGGTGTCGACGGCTGTTTTGGCCGGCAGAGGCGGAGACGCCGAAATCTTCGGCGTGATCGATCTCACCAGCAAAATTGAAACCAGGATCGGCGCCATCAGCCTAGGGCGCGCTATTCAGTTCGTTGCGAATGCATCGGTGCTCGGCTACGATGTTCGTGGTGCAATGGTCTTATATGGGGAACCAGGAACGCCGAGCTTGAGGGTGTGGGACTGTGAACACCTTTGGGCGCAATACGGTGGCGCACTTCTCCAACCATAATGCGAAATGACACCTCGAACTTTATAAGTCTTCCGGTGCATTTGCAGCGCAGCGCAATATAGTTGCACTAAGAGCGCCGCTGGACTTTAATCGTCTTTAAGGGCATCCTCCCGGGTGGGGGAATGGGCTTGTACAAATCTCGACATACAATCGATCTGACCGATGGCTGAAGCGCAGCGGCGCCAGGCGCTCGCGCGTCCGACGCTGGGCAAGCGCGCCAGGGCGCCTGATCGTCGTCACTGTCGCCGCGGCTGGCGCGCTTGCCGCCCAAACGGCCATCCAGCACAGCGACAGCTTGCCGGAAATCAATGCGTCGAACTGGTTGGGACCGAAGCCGCAGCCGATCACCGGCGTCGCGTCCGTCATCGACGGCGACACGATCGAAGTCCATGGACAGCGGATCCGCTTCAACGGCATCGACGCGCCGGAGAGCGGACAATATTGTGACGCCTTCGAATATCCCTGCGGCCGGCGATCGGCGGAAGCGTTGGATAGGTTCCTGGCCGCCTCGAGGCCGGTGCAGTGCACCTTCGTGACATGGGATCGTTATCACCGCTACGTCGGCGACTGCCGGCGCGCCGACGGCGCCAGTGTGGCGGCGTGGATGGTCGAGCACGGCCAGGCGCTTGATTGGCCGCGCTACAGCCGCGGCGCCTACGCAGCGCAGCAGGCGAGGGCTGAAGCGGCGAAGGTCGGTCTGTGGGTCGGGAAGTTTGAAGCGCCCTGGGACTGGCGCGCATCGCATTCGGATGGCGCCGCGCCGCCAAGCCAGCCGCACGGCATCGTCAGCCGGCCGCTGGTCGCGCAGAGCGGCTATTCTTGCGAGCCGCGGCGGACGTGCAAGCAGATCAGTTCCTGCGACGAGGCCCAATGGTATCTGCAGAACTGCTCATGGGGCCGGAAGCTCGATCGGGACGGCGACGGCGTGGCTTGCGAGACGCTTTGTTAGGCGACAGTCGCACTGATCGAAGGAAGGCCAATAACTTGGCAGTCGCACTCTTCGGTAGCGGTCAGTTTCGGACCGACCTGCCCAGGACATCAACTCGTATCTGAACTCGCTGTACGGAGATGATCACTGGCCCAGAAAACGCCCGCGACTGCCCCTCGCTTGAATACATTAAAGGGCCGTTGCCCCAATCGTTCGTGCCGCAGAGACCAGGCGCTTAGGGGCGCGACACGAACGGCACGGGCTGGACTTCGCTGCCGGAGGCCGGGCTGGTCGACCGCTCGATCGAAAGCGAGACATGGGGAGGCGCCTCATCAGACTGCAGAGCGGCGAGGCGCTCGTCGAGCTCCCTGTCAGCCACGGTGAGTCGATGGTTCAAACGAAGATAATCGGTCCAGGTCGGCACGCGGAATGTCTCGGTCCAAAGCGCGGGCTTCTGAAGGTTTCGCTGCAGCGTCCAATTGCGCGCGCCGGCGCGGCTCTGAACGCGCCGCCTCTCGCGCATGCAGCGCAGAAATGCCGCGATGTTGGTTTCGGGAATCAGATACTCGACCTTGACCACGATCGGACCGCTCCTTGGCCGTAGAGTGAGGGCCAGTTCGGGCGGGATGAAGTCGGCGGCCCCTTGGTCGGATTCTTCCCAAACTTCGATGGGCAGCACCTTTCCCGCCGCAGCAACCAGCAACAGCGCCACTGCAGCGCCTTCGAATGCCCATGTCAGGGAATGGTTCTGCGCGACAGCACCCCAGATCCAGCTGCCGGCCGCCATGCCGCCATAAGTCAAGGCATAGTAGATCGACAGCGTGCGACCGACGACCCACCTTGGGCTTGCTAACTGCACACACACGTCGGTTCCCGTCCAGGTGACAACCCAGCCTGCACTACCGATGGCAAGCGCGACCGCCGCTACAGCAACCGACGATGTGAGCGCCAGCAAAAGGCAACATGCCGCGCAGGCAACGGATGCGAGCGTGACCAGTCGCTCTTGCGAGGTGATGCGTCTCAAGTAGCCATTGCACAGTCCGGCGACGAAGGCGCCTGCGCCGAAGCCGGCCAGCAGGACGCCGTAGACGAGGGGGCCGCCTGCCAGCTGATCGCGCACGAGGAGCGGGAGCAGAGCCAGGATCGAGATGCTCGACAGCCCAAACAGGGTTGCACGCGCGATCGCGAAGCGGATTTCCGAGGAGATCGCCGTGAAGCGCATGCCATCGCGGATGGCCGTCATCATCCGTTCGCGCGGAAGCGGCGAAGAGCGCACGTGCCATTTGGAGCGCAGGACGGCGCTCAATGGAACGAGGTCGCTGAGCGCCGCCAAGCCGAAAGCGGTCAGAGGTCCGAGAAGCGCCAGAATAACGCCGCCCAGCGCCGGTCCTATGCTTCGAACAACGTTGTAACCGACCGACATCAGCGTCACGGCAGCGGGTATGTCCCGCTTTTCGAGAATATCGCCAACGGAGGCATGCCAGGCGGGATCATTTAGGGCAAAGCCGCACCCGGCCAGAAAGCTGAGACCCAAGATCAGCCACGGATTGACAAAGCCCAGCGCCACAGAGAGAGCCAGCGTGGAGGACGCCAATGCGATCAGGCAGTGCCCGGCAAGCATCACTCCGCGGCGGCTGAGACTGTCGGCAATGGCCCCGGCCAGGACTGACAGAAAGAACGCGGGCAGCGTCGAGGCAGCCTGCACCAGCGCAACCATCAGATCGGAAGCTGGAATGGTGGCCATGAGCCAGCCGATCGCCACGCTCTGGACAAGCCAGCCAAGGCTGGAAATCTGCGTGGCTGTCCAGATCGAACGAAAGATCGGATTGTTGAGAGGGATCAGTGTGGTCGCCGCAAAGGGCGAGGAATTTTCAGGGCGCATGACGTTCTCAACCTCCCTCACCTGCTAACAGCTGGGCCTTTAGGCCACGCAGCTGCATCACAACTAAGTTCCGTTATCGCGCTCTCGACACAGGAGATGTCGCACCGCCGTGCCGATGCGCGTAATGGCGCCAATTGGGTGTAAGCTGGTCGGGGTCGCGCAGCCCGAGGGGTGCGGTCAATTCTGCCCTGCAATCTCAGCTTTGGATTGTGCTACCGCGTCGACGGCCTGCTTGTCAAACGGTCGCAGGGGAGGCGGCAACATGGGTTGGATCCGCGGCGAAGAAAGGCTTCAGGCGTGCCCACGGTCTGCGACTGGCCCGCCTCTCACGGGCGAGCCGTTCTCATCCTTTCGCAGCACCGGATAAAATCAGTGAGGTTGAATAGCATTTCGGCCGCTCAGCGACTTCTTGCTCTCTTCGATCTGTCGGTTCCGCCTTCACGAGCATCATGATCTTCGCGGCCAAGGCCTCACGTTCGGGGCTGTCGGGCGGGAAATGGCCGCCCAGCTCCGCGAGCGCCTTGCTGAGCATTTCCAGTTGTTCTGGATGTGCCAAAACCATGGTGCGACATGGCGACCTCCCACAAAGCGCCTCAAGGCATTCATTATGTCGCCTTCCTATTGTCGCAGAGCGCGCGTGAACCTAACAAGGTGTTCGTAGAGAGGCCGAGTTATCGGGGGCAGGGCAAGACGGTTTTTGCTTTATTCCTGCCGCGCGACACTTGTGCGCTGGTACAAGCTCGTTCCGCTTCTGTTCAGGCATGATGGGCTGTTTCGCTGTGCCACCATCGCCATTGTTCTGCCTTTGATCCCGACGAGTGTCAGCATCGGTCAGGGTTGCTATGAACGGCACCGCCTCGCCGACGACCAGAGAGCACGCCTTACGGCTCGCATGCCCTATGAGGGCAAGCTCTTTCGGGCCTTGAACGCCCTTGTGCCCGCGAGCCACTGTCGGGGGCGTGGGCGGAGAGTTCTATGGCGGCCGGTTCAATCCCACGGGCGTGCCGGCACTCTATAGTCCATCGACCGGCGTTGCGAGAAGCCAACCAGGTCGGCACCTGCAGCCGATCACGCTCGTCACTTACGACGCGAAGCTCGACTAAATTTTTTCGATTGCCGAGACTCGGCGGCGCTTGCGGCCGAAGGAATGGATCGCCCGACAGTCGCAGACGTGACTTGGCGCGATCAAGCTCTCCGGCAAAGGCGAATTCGCCGCCATCGCAGGATTGGTCGAAGGGAGCCACCGGGCGTCGGCGAGACGCTGCCGATATTGTTCCCGGTTCTCGTCGACGCTCGACAGCGCATTTTCGAGACGGCGACCGCGCCGAGCCGCGTCATCGCTGCGATATTCGCGATACGGTGTGTCGACTGCTCGATATCGGGCTCGACATCACCGATCAGCCGTCTGACGGAATGCTGGTAGTCGATGTGGGTGGCGTGCAGTCGCTCGAGCCGTGCGATGAAGTGTCGGCAGAACAATCCGGCGGCAATGAAACGAGCTTTCTATCACGTGGCCCAGCGAGCCCTCTGCCGCGTAGGCGAAGATATCGACTTCGTCGTGCTGGTTGCCTCTCAGACGATGGGGCCGCCGTCTCGCTGGTGCGATGATGATAGTGGATTTCCTAGCACGCGGTTCCAGCCGATCCGAGCGTTGATTCGCGAACTTCATCAAGGCCTGCGGTCACTAGCGCCGCATCGACAGGCCGGACGCATGGCTCCCACCCGACCGCGCAGCATCAAAACCCTTATGCGCGAAAGGGGTGGTCCACACATGAGACACCACTCGGTCGCAGCTTTTTTTTGCCGGAGCCACCGTGCGCCCCGAAAGCAACGCGACCGCCGACAATCGATCACTGGCTCCTATTCCTCACCTGAAAGTTGCCGTCTGCAAATGCCTCTTGCTTCCGGGTCAGTTTCAATGACACCAAGCTCAGCCCACTCGAAACTGGCACGGCTGGAGAAATTTCTAAGCGCGCGCCTTTTTGCAGGCTGCGATCCACTTCATGGCGGACATGGGATCTTCCAAAATCTCGGAGCGCTTGGCAAAGTCGAGAAATTCGTGGCGTGCAGCACTCAAAGGTTTCTGCCCATCGCATGTGTCCAGGCACGGCCGGAGCGCGGCCAGGTGAACCAGTCTTGCTGATCTTCGGGCCAGTCGTTGAGGAAGTCGATAGCGTCCGCAAGATTGGCAATCTCTTGGACGATGTACATGGAACGCCTTACGACCGTCTTCCTGGGCCCATGTTCACCAAGGCGCCGGGCGAAATTCGGCGCCCCAGGCGGTCGGTGCGTTTCGGATCGGACCAGACCCAGTTCTGCTCCGAGAGAATGATGGCGTAGTCGCTGTCTGGCTCCTTAAAGACCATGCGGGCACATCCCTTGGCGTCAGCTTTGTTGATTCCGCGACGTCGAATAGTCGGCCGGGTTCTGTGCCGCGCTCTCAACTGGCTGAAATTGCGGCATGTGGCTCACTTGGCACGTTTCTTGACATGTCATCGTCGTGTGGCGGCAAGGATCCGAAGTGCTAGGCGACAGCGCGATAGATGGAACGAGGGAAAACAACCTACCAGGGCGCGATCAGACCCAAGCGGGACCGCCGCCCCTGTCGACCCCGAGCCATTCCTCGTCCGTTGCGATCTTAAAACCCGAGTTCCACCGCCTGATCCTCAACTCGAGGGCGCAGGATCTACCCCCGAGGCTGCTCGAATCGGTTGGAAATACCCTTGGTTGCAGCACCGCAAGTACAGGTCGGGTTTCAGTGCAACCTGCGAGTGACGTCAACACATGAGGCATTGCAGAAGATGCAATCAAACATTGCATGCGGGAGCCGCGAAACCAGGGCTGGATGCCTGGTCGGTCGTGCGCCGAGTGGCGAGGATGCCCGCTACGTCTCGAACGCAACGTCGAATCGAGAATCTAAAAATGAGTATCGCTGCGGAGCTGCCCGGTGAACATCATGCTCACAGACCCCCCTGCGCCGATGGGAGATGTGCCTCGTCTTCGGACACTCATTCCCGTACTCGGCATAACGCAAATACTCGCATGGGGCTCCTCGTTCTTTCTGCTAGGCGTGTTAACGCAGCCCATAGTTCGCGACACGGGGTGGCCGGAAGCCTGGATTGTAGGCGGCCTCTCGCTAGGGCTGCTAACAGCGGGCATCGTGTCACCGCCTGTCGGGGACAGCATCCAGCGTTTTGGCGGTCGCCCTGTGCTGGCCACGAGCGCCGCCTTTCTTGCTGTGGGATTAGTGGGCTTAGCTCTTTCTTCGAACCTTCTAGTCTACATACTCTCGTGGTTGGTGCTCGGTGTCGGCATGGGCGCGGGTCTCTACGATCCGGCATTCGCGACGCTCGGCCGCATATACGGCCAGCGTGCTCGAACCGCGATTGCGACGCTGACCTTGTTCGTTGGCTTCACGAGCACCTTCTGTTGGCCGCTTTCCGCCATGTTCGTCTCCGATTTCGGCTGGCGCAAGGCATGCCTGATCTATGCAGGCCTGGATATGTTCGTCCTCCTGCCAACCTACATCCTTGCGCTACCGAAGGAGCAGATAGGAGAGGTACGTGCCGTCGTTTCAAGCCATCGCAGGGATTTGGGTGAGCGTCCTGTACCAGTGGGATCTGGGGTACTGTTTACTCTAATGGCGCTCGCAATTACCGTCAGCTCGATCAGCTCTACGCTACTTTCTGTCTATTTGTTAACAATTCTTCAGGCTCGTGGCATCGGGCTTGCAGCCGCAGTTGCGCTCGGCGCGATTGTCGGGCCTTGCCAGGTCGGCGCAAGGGCGATCGACATGGCCATCAGCCGGTTCCATCATCCAATCTGGACGAAGTTTGCCTCGACAGTATTCGTCGCCATTGGGTTGGGTCTTCTGTGGGCGAACGTCACAATCGAGGCGACAGCACTCGTGTTTTACGGGGCGGGGATTGGCTTAGAGTCCATTGCCCGCGGCACGCTGCCGCTCGCCGTGTTTGGTGACGACCTTTACCCGTCGATCATGGGGCGCATCGCTATGCCTAGCCTCATCATGCAGGCTGCATCGCCTTCCTTGGGAACCCTGCTGATCACGAAGCTCGGTGCGCACGGTGCGCTTGGCGCGCTATTCGCAGTGGCGGTTATAAATGTACTGCTGGTTATAACTCTTCTCGGCGCGTTAACAGGTTGCTGAAAAAGTCGTGCACCGACTGTCAAGCAAGTCGGAATTGGAGTCCAAACGAGAATCGAAAAGCGAACAAAACAGAATCAAAGCCACGAGTCGGCCGGACCAAAAACGTTTTTCAGCATCCTGTTAAAGCGCGTCGCGACGAATGGCCCTCATCGGTAGACTTGAAGAAGCCGACTTCTATATCGGCGGCAGCCTATAACCAATGAAGCACCCAGCCGCCTTCTAAGTGGCCCGGGAGTTGCCCTCTCATGCATGCATCGTGAGTTGATAGCCTGGAGCAACCTATCTCGCCTGATCGAAACGAAGTGGACGCGCCGCCCGACGGGCCGCAAGGGGAACAAATGAAGATTAAGCGAATTAGCC
>NZ_JBSKBP010000064.1:0-21323 GCF_053714275.1 Mesorhizobium sp. Arg314 | reverse complement strand
TGTGCCTGCTCATCGCCGCGCTTCAATGCCAGCCGAAACCACGCGCCGCCTGACGCGCTTCATTGTTCACGGGCGACAACCTAACTCGCAGATTTAACATTGATACCTCAAAAGCGTAACACTTCAACCAACAAGCCAAAGGCCAAATCGATGATAACAGTCATGCCACTTGTCGGCACAGCCTCCGTTGCGGCGTTCCTCCAGCGGATCAGATTCGACTATCCGCACGTTAGTTTGTGGCCCGTCAGCGCAATTGGCGCGGTAGGAATTCTGTCGCAGCTGTTCGACCGCATTCGTGCTCGCCTGGAGAGAACCGGAGGGGTGGCGAAGGATTTGGAAGATAGTGGTGAAAGAAGGTTGAGGCCAGGTGCTGAAGACGTTCCCGCTCACCGCGCATGCATCCTGTACGCCGCGTGGTAGCGGACCAACATTCGGGCCGGTAACGATCTCAATGTTCGCAGTCTGCTTGCCTTGATGCAGACCCTCTAAGGCGCAAGCCTCAAACGTCAGCAAGTCAAAGGTGGTTCCCGCCTTACGGTGAGCACCGTCCGGGGCTCTTCCGCTGGCTTCAGCACGGCCAAACCCCGGGCGGCGAGCCATTATCCCCGGGTCTCAGCTTCCCGAGCATGTCGAATTTATGCCGCCCCGGTGCGAGAGCATCAGCGCGCAATTCTCATGGTGCAAATAGTCATCTGCCTAGCGTCTCCGCTGCTTTCGAAGCGGCATCAGAACAGCTTGTCACATAAATTCATCCTATACCGACCCAGCGTCTTTTCCCACTTACCGCGTTCGAAATGTTGGCTTAAATCCGGTGTGCATCAGCACCTTGGGAATGCTGGCATAGTCCACGGTCTTTACCCCGACCCGTTGGTTCCGACTGTAAGGGCCACGCTTTGAAACTAGACGATAGCATCGGCGGCAATAATCAACTGAAGGGCGGACCGTCGCATAACGCATCTACGGAGCGGTTCGGGCTGGGCCTGACACAGGCGAATCGGGGCAGCGCGGAGAAGGCGAGTTCATCTTTATGTGAGGTGTTGCTTCGGGGCCCGTTCAGCCGCAACGAACACGTCGAGCGGGAGCGTGCTCTTGCCGTCGCCCATCTGATTCAGAGCAATGTTTTTGTCCCGGTCGGCCATGATCGCGGGCCATACCGGCTGCATCTCGCGCTGCACGGCGAGGAACTTACTTTCCAGATCGCGACCGAAAGGCGCGTTAACGTGACTAACCATAATATTTCCCTCATCCCGATGAACAAGTTTCTCAAGCATTACGTCGTCACCTGCGAGAACTATTACGACGCGATGCCGCGCGCGGGTATTGCGTCGCTTGCAAAGATTGATGTGGCCCGCTGGGCCCTTCGCGACGAGGGCGCCGAGTTCCTGAAGAGGCGGCTCGCCGACAAGTTGGTTATCGATAGCGACACCGCCCGACAGCTGTTCACGCTGGTCTATGTCCTGTTCATGCGAAATACACCCGCTCAAGGGTTGGCGTCGGAATGAAACGCGCAGTGGACGAAGGCAGTATTTGCTTAGCGAGTGCAAGCGATCTCTTATTAAATCACGGAGCACCTATGGATGCCTTGGCCCCAAATCCCGCGTCAAGCTTTCTGGCGAGCATCGATCTGAATTTTCGAGCTGCCATGCCGTTCCTCGATCTGCCGGAGGGACTTGCTGAGCGTATCATACAGTGCAACTCGACCTACACGGTCCGCTTCGGCGTGAGGTTGCGCGGCAGAATGTACAGCTTTGTCGGATGGCGCTCGGTCCACAGCGAACACTGTGAGCCGGTCAAGGGGGGCATTCGCTACACGCCAGACGCTGATGCCGAAGAGGTAGAAGCGCTCGCAGCCCTGATGACGCTCAAATGTGCGCTGGTTGACGTGCCCTTCGGAGGGTCGAAAGGCGCGCTCAAGATCG
Organism: Mesorhizobium sp. Arg314; assembly: GCF_053714275.1. NCBI lineage: Bacteria > Pseudomonadati > Pseudomonadota > Alphaproteobacteria > Hyphomicrobiales > Phyllobacteriaceae > Mesorhizobium > Mesorhizobium sp. Arg314. Next base: position 19,404 of record NZ_JBSKBP010000064.1, on the reverse strand, counting down.
ATCCACGCGAGTGGACGCCCCAAGAGCTGGAACGCATCACCCGCCGGTTCACCCAGGAGTTGAACAAACGTGGCCTGATCGGACCCGGTCTCAACGTGCCTGCGCCTGACGTGGGGACAAGCGAGCGCGAGATGGCCTGGATCGTTGATGAGTTCCGCCGCGCCAATCCCACTGATGTTGTCAACGCCCGCGCTTGCGTGACAGGCAAACCGCTCTCCAAGGGGGGCATCGCCGGACGCACGGAGGCCACGGGCCGCGGCGTGCAGTTCGCCATCCAAAGCTATCTCCGCGATTCGCGTACCCCGGGTATCTGTGGGCGGCGCGACCTGAGGGGAGCAAGTGTCGTTGTCCAGGGCTTCGGCAATGTGGGCTACCACTCCGCCAAGTTTCTATCTGAAGACGATGGAGCGCGGATCGTATTGGTTGCCGAACGCGATGGATTTGTTTCCAACCCGGAAGGAGTTCGCGTCGAAGCGCTGAAGCAGCATCAGGCGAGCACTGGCAGCATTCTCGGATTTGAAGGCGCCAAATCCTTCGCGGGCGACATGAGTGGCATTGAGGAGGAATGCGATATCCTTATTCCCGCCGCGATGGAGAATGCCATTCACATCGAAAACGCTGAGCGTATCAAGGCCCGCCTCGTTGTGGAAGCTGCCAATGGCCCCGTTACTTTCCAAGCCGACCGAATTCTGCGCTCTCGTGGTGCGACAATCCTACCCGATCTTTATGTCAATGCGGGCGGCGTTGTGGTGAGTTATTTCGAATGGGTGAAAAACCTGACTCACATACCATTCGGCTTGATGGAGAGGCGGCGGCGCGAGCGGCGAAATCACACGATTGCCACAGCGCTCGAGCGTATGACTGGCAAGACATTCCCCGCCGACATGCGCGAGGAATTTTTGGAGGGTGGCGCCGAGATTGACCTGGTTCGCTCCGGCCTTGAGGACGTAATGCGAAGCGCGTGGTCCAATATCGCGGATCTCCTTGCGGCGCAGCCGGAACTTGGTGACTACAGGACGGCTGCTTACATTGCCGCCATTCGAAGGATCGCTGCCGCTTATGAGGCTATAGGTATTTGAGAGCGGTCTCTAGCACATGCTTTGTGGTCCACAGTCGATAATTGCCGCAGCCGTCCGGTTGATAGGCCATGATTCTTGAGCGGCTGACCCTGCCGGCGCGACCTCCCCGCCGGCAGGGTGCTTTTTGCTTTTTGTCAAACATCTGACGCACCGAACAGTTGAACCGGTCGGCGAGCCCGTAGCGGTTGGAACCAAGGTTTCCATAGCTATAGTTGATCGCCCTTCGTCGGTGCGAGCCTCTCGCATGGCAATCGCACCCGAGAAGGCGAACTGACCTGGACCGAGTTCTAGTGCAAAGCACGCAAGTCGTGACCTCGCGGCGACGCACCCCGAGAATCCCGCTTACCACGACCCGCATAGCAACCTCCCCGTGATGCCGCTCCCCTTCCTGGCGAAGCGTTTGTAACATGGACGACCAGCTACCGGAACGGTCGTCCCGGCCTTGATTGGCACCGCCCTCGTGCAGAACTGACGCGGCAATCAAAGCCGCGAGTGATGATCACGCCGCACCAAAGGAACGTAGCCAGGGTCAACGCTGGCAGGAATACTGCACGTTCCGATTCCATCAGCTTCCCCGAAGCAGCACCGCGCAGCGGATGCACTTAACGCCCTTGATCCAGCGATAAAGCGCGCGGCGATGTCTTAGGTCCGTTCGAAAACGGCGAGGCGAGTATCCGCTCCGTGCGGACCCGCGTGGCAATCCACGGAAGCGCACCGATGATACATAAATTGTCTCTATAGCAGCGGCAAAATAATGACGGCATAAGACCTGAGTTTTGACCTCTCCAAATGCCGAAAATAATTATACGGTGACCTTCTCTAGCTAGGCGTCCGCCACTGCGGGCGACAAAGGCGTCACCAAGTATGTTTGATATAGAACGTTTTGCCATGGCTCTTCCTGAGACCAACCCTCAAGATGCTTCATCTTTGTCCACGAGGACGGTCAAAGTTAGCAACTTGCCCTCAGAACTCACCGTCAGTGGGTGGTTTGCGAATTTGCAGGATGTAAATCTCGCTGCTCCGCTGTCCGGTCGGGTCGACGCTGATTGGGTTGTAGTGGGTGGCGGATGGTTCGGAACCAACGCGGCCAGGCGCATAGCAGAGCTTCGTCGCCAGGATTCGGTTCTGCTGGTGGATGCAGTCGAAATCGGCAACAACGCGGCCGGGCGCTGCGCCGGCTACGCGATCGATCTTGCGCACAACCCCCGCAACGCGAATTTTGTCGAAGATGAAAAGGGCAACATCGAGGAGCGCGACATCAACCTGGAGGGCATAGCCTACCTGCGGGATGCCGTAGAAACGCATGGCATCAAATGCGATTGGAGCCCTGAAGGAAAGACACACTCGGCCGTGACGGCAAGAGGCGAGGCTTGTCTTGCAACCTTTGCTCAAGCACTCGACCGGATCGGGGCAGAATATCAATGGTACGACGCCGGCCAGATGAAAGACATGGTTGGCAGCTCGTACTACACGAAAGGCTTGCATACCCCCGGCACTGTCCTGCTGCAGCCAGCAGCCTTGCTCCGCGGCATCGCAGCCAATCTCGGAGACAACGCGAAAGTCTATGAAAAGACGCCAATCCTTGAGGTCGCGTACGGCTCCCCACGCCATGTCCTGCGGACTGCGAATGGAGAGATCCATGCCAAGAACATCATCCTGGCCAATAACGGGTTCATCTCACAGTTTGGATTCTACGAGAATAGCGCCATCCCTGTTTACACCTACGCGAGCATGACCCGCCCTTTGACGGCCGCCGAAACCGCCAGAATCGGTGGTCGCAATACCTTTGGCCTGATCCCAGCTGAGAGCTTCGGTACCACGGTGCGCCGGACGGTCGACAACAGGCTTTTCATACGGAACATCTACGATTACGCCGACGGCTTCCATACCACGGCAACCCAGATCGCCCGCGCCAAACGCAGTCATCAGAAATCGTTCGATCGCCGCTTTCCTGAGATTTCTTCGATCGGGTTCCAATACACCTGGGGCGGCGCTCTCAGTCTGGCGCAGAACGGCGGCTTCGTTTTCGGCCAACTGAGTGACCGGGTTTTCGGAGCGGGCTTTTGCAACGGCACCGGCGTCTCCCGGGGCGCAATCTTTGGAAAGGCTGTAGCCGAGCTTGCCTGTGGTCAGGACAGTAAGTCCATCCGTATTCTGCAGAATAAGGCGAGGCCGAGCCCGGCATACCCAAAGTTCATCACATCGCTCGGAGTCCGATATTCGACGAGATTTCGGCTCTGGAGAGCCGGACGTGAAGTATAGCCTCCGCTAAAGCAAATTCAGGAGTTACGAACATGGCTAATCTGCGAGGGATCAACCTGGCGATGCAGACCCCCTTCCATAAGGACGGGTCGATCGATTTCGCGCGCTGGGACAGGCTGCTCGACCAGTATCTGGAAACCGGGATGCACGGCTTCGTGCTGAGCTCTGGCACAGGGCAGCATGCCTATCTCACAGAGGAAGAATGCAACAAGCTGTTTGCGACGGGCGTAAAGCGTATCGACGGGCGTGCAGCGATCACGGCTCAGACCTCTGCGCTGAACCTGCAGGAAGTGATCCGTCGCTCCAAGGCCGCTCAAGATGCCGGCGTGGATGCGCTGATGATTCTGCCGCCCTTTTTCGAGGGCCCGAAGCATGATGATGGCATTTTCGCTTTCTATGAAGCGGTCTGCAAGCAAGTGTCGATCGACGTCATCGGTTACAATATCCCCGGAGCTACGGGGATCGAACTCACTCCCAAGCTCTATACCCGCCTGCTGCAGTTGGACAATTTCAAATTCATCAAAGACAGCTCGGGCGATCTATGCAAGCAGCAGGCGCTGTTGGCATGCGGCGGCAAGATCCTCAACGGCGCCGATCCGAACGCACCATTCTCCTTCATGTTGGGCACAGCGGGTACGATTTGGGGCTGCGCCAATATCTTCCCGAGCGAGGCAGTCCAGCTCTTCAACCTTATCGACAGCGGCAACCACGCCGAAGGCCTAAAGCTGTGGCAATCAATGTTCCCGATCGTTGCGTACTGCTGGCAGAACGACTACATCCCAGCCGTGAAGGCGGCATCTCGCCAGGCCGGCTTTGATGGCGGCACTGTTCGCGCGCCCGTCTGCGAGGTCGGCCCAGACGAAGAGGTAAAAATCGAAGCCGCTCTCAAGCCGCTGCAGTTGGCGAGGGCAGCCTAGCCGAACGAGCCAGCACGACGCTGTCAGTCTGGAACCCCGATGATGAATAGCCAAGAAGCTCGCTTGCGCAACGACCTTGCCGCAGCGTTTCGCTGGACCGCGCGCCTCGGTTTGCACGAAGCGACTGCGAACCATTTTTCGGTCGCCCTCGATGAGCAGGGCGCCCGGTTTCTCATGAACCCGAACATGGCGCATTTCTCACAGATCAAGGCGCGCGATTTGCTCCTGCTCAGTTCGGCCGCGAATGAGGAGCCGAGAGGTCCTGACGCGCCCGACCGCACAGCGTGGGAATTGCATTCATACCTTCATCGGAACATCTCGCGGGCGCAATGTATTCTGCACACCCACATGCCCTACGCGACGGCCTGGAGCTGCCTGGAAGATCCGGAGATCCTGCCTATCTGCCAGAATACGGCGCGGTTTTATGGCAACGTAGCCTACGACAAAGACTACGGCGGAATGTTCGTCGATTCGGATGAGCCGGCGCGCGTCGCCGGATTCCTCGGTGACAAGGACGTCGTGCTCCTTGGCGGACACGGGGTGATGGTGGTAGGTCCCAGCGTTGCGGATGCCTTCGATACGCTCTATCACCTCGAACGCGCCTGCATGAATCTCGTGCTCGCCCATTCCACCGGAAAGCAAATCAAGCGCCTTCCGCATGAAGTAGCTGCTAAGACGGCGAGCCAGTGGCGAGAATACCAGGGATTCTCCGAAGGGCACTTTCGCGCTCTCATTTCGATACTCGACAAGGAAGACCCGGGCTATCGGCTGCAGCCCGCTGTCGCTGCCTGAGAATTGGAATTTCCATGACAAGTTTTACTCGTGACGATGCCCTCTCGATCGCTGCTGCGCTAAGGCTGCCTTCACGTCCCTTTATCGGTGGCGATTACCGCAACACCACGGCCGGAAGATCATTCAAAAGCGTCAACCCGGCCACTGGTGAAGTTCTTGCGGAAATCGAGGGCTGCAGCCCATCCGACGTGGATGCCGCTGTGGCGGTCGCGAAAGCCACGTTCGAGTCCGGCGAGTGGTCACAGAAACACCCGTCCGACCGCAAGGCCGTGTTGGTGCGTTTTGCGGAGCTGATCAACAAGAACCTGCAGGAACTCGCGGTTCTGGAAAGCTTGGATTCGGGCAAGCCTATTACCGACTGCTTGACGGTCGACGTGCCGTTTACGGCGAGCACGATCGCTTGGCACGCTGAAGCCCAGGACAAGCTGTTCTCCAGGATCGCGTCGACCGACAGCAATGCGCTGGGGATGATCCTACGCGAGCCGCTAGGTGTGGTCGGCCTCGTGCTTCCTTGGAACTTCCCGATGCTCATGGCTGGCTGGAAACTGGGTCCGGCATTGGCGACCGGGAACTCCGTAGTGTTGAAGCCGTCGCAGATGACGACGTTGACCGCGTTGCGCGTGGCCGAGTTGGCGGTCGAGGCAGGGGTCCCTGCCGGCGTCATGAACGTCGTGACCGGATCGGGTGAGGTCGGGGAGGCGCTCGGCCTTCACCGAGACGTCCGGATCATTTCGTTCACTGGTTCCACGGAAGTCGGGCGGATCTTCCTTGATTACTCCCGGCGCTCGAATCTCAAGCGGATCGTGCTGGAGCTGGGCGGAAAGAACCCCGCAGTTGTGTTGGCCGACGCGCCAAACCTCGACTTTGTGGCCGAGCAGCAGGCCTTCTCCATTTTGACCAACATGGGCCAGAACTGTGCCTCCAACAGCCGTCTGATCGTGCACAAGGCCATAAGGGACGAATTGGCCGAGAAGATCGTCGCCGCTTGCAGGAACTGGAAACTGGGCGATCCTCTGGAGCCGTCCACTCAGCTCGGCCCAGTGGTGGGTGCAAACCATTGCAACAACATCAAGAAGTATCTCGAGAAGGGGCGCACCGAGGGTGCGAAACTCGCCTGCGGTGGCAATCAGCTGGATCGGCCAGGCTATTTCATCGAGGCAACGGTCTTCGACCGTGTCGAGCCCGATATGACCATCTACCGCGAGGAGATCTTTGGCCCCGTCCTGACCATCACGGAGGCGCGCGACGACGACCACGCAATCGAGTTGGCCAACGATACAGAATATGGTTTGACGGCGTCGCTTTACACCACGGACGTGGGCAAGGCTCACAAGCTTTCACGGCGGCTGAACGCGGGTACCGTCTCTGTGAACTGCTACTCCGAAGGTGAAATCTCAACCCCGTTCGGCGGCTTCAAGCAGTCCGGCTTCGGGGGACGCGACAATGGTTTGGAGGCGCATGAGCAGTACACGGAGGTGAAGACCGTCTGGATGAACCTGGCGGCGCCGGCCCGGCCCGGAGTGTAGACGATGAAATCGGTTCGCGTGGTCGAAGGGAACGCGCAGTTCGTCGTGCAGGACATCGAACGTCCGGCGCTCGCTGCGGGCGCTGTGCGCGTTCGGATCCAGGCAGCTTTCTTGCCGCCCTATTTCGAGCATTTGCCTTCAGGGAGCTGGGAGACGCCTCCGCGACCCTTCACTCCCGGTCAGTGCGCAATTGGCGTCGTCGAGGAAACAGCCGATCCGGACTGCGCCTTGCGTCGCGGTCAGTCAGTGTATTGCGACATGTACATCGAAGGTCCCGGGCCCGAGGCCGACCATGGGTTCATAGGCTGCTTCGGGCTGGCGCCGGGCGCCAGCCGGCATCTCGCCAAATGGCCGAATGGCACCTTCACCGAGGAGTTCGTCGGTCCGGAACATTGCTTTACACCCATTCCCGACGGAGTGGGCACGTCGCCGGAAATTCTGTGTCGGCTCGGATGGTTCGCAACCGCGCTGGCTGGCTTCAGGCGAGGGGGCTTCCAGCCTGGTGGAGTCGTCGCAATCAACGGTGCCGCGGGTCTGCTCGGCACATCCGCTGCTGTCGTGGCGTTGGCCATCGGAGCTGCCCAAGTGCGCCTTGTGGGGCGCAGGACTTCTGTACTTCAGCAAGTCGCTGCTCTGGACAGGCGCATCGTGGTAGAGGGCCCGAATGATCAGTCCCCGCTGGACTTCGTCATCGACTGCGCCGGCGGCGACAACGCCTCGTCATCGGTGGCCCTGTCGGAACGGCTGCGTCGGTTCGGGAATATCGCGTTTGTCGGTGCCCTGACCGCGCGTGCAGCGTTCAACACAAGCCTGTTGATGCGCAACAGCAACAGCGTGGTGGGCTCGTTCTGGTTCCCTCACGAGTTAGCCGCGGACATGCTGGCACTAATCGCCGCGGGCGCGATCGATCTGTCGGCTTTCCGCGCTGAAACTTTCGATACCGATCAAATCGTGGCCGCGATGGAGCACAGCGTCCAGCACTCTGGCGGGCTGGTTCATGTCGCGTTGAAACCTTGAACGAGAGTAAAGATGTCCACTCTTCCCGAAGAAGTACAGGTAGTCATTATCGGCGGCGGAATTGGCGGCGCGTCGATCGCGTACCACTTGGCCAAGCGCGGCGTGTCCGATGTTCTCCTGTTGGAGCGTGACCGGCTGACATGCGGCACGACCTGGCATGCGGCAGGCCTGGTCGGCACGCTTTGGCCCACCAAGAACATGACCCAGCTCGGCGCCTATTCGCACCGCCTCTACCAGGAGCTTGAAGCGGAGACCGGGCAGGCGACCGGGTACAAGCGGAACGGGTCGATCTCGCTTGCGCAGACCACCGCGCGGCTTGAGGAATTGACGCGCACCGCCGAGATGGCACGTGTGTTTGGCGTTGAGGTCGAGGTGGTCGGGCCAAAAACGCTTGGAGAATTGTATCCCGGCATCGACACCAGCGGTCTGGTCGGCGGGCTCCATTTGCCGAAGGACGGCCAGACCAATCCGATTGATGTCACCATGGCGCTGGTCAAGGGTGCGCGCATGAATGGCGCTACTGTCCGCGAAGGCGTAACCGTCACCAGGATCTTGACGGACGGCGGCGAGGCGACAGGCGTCGAGACCAACCAAGGCACGATCCGCGCACGGAAGGTGGTTCTGACCGGCGGTATGTGGTCGCGTGACCTGGCCAAGCAGGTCGGAGTGGTGCTCCCGTTGTTCGCCTGCGAGCACTACTATGTCGTGACCGAGCCAGTTCCAGATTTGCCCAGCAAGCTGCCGATCATGCGGGATCTGGACCATGGCGTCTATTTCAAAGAAGACGCGGGCAAGCTCCTGATCGGCTTCTTCGAGGACAACGCCAATCCGCTGCCGATGTCCAAGGTGCCTGCTGATTTCGCCTTCGGCCAACTGCCATACGAGATCGATCATTTCGAGAAGTATCTCGAGAGAGCCATGATCAGGTATCCGGTGCTGGAGAAAATCGGAATTTCGACCTTCTTCAATGGTCCGGAGAGCTTCACCACCGACAATCAGCACCTGATGGGCGAAGCGCCGCTTCTTAAGAATTTCTTTGTCGCTTGTGGCTTCAACAGCCGTGGTATCGGGGGCGCCGGCGGTATTGGCAAAGTGATGGCTGAATGGATCGACCTTGGCTATCCACCTGTGGACGTGTGGGAAAGCGATTGCCGCCGCGCCATGCCGTTCCAGGGCGACGAGACCTATCTGGAAAACCGCGTAGCCGAGGCGCTCGAGCGTTCCTACGCCATGCACTGGCCCTACTATCAGTATCGCTCGAGCCGAGGCATTCGCAAATCGCCTTTCTACGACCGTCTCGTTGAGCTGGGCGCGGTACATGGCGAGGTCGCAGGCTGGGAGCGTCCGAATTGGTATGCGCCGAAGGGCGTCAAGCCGGAATATGAGTATAGCTACGGCCGCCAGAATTGGTTCCCGTACGCCGCAGAGGAGCACATCAACGTTCGCGAGAACGTCGGTTTCTACGATCTGACTTCCCTCGCCAAGTTCAAAGTAACGGGTCGCGATGCGGAGACTCTGCTGCAGCGCCTTTGCTGCGCCGACGTCGCGGTGTCGGTTGGCAAGCTGGTTTATACCCAGTGGTTGAACGAACGAGGTGGGATCGAGGCCGATCTCACAGTGGTCAAGATGGGAGAGGACGAATTCATGATCGCCACTCCCTGCGGCAGCCATGTGAAGGACTGGTCCTGGCTGCTGACGCATGTCGTGAAAGAGGAAAATGTCGAAGTCACCGATATCACCGATGATTTCGGAGTGATCGCGCTCCAGGGCCCGAACGCACGCACGGTCTTCCAATCCATGACAGAAGAAGACCTTTCCAATGAGCATTTCACCTTTGGAACCGGGTGCTGGATGATCGCCGGCGGAGTTCGCCTTTGGGCGCAGCGGATTTCCTTTGTCGGCGAGCTCGGCTGGGAGATTTACATTCCGGTCCACGATGCGTTGGCTTTCCTCGACGCGCTTCTGGAAGCGGGGAAAAGCTTCGACCTGCGTCCTGCCGGGATGCATGCGGTGGACGCTTTGCGCATGGAGAAGGGCTTCCGCCACTGGGGCCACGACATCGTTTACGAGGACAATCTGATTGATGCCGGTTTGGCCTTCACAGCCAAACCGAGCAAGAACACGCCCTTCATTGGACGCGACGCGTTTATGGACCAGAAGTATGCCGGGATCGGAAGGAAGCGGATGGTCTGCTTCATTCTGGAGAACTCGGAGCCGCTGCTTTTCCACAACGAGCCGATCCTCATGAATGGCAAGCCGGTCGGCTATCTGACGTCCGGTAATTATGCGCACCACCTGGGTGCGGCAATTGGCATGGGCTATGTGAGCGCTGACGAGGCCGTCACAGCCGAATTTATCGCCAGGGGCAAATTTGCGATCCAGGTCAACGGGCGCGCTGAGCCAGCGAAGGCCAGCCTTAAGCCATTCTATGACCCGACGTCAGAGCGCATGCGCGCCTGAGGCCCTTAAGAAATTCAGGAACTTGGAGCATCGTTGTATGGAAAACCAATTCTCACTTGACGGAAAAGTCGTGCTCATCACTGGGTCCACGCGCGGGCTTGGTTGGGCGTCGGCCCAAGCTGCTGCAGATGCTGGTGCAACAGTGGTACTGCACGGGCGCAGCGAAGCTGCTGGGAAGGCGCGAAAAGAAGAACTTCAGGCGAGAGGCCTCAAAGCCGACTACTTGGCTTTCGAAATGGCCGATCGCGACGCTGTCACTGCTGCAATCCCAACGATCATCCAGCGCCACGGCAGCATCTGGGGGCTAGTCAACAACGCAGGCATGCTTCTGCACAATGCCATCTGGGACGAAACCGCCGATACTTACGAGCGAATGATGGCGGTCCACATGGTTGCTCCGTTCTTGCTGACACAAGCGGCAGCCGCTGAGATGAGAAAGGTGGATGCGGCGGATCGAGGCCGCATCATAAATATCTCATCGATCGCCTTCTCCAGTCCGCGCGCCGGAATTTGCAACTACACGTCGGCCAAAGGGGCGATCGTAGGATTCACCAGGGCCGCATCAGCTGAACTTGGATCGTTCGGGATCAGGGTCAACGCGATCGCCCCCGGGTATTTCGTAACCGAGATCAACAAGGAAAGGCTCGCGGACGAGGCCTTTGCGAACAAGATCAAGGTGCGCACACCCGCGGCGCGTTGGGGCGACCCGGCAGAGCTGGGTGGGCCAACTGTATTTCTCCTTTCCAACGCCTCGTCCTACGTCAACGGCCAGCTGCTATTTGTCGACGGCGGCATGAGCCATTTCCTTCACAGCGTTTGAGGAGAACAACAATGGCTGGTCGTCTTGATGGTAAGGCAGTACTCGTCACCGGCGCGGGGTCCATGGGCCCTGGGTGGGGCAACGGAAAGGCTGCTGCCGTGCTCTTCGCGCGCGAAGGCGCCAGGGTTTTGGCAGCGGACCTCAACAAAGATGCTGCGAAGCAGACCGCAGAGATTATCCGGGGCGAGGGCGGCCACGCGGAAATCTTCGTAGGAAACGTAACCGACGAGCAGTCGGTCGAAGCCATGATAGCAGCATGCGTCAAAGCATTCGGCAGTCTGGATGTATTGCACAACAACGTCGGCATTCTAAAAGCGGGAAGTCCAGAAAATACTACAGTTGAGGACTGGGACCGAATACTTGAAATCAATACAAAGGCTTTTTTCTTACCTTGTAAGCACGCGTTGCCACAGATGCTCAAGCAGGGATCTGGCTCGATCATCAATATCTCGTCAATCTCCGGCTTCCGCAATCTCGGCACACCCTACATCGCCTATAATACCTCAAAAGGAGCCGTCGTATCGTTCACCCGAAACCTTGCGGCGACCTATGCCGATAAGGGAATACGCGCAAACTCAATCCTCCCGGGAATTATCGACACGCCGATGGCGAGGGACGCGACCATTCAGACAAGCGGCAAGTCCGAGGCTGAGATTGACTTTGAGGCTTTGGCTAAGGCACGTGCCGCGCGCGTTCCCATGAGACGAACCGGCACGGCGTGGGATATCGCGCGGACCGCTCTATTCCTGGCAAGCGACGATTCGGCTTACATCACTGGGTCGGAGATTTACGTGGATGGAGGTTTGAACTGCGTCGCATAGCCCGACAGCCGGTGAATCCTCGATTAGGCAGACGCGCATCGGATCCTGCGAATTCGGATGCTTTGCATCTGCCGACTCGCGCACGGAGGCGTTGTTGGTGGGCAAGTTTGGATTTTGTCTGGCGCGAAAGGATGTTTGGTGAGGTGGTTTCCGTGCGATGCCCCGAGGGCTATGCATCCACCGTTGCGCGGCAACCCCATGACCGGGCACATCGAGTCTGGCGGTCCGCGAACCGCGGCCCGGTGACCGCCGCCGTTACTACGCAGACATCGCCCTCGTTATCCCGGCCATTCGCGAACTCCACTACGTCAGCCGCTATGATGACCCGCAGTAATCGCCGCCGCCGCCCCGACTAACGGCTGGACCCCCATACACGCATCAGGCGACTTCGGGAAAGGTGTCGGTGCACCGCTTACCAGGGGCGTCAGCGGAACGCTTCTGACGTCGCTTGGGGAGAGCCAGCGGCATGGCCTACGTGAACCATCCCGCCACTCTGGCTGGTCTGAACTTCGAACTCTGCGAGCCGATGTTAGTTATCGATAGGGTTCACAACGGCCCGACTATCACCTCTTTCGCTCAGGCTGCTTGGTCGAGCCAGACCTTGCCCAGGTCGATCTCGAACATAGGGTGCATCGCGTAGCCTTTTACTCGCTTAGTTGAGTGATTTACCAAAGTAAGCCAGTAAGGCTGAGTGATAATGCCGGAATCCTGTAGGAGCGATTCAAGGTCATGCATCAGTGCCTTTCGCTTGTCTGGATCGGGCACCATCAACGCCTTATCCAGTTTCTTATCGAACTCCGGATTCGACCACCCGGTCTCATTCCACACTGCTCCGGTTCGGTAGGCAAGTGCCAGCACCTGGACCCCGAGCGGGCGCGCGTTCCAGTCTGTTGCCGAGAGTGGATATTTCATCCAGTTCTCCCAGAACGTGCTATCGGGGACGATCGTGCGTTTTACCTTGAACCCGGCGTCGTGCAACTGCGCAGCCATAGCGTCGGCGCTGGCCTTGAGCCAATCTGCGTCGCTACTGAATAGCTCATGTTCGAATTCCATCTGACCGGCTTCGACCATCAGCCGCCGGGCGGCTTCGACGTCGCGCTTCTTTTCTGGTAGCGGAAAGTATTCAGGGTGTAGCGGCCCCACGTGGCAATCCACCGCAACAGTGCCGTATCCATTCTGGGCGGTTTGTAGAATAGTTTTGTTATCGATGGCCAACTGCAATGCCTTGCGCACCCGTTGGTCATCATAAGGCTTATTCGTAACCTGTGTGCGGCATATGATCGTTTCCGTTGTCTGGGCCTCAGATTTCACCAAACCGATCTTGTCAAAAACGGGGACATAGTTCGCGAACGTCTGCTCGTTGGCATCAATTTCGCCTGACTCGAAAGCACTCTGAATGGTGGAAGGGTCGCTGCCATAGTCAATGAACTGCACCTCGTCGAGATGAGCTTCGCCGCCCCACCAGTTTCCGGTTGTTCTACGCCTTAGGAGTGCCTTTTGGCCGACGTCCCACGACACCAGCTCAAATGGCCCCGTTCCCACAGGGAATTTGATGATGTCCGATCCATGCTTTTCGAAGTCACGATGCACAATCAATGCAGGATAATCAGCGAACCCTGGGATGATCGTGATGTCCGATCTTGGTAACTTGAGCTTAACCGTATGCTCGTCAATTTTCGTGATCGCACCCTCGATGGCTCTTCCTGTCTTGTCATCAACGAGTGCCGCCATATGCGCGGACATCGAATTTCCAGACACGTCCTTTTCGCACCAACGCAGAAGGTTAAATACAACGTCGCCGGCGTTGAATTCGTCCCCGTTGTTCCATTTTACGCCTTGCCGAACATGTAGTGTGTATTCAGTGGCGTCCTCGTTGATATCCCAGCTTTCCAGTAGCCTCGGCTCAAAAGTGTGCTCTGCTGTGTACTTCACCAGCGGTTCTAAGAACTGACGACAGATGTTGGAGATTTCGGAATAGTCGCTTGTCCGTGGATCCTTAGGCCCGTAAATGGGCATCGCTATTCGCAACGTTCCGCCCTTCTTAGGTGTTTCTTCAGCATATGCGGGCGCGGCTGCGCCAAGCATTGAGTATGCCATAGCCGTAGAAGCACCAAATATTGAAGCAAGCGCCAGAAATTCCCGTCTGTCCATCCGGCCTTTTCTGGCCTCCTCGGCGAGACTGTCGAGGGCCTTCGGCATCGGGCTACCGTGTTTCGTTGCACTCTCCATTTTAACCTCCCATTTTTGGCCTTTGTAGAAGTCACGCTAGCTAAAGCAAGCCGAACGTTGCTAGCGTGGGCTGCGCCGACTGGAGAGATGCTGCATAGTTCCCGACAGGCACATCCGCATTGTCCTTGGAATAGCCCATGTGTTGGATGCCTCGTAGACCGAAAAGAAAGCGCCTGATATAAGCGCAACTTATGTCGAACGAGTTCAGCTTTTACGCCAGGCTGTCCTGGAAACCTGGCGTGCCCGAGACACCCACGGCGACGTTCTGAGCATTTGACATATTGGTCCGATTACGTCGGACCCGAAGATAATTCCGACTCGTCGCCTTGCCCGATTGTTGCCGTCTGATCAGCAAGCAGTATTCGGAGGTATGGAGGCCGAGCTGGACTGCCTGCTCCGGTCATCACCGCGACTGCTGAGCTGCCCTTTTTAAGCGCTTGCAATCCCACCTTCGAATTCGATGATTGCTCCCACCAAACGCGCTCACGGAAGCTTGTGCAGGCGTATATCAAACTCCATGCACGAGCACGAGCGCGGGGAAATGAGGTCAGTCCTTGACGCTGGTGATGCCGCAGCGCCGGTAAAGTAGTCTTTGGTGTGGGGTCGCTACGCAGCCCTCGCTGTCGGCGGCAGCGCATGCATGGGGCGGTCATTCACCTTCGTAGGACCCCCCTATGGCGTGGAGGGTAGACGGTAGACGTTGGCCGGACCTGCGCTTTCCACTTGCGCATTTGCCCGTGGAGTGCTGCGCCCTAGTGCCTTCACGTGCTGGCGCTATCGTCGACCTGTTTGCCCAGGCTGTTCTTTATCTGGCCCGTGCGAAGTGAAACTTACCACTGGCTCCTGTCTAGCGAGTTGTTCGTCGCTGAGCCAGCAAAGGCTGCGATGATCACTGCCGAGATCCCTCAGAGGCGGCAACTCCGTTTCGCAGCGGTTCTCGGGGACAAATCTTTTCCACCGACAGCGCGTCTGGAACGGACAGCCGGGCGGCGGATTCATCGCAGAGGGAATGTCGCCTTCGAGCACGATGCGCTTTTTGACCGCGCTGGTGTCGGCGATCGGGATCGCCGACAGAAGCGCTTCTGTATAGGGGTGGTAAGGCGGCGAAAAGATCTGGTCCGTCGTGCCCTGTTCGACGATGTGACCAAGGTACATGACCACGACCCGGTCAGCTATGTAGCGCACCACGGACAGATCGTGGCTGATGAACAGCATCGTCGTCTTGTTCTTCCGTTGGATGTCCATCAACAGCTCGGTCACCGCAGCCTGCACCGAGACGTCGAGCGCCGAGACTGGCTCGTCGGCGACCACCACCTTGGCGCCGCCGGCGAAGGCTCGCGCTATACCGATGCGCTGCTTCTGCCCGCCGGAAAGCTGGCGCGGCTTGCGTATCTCGAAGGCCCGCGGCAGCTTTACCAGGTCAAGCAGTTCCAGCATCCGCTTGCGCCGGTCAGCAACAGTCTTTCCGACCTCGAACTTCTCC
Source organism: Mesorhizobium sp. Arg314 (assembly GCF_053714275.1). Lineage (NCBI taxonomy): Bacteria > Pseudomonadati > Pseudomonadota > Alphaproteobacteria > Hyphomicrobiales > Phyllobacteriaceae > Mesorhizobium > Mesorhizobium sp. Arg314. Next base: position 3,998 of record NZ_JBSKBP010000064.1, on the reverse strand, counting down.
AGGGTGCGGATGATCTGCGCGCCGACTGAATGGCTGGGGTTGAGCGTATCGAATGGGTTCTGGAACACCATCTGGATCGACGACACGGTGTCGACGCTGCGGCTCTCGATGCGCGTCGACTGGATTTGTCTTTCGCAAAGCTTCACGGTGCCAGCGCTTGCGGTTTCGAGCCCAAGCAGCACCTTGGCCAGCGTGGACTTGCCGCAGCCCGACTCCCCGACAATAGCGACAGTCTCGGACTGCCTTGCCTCGAAGCTGATATTCTCGTTGGCCTTGACTGTGCGTACTGCCCCGCCGCGGAAAATCGAGTTCGCCGCGACGTGGTAGTATTTCTTCAAGCTGCCAACCTTAAGCACCGGCGCGCCGGGCTCGACGCGCTCGTTGACCTTCTTGGCGCCAGGAGGGAGCGCTTCCCAGTCGATCTCGTTGAAGCGCACGCAGCGCGAGAAATGGCCTTCATGGCCCTCGACCGGAACCATGGGAATTTCCGCAGCGTTGCAGAGGCCCTCGACGAAATGGTGGCAGCGCGGGCCGAAATTGCACCCTTTCGGTCGCTCATGCGGCAACGACAGCTGCCCGGGGATCGAGATCAACGGCCGCGAATTCTTGTCGGCCCCCGGCAGCGGGATCGAACGGAACAGCCCTTGCGTATAGGGGTGGCGCATCCGGTCGAACACATCTTTGATCTTGCCGGTCTCCACGGCCTCGCCGGAATACATCACGGTGATGCGATCGCAGGTCTCAAGAATCAGGCCGAGATTGTGCGACACGAAGATCATCGAGGTGCCGAAGCGCTTACCGAGATCCTTCACCAGGTCAATGATGCCCGCCTCGACGGTCACGTCGAGAGCAGTTGTGGGCTCGTCCAGGAGGAGAAGTGCCGGTTTCGAGAGCAACGCCATGGCTATCACTATGCGCTGCTGCTGACCGCCGGAAAGCTGATGCGGATAGGAGCGCATTATGCGTTCCGGATCGGGGAGGCGGACTGCCTTCAGCATTTCAAGGGAGCGGCGGTATGCCTCCTGTTTTGAGACCCTTTCGTGCAGGACCGGCACTTCCATCAGCTGCTCGCCGACCTTCAACGCAGGGTTCAGGCTGGCCATCGGCTCCTGATACACCATGGCTATCTTGTGTCCGCGGATCGCACGCAGCTCCGCGTCAGACATGTCACCCATGTCCCTGCCTTGGAATTTGATGCGGCCCCCAACAATCCTCCCGAGCCCGGGAAGGTCGCGCATGATACCTAGCGAAACCGTAGACTTGCCGCAGCCCGATTCCCCGACGATTCCCATGGACTCGCCAGCCATCACGGTGCAGGAAAAGTCCATGACGGCAGGAATCTCGCCACTCTTGGTAAAGAAAGAGATAGACAGGTTCTCGATCTCGATGATCGGCTGGGCGCTTGCGACGGTCGTCAGTTTGACAGCTTCGTTCATATAGGCGGCCTCTCAATCTTTGAGCGATTCTTCGCGAAGTGCGTCAGCTAAAAGGTTCAGGCCGAGCACAAAGGACATGAGCGCGATCGCCGGAGGGAGTGCCGGATGGATATAAGCGCGCAACAGCCGGCTAGCATCCTTGATTGCGGTCCCCCAGTCAGGACTGTCGGGCGGAACGCCCAGCCCGAAATAGCCCAGCGTTCCGAGCAGGATCGTAGTGTAGCCGACGCGCAAGCAAGCATCGACGATCAGCGGGCCTCGAGCATTTGGCAGGATTTCCCAAATCATTATGTACCAAGCGCTCTCACCGCGCGTCTGGGCAGCTGCGATGTAATCGCGCGTTTTGATGTCCATGACGAGGCCGCGCACGATACGAAACACGCTGGGCGACGACCCGAGCACCACGCCTATAAAAATGTTGAGGTAATTCGCACTAACGTGCATCACGCCAACCGGATCGGCGTCAAATATCACGCCCGCATAGATCCAGGCACCAATGATAATGGTAGCCCCGATAAACAGGTAATAACGCTCCGGGCGGCTTTTGAATCGAGTGTGGAATAGAGTCAAAAAGAATATGATTGGGATCAAAAAGATCACCGCCGCGAACGACCTCGCAATTGAGACCCCAATGCCGGTCGCCTCGCTGAACCAATTGTCGAACGACAACTCCCGAACGTCCGGCGTCACCAGCAGGTAAAAGAGCAAGATGACAGGGAACGCCAACAAGAGATTAACGAAGAAGGATAAAACAGAATCGACGCGGCCCCCGTAATATCCGGCGGGCAACCCGAGGCCGATCCCAGCAATTAGTGCAAAGGCTGTAGCTGAGGGCGCAATCGACATCACAATTCGGCTCCCGTAAACCATACGACTGAACACGTCCCGCGCGAGCGTGTCACCGCCAAAATAGTAAACTCCGCTGCCGTCAGGGACGATGGTTCCCGGGAGCGCTCCCTTCATGACCGCAACCTGACTGATGGGATCGAAGGGCGCGATGATAGGAGCGAAGATGGCTGTCGATACCCAGAAAAGGCAGATAACAATGCCAGAAAGTCCGACGCCCGTGTTAAACAGGTCGCCGTAGAGCCCAAGCTGTTTACGGAAGCCGACGCTGAACGCGAGCAAGACAGTCATAGCGATCCAGACCGGCCAGAAGCGCCCCAGGACGGCTACGGCCACATCGAGCCAACCAATAATCTCAAGCTGCACTGTCGCCTCCTACTGCACGCGAATGCGCGGGTTGAGATAAACGTAGCCGATATCGGATATGAGCTGAGTCAACAGCACGACTATCACCGACACCAACGAGCAGCCTAGCAGGAGGTCGATGTCATTGTTGGCCGCCGCTTCGTTCAATATGAAGCCGAAGCCTTGATAGCGAAACATAGTTTCCACCACCACCACGCCGGTGAGCAGCCACGGGAACTGAAGCATGATTACCGTGAAAGGTGTGATCAGTGCATTGCGCAATGCGTGTTTGACCACCACTCGAGGAAAGGAGAGACCCTTCAATCGCGCCGTGCGGATGTATTGCTGGGTCATTACTTCGACCATCGACGCTCGCGTCATGCGGGCGATGTAGCCGATGTCTGCGATAGCCATTGTCATCACAGGCAATGTGAAATTGTAGAATGTAAGGCCTTGTCCGGTTGCCGAAGCGGCTGAGCCGTTCAACCATCCGAGCCAAGAAGCAAAGATCACTGTGAATAGGACGCCCGAGACATATTCGGGTGTAGCTGTCGTGACGATCGATAGGACAGAAAGCGTCCTGTCCGTTGGGGTTCCCTCGCGCATGCCGGCAAGGATGCCCATCAGCAATGAAATTGGGATGACTGTCGCCAGCGCCCAGAACATCAGCTTACTTGTAGCTGCCAGGGCCGGCACAATTTTTGCGGAAACGGCGCTTCGGAATTTGGTCGAACAGCCGAAATCGCCTTGGAGCACGCCGGAAAACTGGCGAGTCGTCGGTCCGTTGCAAAACCCAAATTTCGACGTCGGCTTGCCCGTGGTAGGATCGACGCTGGGGTCCTTGGGCCAGAGGCCGATCCATTCGGCGTAGCGCTTGAAGAAGGGCTCGCGATAGCCATTTGCCTGAAGCCAGTTTTCTACGTCCACGGCGCTGGCTCGATTGTTGGTCTGGTTCAGCGCTAGCTTCTTCAGATTCGGTTCCAGGTTGACCATGTAGAAGACGATCAGCGTCAAACTGACCATAGTCAGCGTCATCACACCAAGACGACGCAGAATAAAACTATGCATTAGGTCCTCATCAACACTGACACCTGTACCCGGGCCAACCTCAACCTCAACCGTGATTTTAAAGCTAATTGGAACAGCCGGCTAAAGGCTTGTTCGGCATATTGCCGCAACATCGCATCAGCTTCATCTTTGAATAGGCCATGCAGCAGCGACCCCGTAGACGGAAAAGATCGCATTTGATATAGACCTGCTTCATGTCCAAGCTTCGCAGTTTTGTGCCCTCGACCCATTCCCTGTTTGTTTTCGAAGCGGCTGCCCGTACCTTGAGTTTCAAGAGGGCGGCGAGCGAGCTCAATGTCACGC
>NZ_JBSKBP010000063.1:0-21697 GCF_053714275.1 Mesorhizobium sp. Arg314 | reverse complement strand
GACTCCAATTCCGACTTGCTTGGCAGTCGGTGCACGACTTTTTCAGCAACCTGTTAAGTCTTTGTTTTGATGCATGTCGTTGTCCCAGAACCGCCGCACACTTCTGGGCGACATGCCTTAACCGCGCGCCTTGACGTTGATCGTCTCCGGCACGGGCGTCAGCGGCCGGCGCTCGGTGAACCAGGCGACGAGATTGTCGGCGCAGAGATCGGCCATGGCGCGACGGGTATGGTCCGAGGCCGAGCCGACATGCGGCAGCAGCGAGGTGTTGGGCGCGTCGAGCAGGGCCTGCGGCACGTTCGGCTCGTCGGCAAAGACGTCGAGCCCCGCTGCGGCGATGGTGCCGTTCTTGAGAGCCGCGGCAAGCGCTGCCTCGTCCACCGTGCTGCCGCGACCGATGTTGACCAAGACGCCGTTCGAACCCAGCGCCGACAGGATCTCGGCATTGATCGCTTTTTCCGTTGCAGCACCGCCCGGGGCAATGCAGATCAGCGTGTCGACGGCTTCGGCGAGGCCTTTCAAAGTGGCGTGATATTCGTAAGCCAGGCCTTCGACCTTGCGGCGGTTGTGATAGGCGATCGGCAGGCCGAAGGCTTCAAGGCGATGGGCGACGGCAAGGCCGATGCGGCCCATGCCGAAAATGCCGATGCGGCGGCCGCGCAAGGTAAGCCGGCTCAGGCGGTAATTGCCCTTCTTCACCCAGTCGCCGTCGCGCAGCCATTTCTCGGCGGCGTACATGTCGCGCACGGTGTTGATCAGCAGGCCGATCGTGGTGTCGGCAACCTCTTCGGTCAGCACATCGGGCGTGTTGGTGACCATGACGCCGCGCTTCGCGGCATGATTGGCATCGACCGAGTCATAGCCGACGCCGAAATTGGCGATGATCTCGAGATTCGGCAACGCGTCGATCATGGCGGCGTCGATGCCGCCGAAGCAGGCGATGCCGCGCACGGTGCTGCGCATTTCATCCGTCACCAGCCCAGGGTCGGCGCGTTCGATCCGAACGCGCTTGAACGCCTTGTCGATGCGGCCGATGGCATGGTCGTTGAAATTGCCCGGCACCAGGATGGCGACCGGCAATGTTCCTTCGGCCTTGGTCATGCACGCTCCACCGGCTTGCCGGTCGACTGCCGCACATGCAGTTCCGGCTTGATCAGTTCCTGCGAGGGCCGCACCGCCTGTCCGTTCAATTTGTCGAGCAAGGCGCTCGCGGCGCGGCGGCCGACCTCGCGCTGGCCGTTCCAAACCGTGGTCAGGGCCGGTGTCGCGATTGCCGCCTCCTCGAGATCGTCATAGCCGGTCACGGAAATATCGACGCCCGGCATGAGGCCGGCGCGGGCGATGCCGTTCATCAGCCCGATCGCGACCAGATCATTCCAACAGCAGGCGGCGGTCGGCTTGTCTTTCAGCGCCAAAAATTGTCCCGCGGCCTCGAAACCGGCCTGCTTGGTGCGCGGCCCGGGAATGCGCCAGGACGGCCTGACTTCCAGTCCGGCCGCCTCCATGGCGTTTACATAGCCCTGGTAGCGGTCGCGGCCTGTCGAGGTCTGATCGGTGCCGCCGACCATGGCGATGCGCTTGTGGCCGAGCGAGATCAGATGATTGGTGGCAAGTGCCGTGCCATAGGCATCGTCGCCGCGAAACACCGGCACGTCGGCGCCGGCGACGGTGCGCGCGATCAGCACCGCCGGCAGGCCGTTTTCCTCGGCCATGATGATGTCCTCGGCCGGCGTGCCGATCGCGGGCGACATGATGACGCCGTCGGCGCCGAGCTGCAGCAGCGTGTCGATGAAGGTGCGCTGCTTTTCAAGCTGGTCGTAGTGGTTGGACAGGATGAATGTCTGGCGGCTGCGGTCGAGCTCGCTTTCGATCGAGCGCAGGATTTCGGCGAAGAACGGGTTCATGATGTCGTGCACAACGACACCGACGATGCCGGAGCGCGAGGTGCGCAGCGAGGCGGCGCGGCGGTTGTAGATATAGCCGATGGCGCGGGCGTGTTCCTTGATGCGCTCGCGCGTGGCGCCGGCCACCAGCGGGCTGTCGCGCAGCGCCAGCGACACCGTTGCCGTGGAGACGCCGAGCGCATCCGCGATCGTCGAAAGCTTGATCTTCTGTGCCAGTGCCCTTCGCTCCCCAGGGTCTTTGGATTCAGGTCTTTAAATTTTTTAAAACGGCCTTATGCCATCGATCAGGAGCAATTCAAAGTTTTTTCGCCAGCGTTTCGGCCTCGGTATCCACCGTCGCAAGGTTGCGCAGGCGCAGCCGGTGCTCGCGGTGGATGATGTAGAGGCCGCTGGCAACGATGATGGCCGCACCCAACAGCGTCCAGTGGTCCGGGAACTGATGGAAGATCAGCCAGCCAGAAATGATCATCCAGACCATTTGAGAATAGGGGTAAGGCGCAAGTGCCGTGGTGGTGGCCAGGCGATAGGCCTGCACCAGCAGGTAGTGACCGCCGGCGCCAAAGACTCCCAGCATCAAAAGAATGAACCAATGCCAGCCGTCCAGCGGCAGCGCATGCGAGAAGGGCAGCATAGGCAACAGCAGCGCGGCCGGCGCCAGCGCCGAGAACAGGATCAGGCTCTCGGACGTCTCAGTCGCCGACATGCGCCGGGTCATGATGACGTAAAAGCTGTTCGACAGCATCGAGCCTAGCGCGAAGAGATGGCCGATGCCGAACACGCCCACACCGGGCCGGGTGATGACAAGCACGCCGAAAAAGCCGGTGAGGATCGCCAGCCAGCGCCGCCAGCCGGCCCATTCGCCGAGCAGCGGACCGGCAAGCGCGGTGATGACCATCGGGCCGAAGAAATAGATCGACGTGGTCTCGGCCAGCTGCAGCGTCTTCAGCGCCAGAATGTTGAACATGGTCGAGCCGAAAAGCAGGCACCCGCGCAAGATATGCGCCGGAAGGTTGTTGGCACGAAAACGCGCCGGTTCGCGCCAGCCGCGCAGGAAGAGGCCGACCAGCAGCACATGGACGGTGAAGCGGGTCCAGGCGACGATCAGTGCCGAAACGCCGGCCAGCACCAGATATTTGCTGGAGGTGTCGAGAAAGGTGAAGCAGACATAGACGCAAAGCATCAAAAGCATCGCCACGGGCGGCGTTGCGCTGTCGTCTTGATTTTTGGGAATGTTCAAAGTCGGGCCGGGGGAAAGGTAGACATCATCCTTTTGCGGCAATCGCCGCCAGCCGGCAAGCCAAAAGCGACTGGCCCAACAAGCACGCCGGACAGGCTTAGAACGCCTTACTAGGCGATTTTGCCTGATCGTTCGTCGCGGTCGTCATTCCAGGGCGAAGCAAGGAGCGAAGCGACGCGCGCAGACCCTGGAATCCATGCCGTTACTTCAACGCGTTGCGACGGTGCAGGATCTGCTCCGTTGCATTCCTTGGCTAAGGTCACGGAATGGATCCTCGGGTCTCCGCGTCCGCTTCGCCCGTGGATGACGAAGGTGGACGGCGGCCGTCAATTTTGCCGCAAACGACATTTCCCGGTCGTTCAGGCGTGCATACGGGCGCCCTTGGTGACTTTGTCGACCAGCTTCTTTTCGGCGCGCAGCGCGATGCCGACGACCTTGGCATCGTTGGGGGCGAATTCGGCGAAGACGGCGCGATTGGCGACGTCATGGCCGGTCGCGAACATCTCCTCGACATAGGCGGATGTCGTCACGCCGCGCTCCAGTGCCCGGCGATGGATTGTGCTCAGCGTCGCCCCATCTGCCGACAATACGATGATCGGCTGGACGGACATAGGGTTGTAGAGATTGCCGGCGCGGTCGCGATAGGGGTCGCCGATGATCTCGGGGAACTGTGCCACGATACCGCTTGTCAGGAACGCCGTGACGTTTAGCTTCTGCCACACAGGCAGATCGTCCCTCAGAACAATTGCAATTTTCGTATCGAACACCAAGATTGAGACTCCGAGAGATGGCCCATGACGGGCAGGACGCGATGGCGCAGGGTCTAGGCGGTGAGGCGGCACAGGGTCTTGAACGTTCGTGCGCGGATGCTACCGGTGACCGCATCGTTTCGGCGCCGGGCGGCCTGGGCCTCGAACGCATCGAGGCGCGCTTCCATGGCAACGCGTTCGAACTGCACCGGCACGACACCTATGCCATCGGCGTGACGCTCGACGGCGTGCAGCGCTTCCACTATCGCGGCGCGCTGCAACACAGCCTGCCCGGCCAGGCGATCGTGCTGCATCCGGACGAGTTGCACGATGGCGGCGCCGGTACCGAAGACGGGCTGCGCTACAGGATCCTGTATCTGGAGCCGTCCCTGTTGCTCGACTGCCTCGATGGCGAGCCGCTGCCTTTCGTCCGTGACGCCGTGGTCAACGATCCCCGCTTGCGCGACACGCTGCTGTCGGCGCTGGCGCCGCTGGACGAGGAGCTCGGCGACCTTTTCGTGGCTGATTTCGTTGCGCAGCTGGCGCAACACCTTCAGCGCCATGCCGGACAGCCGGCAAAGTCAACAGGCAAGACGGCATGGCGCGCCGCCGCGCTGGCCCGCGACTATCTTGAGGAGAATGCCGAACGGCCGGTGCGCTCCGATGAACTGGAGGCCGTTACCGGCCTCGACCGTTACGCGCTGTCACGGCATTTTCGCGCGACCTATTCGACCAGCCCGCATCGCTTCCTGTTGATGCGCCGGCTGCAAAGGGCGAGACGCATGATCGCCGAGGGAGAGTCGCTGGCGGAAATCGCCGCTGGCGCCGGCTTCAGCGACCAGAGCCATTTCAACCGGCATTTCAAGAAGGCGTTCGGCTTGACGCCGGGACGTTGGGCAGCGCTGGTGCGTAAGCGCGACGCGTAAGCGCGACGCGCAGCGTCGTCGCGAAACCGCGAGACGGCCGGTGATGGCGCCAAGCGCGATGCGCAGCATCGTCGCCCTTTCCGCTAAAATGCTTGGGGGGTGCGTGAAGCGACGACGCTGCGCGTCGCGCATATCATCAGCGTCTCGCGGTTAAGCGACGATGCTGCGCATCGCGCTCACGCGTCACGCCTCATCCAGCTCCGCATCGTCGTCGATCAGGACCAGATCTTCGTTCGACAAATTGGCCTCGATGCGGGCAAGCAGCTTGAACAGCGCTTTCTGATCCTTCTTGTCGAGGCCCTTCAGCGCCTGCTTCTCGGTCTTCTTGACCGACTTCTCGATGGCGCGGATGGTTTCGCGGCCGGACTCGGTGAGGAAGATATGAGCCTGACGAGCATCGGAGCTGGAGGCGCGCTTTTCGAGGAAACCCTGCGCCTGCAGCCGGTTGATGGTCTTGGTGATCGTCGGCGGACGCACGCCGAGCCGACCGGCGAGGTTGCCGGGGGTCTGGCCGTCCTCGCGATCGAGCGCCAGCATGATCTGGTCCTGGCCGGCATAGAAGCCGTGCGCAAGAAGGCGCGCCGCGAGCGCCGTGCGCGCCAGCCTTGCCGCCGAATGCAGCCGGCTCATTGTCGCTGTCTTGTCCGCCTTGGCCATGGTCATTTCCTCTTCGGCCGAACCGGTGCGGGCAGCATAGAGGCTGTCCGACGGTTGGCAAATGACGATCTCTAAGAATCCGGCTTGCGGAACGCTTTGCCGGCAAGCATTGCGGTGCCCGGGCAGGTGATGCCAGATGTTTATTTCAGTTAGATGACAAACGACTTTTGCGCCGACGAGATTCACGATGGACGCCGGCCAGGGCCATTCGGCGCCCGCGCGGCTCCTTCGTTTGGCCTGCCTCGACCGCCGCCAATCCGTCCTCGGCGCCACCCCGATCGAAGGGTCCGCCTGGCCTATCGGTTTGGCGCGTGCAAAAGCGTGGCACCCATCCTATATGAGGCCGACAATCCAAGATTTTCGAGGCCAAGATTTTCGAGGCAAGCCATGAGCGATGCACAGACGCAAATCCCAGTAACCGTTCTCACCGGCTATCTCGGCGCGGGCAAGACGACGCTGCTCAACCGCATCCTGTCGGAGAACCACGGCAAGCGCTACGCCGTCATCGTCAACGAGTTCGGCGAGATCGGCATCGACAACGACCTGATCGTCGAATCCGACGAGGAAATCTACGAGATGAACAATGGCTGCGTGTGCTGCACGGTGCGCGGCGACCTGATCCGCGTCGTCGAAGGCCTGATGCGGCGGCCCGGCCGTTTCGACGCCATCGTCGTCGAGACCACGGGGCTGGCCGATCCGGTGCCGGTGGCGCAGACCTTCTTCATGGATGACGACGTGCGCACCAAGACCAAGCTCGACGCGGTTGTGGCGCTGGTCGACGCCAAGCACCTCCCGCTGCGGCTCAAGGATTCCAAGGAAGCCGAGGACCAGATCGCCTTTGCCGACGTCGTGGTGCTGAACAAGACCGACCTCGTCACCCCGGAGGAACTTGAAAAGGTCGAAGCGACGATCCGCGCCATCAACCCGGCGGCCAGAATCCATCGCACAGAGCGCGCCGGCGTCGCGCTTGGCGAGGTGCTCGACCGCGGTGCCTTCGACCTGTCGCGCGCGCTGGAGAACGATCCGCATTTCCTCGAGGCGCACGATCACGATCACGATCACCACGATCATGACGGGCATGACCATCATCACCACGACCATGCGTCGGATATCCACGACGTGACGGTGAAGTCGGTGTCGCTGCGCGGCGGCGAGATGGACCCGAAGAAGTTCTTCCCCTGGATCGAGAAGGTGACCCAGATGGAAGGGCCGAACATCCTGCGGCTGAAGGGCATCATCGCGCTCAAGGGCGACGACGAGCGCTATGTCCTGCAGGGCGTGCACATGATCCTCGAGGGCGACCACCAGCGCGCCTGGAAGGATGGTGAAAAGCACGAAAGCCGGCTGGTCTTCATCGGCCGCGATCTCGACGCCGATCGGCTCAGGAAGAGTTTTGAAGCCTGCCAGGCGGCTTGATTTTCGCCGGCCTTCCCCTTCTCCCCTTGTGGGAGAAGGTGGATCGGCGCGCAGCGCCGAGACGGTTGAGGGGTGTGTGACGGATCGCCGTCTTTGCCAAGCTGGAGCACCCCTCATCCGACCGAGCTTCGCTCGGCCACCTTCTCCCACAAGGGGAGAAGGGAGAACCCCGGCGCCGGCGCCCCCTCGCTTGTCACGATTCCAATCATGGGTTGAGACCCGCAGCTCAACCCCTTATGGGGAACGGCAGAAATCTCATATGGACCAGTTTGCATGCCGACAGTCGCCCCGCTTGATCTCGAAGGCCATTGCGTCGCCGCCGTCTTCCTCAATGACGTGCCGCATTTTGCGCTTGCCGACGGCGTGATCCACCGGTTGGACAACGGGCAAAAGACGGTGCGGGCCAATGACGGACTGCTCGCCGCCTTCCACGACGCTCCCAACGACCGGCTGATCACCGGCGGCGAGGACGGCAAAGTGTTTGCCGTGAAGACCGGCGGCGAGGTGAGCGAGCTCGCCAGCGCGGGTAAAAAATGGATCACCAGCGTCGCCGCGGGGCCGCAAGGCGCGATCGCCTATGCCTCGGGCAAGAACGCTTTCGTGCGTTTTGCCGACGGCAAAACCAAGGAATTCATCCATCCGCGCTCGGTGGAGGGGCTGGCCTTCTCGCCCAAGGGCATGCGGTTCGGCGTTGCCCGCTACAATGGCGCGACGCTGCATTTCCCGGCCGCCGAGGGCAAGCCCGTCGAACTCGAATGGGCCGGCGCCCATACCGGCATCAGCTTTTCGCCGGACGGGGCCTTTCTGGTCACCACCATGCAGGAAAACGCGCTGCATGGCTGGAAGCTCGCCGACGGCAAGCACATGCGCATGAGCGGTTATCCCGGCAAGGTGAAAAGCCTCTCCTGGAGCGTCAAGGGCAAATGGCTGGCGAGTTCGGGGGCGCCGGCGGCGATCGTCTGGCCGTTTGCAGCCAAGGACGGTCCGATGGGCAAGGCGCCGCTGGAGCTCGGCACGCGCGGCAACACAATGGCGACCTGCGTCGCCTGCCATCCGAGCCAGGATGTCGTGGCCATCGGCTATGAGGACGGCATGGTGATCGCGGCGCGCTTCGCCGACGCCAAGGAAGTGCTGCTGCGCCGCCCCGGCAAGGGCGCCATCACCGCGATGATGTGGGACAAGGAAGAGCGCCGCATCGTGTTCGGCAGTTCTGCCGGCGATTGCGGCGTCATCGACATCACGGCATAGGCAGTAGGGAATAGGCAGTAGGGCTTAGGGACGACGGCGCCTACTGCCTACTGCCTACTGCCTGAAGGGGGCTTCATGCATTCAATCGACCGGACTTCCATCGGCGGCATCGCTGCCGCCCGTATCGGCGAATTGCGCGACACGGAGGCGGCCGCCTTCCGCAAGGCGCGGCCGAAATCCGAGGCGAAGCTCGGCAACGGCATCGCCGGTTTTCTCGGCGGCGTGCCGATGCACTGGATGACCGACTGGCCAACGCCGTTCCCGATCCTGGTCGACGGCGCGAAAGGCGCCACCATCACCGACATCGACGGCAACAGGCTTGACGATTTCTGCCTCGGCGACACCGGCTCGATGCTTGGCCATTCGCCGCCGCCGGTTGCCCGCGCGATCCGCCGCCAGTCCGGGCGCGGACTGACCTATATGCTGCCCAGCGAGGATGCGCTGGCGATAGGCTCGCTCCTGCAGCAGCGCTTCGGCCTGCCCTACTGGCAGATCGCCACCACGGCCACCGACGCCAACCGCTTCGCGCTGCGCGTGGCCCGCGCCGTGACCGGGCGCGAAAAGATCCTGGTCTTCAACGGCTGCTATCATGGCTCGGTCGACGAGACGATGGTGCGGCTGGTCGACGGCAGACCGGCGAACCGGCCGGGGCTCGCCGGCGAGTTCCGCGACCTCACGCGAGCGACCAAGATCGTCGAGTTCAACGATGTTGCCGCATTGGAAGCGGCGCTGGCCGACGGCGACGTCGCCTGCGTCATCACCGAGCCGGTGCTGACCAATTCCTGCATGGTGCTGCCGGAACCCGGGTTCCACGACGCGCTGCGGCGCCTGACCCGTGCGGCCGGCACGCTGCTTCTGATCGACGAGACCCACACCATTTCGACCGGCCCCGGCGGCTATACGCGCAAGCACGGGCTGGAGCCGGACCTCTTCGTGCTCGGCAAGCCGGTGGCCGGCGGCGTGCCGGCGAGCATCTGGGGCATGAGCGAGGAGGTCGCCACCCGCTACGGCGACTACAACCGGGTGAAGGAGCCCGGCTATTCCGGCATGGGCACGACGCTGTCGGCCAATCCGATGCAATTCGCGGCGATGCGCGCCACCCTGGAGGAGGTGATGACCGAGGCGGCTTATGCCCATATGGACCGGCTGGCGCGCCGGCTCGATGCGGGGCTCTCGGCCGTCATTGGGCGAAACAAGCTGCCGTGGCATGTCGCGCGGGTCGGGGCGCGCGTCGAATTCATCTGCGCGCCCAGGCCGCTCAAAAATGGCGGTGAGGCGGAGAAAGCGCATGCGCCGGAGCTCGAAGCCGCCATCCATGTCGCGCTGGTCAATCGCGGCGTGCTGATCGCGCCGTTCCACAACATGATGCTGATCTCGCCGGCAACGACTTCCGCGCAAGTGAGCCGACTGATCGCCGCCTTCGCCGCGGTTGCAGCAAGGCTTACGGCGTGAGACAAGCAGTTGAAAGATTGGCGGCCATGGACAATCCGAAGACAGTTGCAACCTCTCCTTCCGGCTCGACGCCCGCCGAGGCGAAGGCCTTTCTCGACGCGCATCCCGCGATCGAGGCGTTCGACATCGTGCTCACCGACGCCAACGGCATCGGCCGCGGCAAGATCGTGCGCCGGCACGAGCTGATGGGTATTTTCGAGAATGGCCGGCATCTGCCGATCTCGATCCTCGGCCTCGACATCACCGGCGAGGATGTGCACGAAACCGGGCTGGTGTGGGACACCGGCGACGGTGACCTTCGGGCATGGCCGATCCCCGGTACCCTGGTGCCGCTGCACGGCACCAACCCGCCGCGCGGCCAGGTGCTGATGTCGATGCATCATCTCGACGGCCAGCCGATGACCTCCGATCCGCGGCTGGTGCTGGCAAGGCAGGTGGAATTGCTGGCGGCCAGAGGTTTGCATCCGGCCGGCGCCTTCGAGCTGGAATTTTTTCTTTTAGCCGACGGGCGCGACGCGGACGGCAAAGTGCAAGCCGCCCGCGCGGTGCTCGACGGCCGCCGCTCGGCCAAGACGGAAGTCTATTCGGTCGACCATCTGCACGGCATGGAGCCCCTGTTTTCCGACATCTACGCCGCCGCCAAGGCGCAAGGCATCCCGGCCGAGACGGTAATTTCCGAATACGCGCCCGGCCAGTACGAGCTGACGCTGAACTACCGCAAGGACGTGATGCGGGCGGCGGACGACCTCGTCATGCTGAAGCGGCTGGTCAGGGCGCAGGCGCGCCGGCACGGCGTCACCGCCTGCTTCATGGCCAAACCCATCGAGGCCTATGCCGGCTCGGGCATGCATTTCCACGTCTCGCTGCAGGACGATGCCGGCCGCAACGTCTTCACCGAGGCCGCCGGCGAAAAATGGTCGCCAAAGCTGCTCAACGCGCTGGGCGGCCTGATCCACACCATGGCGGAATCGATGCTGGTGTTTGCGCCGCACGCCAATTCATGGCGGCGCTTCGTCGCGCAATCCTACGCGCCGGTGGCGCCGACCTGGGGCGTCAACAACCGCTCGGTAGCGCTGCGCGTGCCGGCGGGCGATGCCAGGAACCGCCGCATCGAACACCGGCCTTCCGGCGTCGACGCCAACCCCTATCTGGTGGCGGCGACTGTGCTGGCCGGCATCGTCAAAGGACTCGACGAGGGGCTGGATCCAGGGCCTGAGACAACCGGGAACGGCTACGAGCAGGCAACGGAGAAATCGACCATGCCGGTCGACTGGCGCGTCGCGATCGAGGCGGCCAGGGCCTCGGATTTCCTGAAGTCGGCGCTCGGTCCCGACCTGCACCGGACCTTCGTGGCGATCAAGCAGGCGGAATATCTGCGCGTCGCGCGCACCGTCAGCGAACTGGATTATCACCTCTACCTGCACGAGGTGTGAGGATCGGGAACCATCGCCAGGCTCGCCCATTTCAGGTTTGAAAGCGGGCGAGACAGAAATGGCAACAACACCGTCAGCAACGGCCTTGCGGCGTGAAGCGAGGCGTCCAGCCAGGCGCATCCCCGCGCCCGAGCCAGCCACAGAAGGTGGTGCCACATCCATCGGCGAGGCGCGCGGCCTTGCGAAAGGCTGCCACCGCTGCCCGCTCTGGCGCAACGCCACGCAGACCGTGTTCGGCGAGGGGCCGGAGAATGCCGATGTCATCTTCGTTGGCGAGCAGCCCGGCGACCAGGAGGATCTGGCAGGCAAACCCTTCGTCGGGCCGGCAGGCAAGGTGTTCGACAGCATCCTGGACGACGCTGAGATCGACCGTCGTAAGGTCTATGTGACCAATGCGGTGAAGCACTTCAAATTCGAGCCACGCGGCAAGAGGCGCATCCACTCGAAACCCAATGCCGGCGAGATTGAGGCCTGCCGCTGGTGGCTGGACAAGGAACTCGACCTCATCAAGCCGAACCTCGTGGTGGCGCTCGGCGCGACGGCGGCGCAATCGCTGCTCGGCAAGGCGGTGCCGATTACCAAGATGCGCGGCGACGTCGTCGAGCGGGAGGATGGGTTGCGCGTGTTCCTGACCATCCATCCGTCTTTCATCCTGCGCATCCGCGAGCAGGAGGACAAGGAGGCGGAGCGCGAGCGGTTTTTGAAGGATATGAAGAAGGTGAAGCAGTTGATGGGGGCGTGATAGGTAACCTTGGGCGCCTCGCTTTCGAACAGGAGCAACAACGATCAAGCACCTGCGGTCTGCGCCGCCCCTCATTGCCCTGCCGGGCATTTCTCCCCGTATAGTGACGGGGAGAAAGAAGCCGTCGCGCATGATTTCGCCAGCCACCAGCGTTGCAGAATTGACGCCGGCCCAGCGGTCAGTTGCCTTCTCCCCGTCACTATACGGGGAGAAGGTGCCGGCAGGCGGATGAGGGGCGGCGCTACCTTTGCGCAAGGACAGCGTAACGCCCTCTAACGGACGAGTATCGCCCTCAGATCATTCACATTCGTGCCCGTGGGACCAGGCACGAACAAATCCCCGACCGCGTTGAAAGCCGTCCAGGCGTTGTTGCCGGCAAGCATCGCCTTGGCATCGACGCTGACGGCGCGCATCCGCGCCACCGTCGAGCCGTCGGCAAAAGCGCCAGCATTGTTTTCCGAGCCGTCGATGCCGTCGGTGTCCGCAGCCAAAGCGTGGATGCCATCGACGTCGTCGATCCCGATGGCGAAGGCGAGCAGGAATTCGGAATTGCGGCCGCCCTTGCCCTTGGCCCGCAGCGTCACCGTCGTCTCGCCGCCGGAGAGGATCAGCACCGGCTTGGCGAAAGGACGGTTCCGCGTCGCCACCTCGCGGGCGATCGCGGCGTGGACGCCGCCGACCTCGCGTGCCTCGCCTTCGATCGCATCCGACAGGATGACGGCCTCGATGCCTTGCCGCTTCGCTTCGGCGGCCGCCGCTTCCAGCGACACGCCGGCCGAGGCGGTCAGGTGAACTTCATTGCCGGCAAAGCGGGGATCGTCGGGACGTGGCGCGTCGGCGGCCGGCGACTGGATGTGCGCCATGACGGAGGCCGGCAGCTTCATGCCATAGGCGGCGATCGAAGCCAGCGCATCCTCGCGGCTGCCTGTGTCGGGAACCGTCGGGCCCGAGGCAACCAGCGCCGGATTGTCGCCGGGGATGTCGGAGACGACCAGCGACACCACTCGCGCTGGGTGCGCCGCGGCAGCCAGGCGTCCGCCCTTGATGGTCGAGACATGCTTGCGGATGGCGTTCATCGCCGCGATCGGCGCGCCGGAGGCAAGCAGCGCCTCGTTGACGGCGATCTCGTCGGCAAGCGTCAACCCGGGAGCGGGCGACGGCAGCAGCGCCGAACCGCCGCCGGAAATCAGCGCCACGACCAGATCGTCGGCGGTCAGACCCCGCACCTTCTCAAGCAAGCGGCGCGATGCCTCGAGGCCGGCGGCGTCCGGCACCGGGTGCGCCGCCTCGATGATCTCGATGCGCTCGCATCTGGCGCCATAGCCGTAGCGGGTGACGACAAGCCCGTCGATCGGGCCGTCCCAGACCTTCTCGAAGGCCGCCGCCATCTGAGCCGAGCCTTTGCCCGCGCCGATGACGATGGTGCGGCCCTTCGGCTTCACCGGCAAATGATCGCGGATCGTCTTTTCCGGATCGGCGGCGGCGACGGCGGCGTTGAAGATCGACGTGAGGAAGCTTTTCGGGTCGGTCATTTTTCTTCCGGCGGCAGCGCGAGCCCGCTCGCATCTATGCCAAGATGAGCGCAAAGCGCATCGACGACGACGCCATGGTCCTCGCGTTCCGGCAGGCCCGAGACCGCGATGACCCCGATGATGCCGGCGCCCTTGACGGTGACGGGAAAGCCGCCGCCGGCAAGCACATAGTCCGAAATGTCGAGCGCCTCGCCGACCTTGAAGGTGCGGTCGGGCCGCTGCTGCTCCAGCACAAGACCGTAGGTGCTGCTCAGATAGCGCTTCACGACATTGATCTTGCGCCGCGCCCAATCGGGATTGGAGGCGTTGGAGCCCGGCATCGCGGCATAGAAGAGCGGCCGGTCGAAGGTCCTGATGTCGACGATAATCGGCAGGTTTTCCATCAGCGCCCGATCCCTGATGGCAGAACCGATCTTGAAGGCGACGGCCTCGTCGAAGGCCGGGAAGACCAGCGTGGCTTCCTGTTTCTTGATCAGAGCGATGTCGTCGGCGGCAGCCATGGCGTTCCCCTGTCAATGTCGACGCACGCTTTGACCGATGGCTGACGCGGGGTCAAGCGAAGAGCACGTTTAATCTATGCGACAATCGCGCTCTTCGCCGGCCGGCCCGCCACATAGACCTCGCGCACGGCGCGGTCGTCGCCCAGCGTCTGCAACAGGAACAGCTCCTCGGCCAGCGTCTCCACCGTCTCCATCCTGAGCCGCATTCCCGGCGTCGAATGCGCGTCGAGCACGACGATGTCGGCATCCGTGCCTTCATCCAGCGTGCCGACTTTGTCGGCCGCCGACAACGCCTCGGCATTGCCGCGCGTCAGCTGCCAGAAGGACTGGAACGGATTGAGCTTCTCGCCATTCAGCGCGATCACCTTGTAGCCCTCGTCCATGGTGCGCAGCATCGAATAGTTGGTGCCGCCGCCGACATCGGTCGCCGCTGCGATTCGCAGCGGCTTCTCGCGCCGGCGATAACGCTGGTAGTCGAACAGGCCGGAGCCGAGGAAAAGATTGGAAGTCGGGCAGAATACCGCCACCGAGCCCGATTGCGACAGCGCATCCGCCTCGCGTTCCGACAGGTGGATGCAGTGGCCGAACAGGCTCTTTTTGCCGAGCAGGCCGTAGCGCTCATAGACATCGGTGTAGTCGCGCGACCAGGGATAGAGCTCCTGGGTGAAGGCTATCTCGGCGTGGTTCTCCGACAGGTGCGTCTGCATGTGCAGATCGGGATGCTCGCGGCAGAGCGCGCCGGCCATTTCCATCTGCTCGGGCGACGAGGTGATCGCGAAGCGCGGCGTGATGGCATAGAGCTGGCGGCCTTTGCCGTGCCACTCGGCGATCAGCGCTTTTGTGTCGTCATAGCCGGTCCGCGGCGTGTCGAGCACGCCGTCCGGCGCGTTGCGGTCCATCATCACCTTGCCGGCGATGTTGAGCATGTTGCGCTCATGCGACTCGGCGAAGAAGGCTTCGGCCGACGATTTGTGCACCGAGCAATAGGCGGCGACCGTCGTCGTGCCGTGCCGCAGCATCTCGTCGAGGAAGAGCCGCGCGATGCGGCGGCCGTGCTGCGCGTTCTGGAACTTCGACTCCTCCGGAAAAGTGTATTTGTTCAGCCAGTCGAGCAGTTCGGCACCGTAGGAGGCGATGATCTGCATCTGCGGCACATGCACGTGGGCGTCAAGGAAACCCGGCAGGATGAGATGCGGACGATGGTCGATCGTCTCGGCTCCGGCGCCGGCCTTCTTCAGGACGTCCGCATAGGAACCGGCGGCAATGATCTTGCCGTTGTCGATCAGCAGACCGCCATCCTCCTCGTAACGCCAGGCGGAATGGTCGTCGATCGCTTCGGGCCAGCGCAGGAAGGAGAGCGTGCGGCCGCGCAGAAGTTTCGATGTCATGCTTATTTTCCGGCGCCTTCGAACCAGGCGACCAGAAGGGCGCGTTCCTGGTCGGTGATCTGGGTGACGTTGGCGGGCGGCATGGCATGCGCCCGGCCGGCCTGGATATAGATCTCGCGGGCATGCTCGGCGATGCGCTCGTCGGTGTCGAGCAGCACGCCCTTCGGCGCATGGTAGATGCCCTCATAGACCGGCTCTTGTGTGTGGCACATGGAGCAGCGGCCGAGCACGGTGTCGCGCACGGCCGGGAAATGCGCCGAAGCGATATAGACCTGGGCGGCGGCGGAGGCCGCGGAGGTCTTCGGCTCGCCGGTCAGCACCTTCGGCACGGTCGACAGCCAGATGATGATCATGAACAGCACGGCAGCGCCCAGCCAGGTCCAGGTCGGGTTGCCCTTGCGGGCGTGCACCGTGTTGAAATAGTGCCGGATCAGCACGCCGATGATGAACACCAGCGAGGCGATGACCCAGTTGAACTCAGTGCCGAAGGCCAGCGGGTAGTGGTTCGACAGCATCAGGAACAGGACCGGCAAGGTCAGGTAGTTGTTGTGCAGCGAGCGCTGCTTGGCGATCTTGCCGTATTTCGGATCCGGCTTGCGGCCGGCGATCAGGTCGGCGACGACGATCTTCTGGTTGGGGATGATGACCATGAAGACATTGGCCGACATGATCGTGGCGGTGATGGCGCCGAGATGCAGGAAGGCGGCGCGACCGGTGAAGAGATGCGTGAGCCCCCAGGCGATGAAGACCAGCACGCAATAGAGCACCAGCATCAACCCGGTGTCGCTTTTGCCGAGCGGCGAACGGCAGAGCAGGTCGTAGACGATCCAGCCGACGCCGATGGTGGCCAGCGACAGCAGGATGCCGACCGGCACCGAGATGTTGAGCACGTTGGGATCGATCAGGAAGAGATCGGCGCCGGCATAATAGACCACGCAGAGCATGGCGAAGCCCGACAGCCAGGTGGCGTAGGATTCCCATTTGAACCAGGTGAGGTGCTCCGGCATCTCGGCGGGCGCCACCAGATATTTCTGGATATGGTAGAAGCCGCCGCCATGCACCTGCCATTCCTCGCCGAAGGCGCCGGCGGGCAGGCCCGGGCGCTGGCGCAGGCCGAGATCGAGTGCCACGAAATAGAAGGACGAGCCAATCCAGGCGATGCCGGTGATGACATGCAGCCAGCGGACGGCGAAGCTCAGCCAGTCCCAGAAAATCGCGAAATCCGTCATTGAAATCGTCCCTGCCGATGAGAGCGACTTTACGGCCTGGCGCGCAAACGGAAAGAGGCGAGGTGCGCGATGACTTTCAAAAAAAAATGGAAAATACTAGGCTCACTGCACGCAGCCGTTTGAGAGCCACGAAAGCCGCATGGCCTATCTCGACAACATCGCCGTCTTCGTCCGCGTCGTCGAGCTCGGCAATCTGTCGGCCGCGGGGCGCGACATGCGCATTTCTCCGGCGGTCGCCTCCAATCGCATCAAGGAACTGGAGAAGCATCTTGGGGTCAGGCTGTTCAACCGCACGACAAGGCAGTTGATGCCGACCGAGCACGGCACGGTGTTCTATACCGGCGCCAAGCAGGTGCTGGATTCGATCACGGAGGCGGAAGCCGCGGTCGCAGCACTTTCCGGCCAGCCGCGCGGCACCATCAGGGTGACGGCGCCGCTCGGCCTCGGTCGGCGGCTGATCGCTTCCGGCATCCCGGATTTCCACGACCGGTACCCGGATATCGAAGTACGGCTCAGGCTCTCCGACCACAATGTCGATATCATGAAGGAAGGCATCGACGTCGCCTTCCGGCTCGGCATCATCGAGGATTCGAGCCTCAGGATGCGCGGCATCATGGAATGCGAGCGGGTGCTGGTGGCCGCACCGAAATATCTGGATGCGCGCGGCGAACCGACCGAGTCGCAGGAACTGATCGGCAAGAAGCACGATTGCCTGATGTTGCGCTATGCCGGCGCGCGCGAATATGTCTGGACGCTGCAGACGCCGAGCGGCCCGCAGAAATTCGAGGTGCACGGCCCGTACGACACCGACGATGGCGACGTGCTGACCGGCTGGGCGCTGTCGGGGCGCGGCATCATCAACAAGCCGCGCTTCGAGGTCGAGCCATTCATCCGCGACCAGCGGCTGAAGGTGATCCTGCCCCAGACACCGCCGACGCCGGTGCAATTCGCCGCCGTCTATCCGCACAAGAAGTTGCAGGATCCGAAGGTGCGGCTGCTGCTCGACTTCATGGCCGAGCGCTGCCAGCGGCTGATCAAGGACATCTTGGCCGGGAAGTAGGGGCCGGCAGCGTTGCATAGCTTCGGAATTGGCCGAAGCCTCCCAACGTCGTCATCCTTTGGGCGTAGCGACGCGAAGCGGACCGAAGACCCAAGGATCCATGCCGTGATCTCAGCCGAAGAATGCAGCGGAGCAGAATTCTGCACCGCGCTAGCGCTCCGAAGTCACGGCATGGATCCTCGGGTCTTCGCCGCGTCGCTACGCTCCTTGCTTCGCCAGTGGATGACGAAGTGATGAGCGTATCGGCAAATCGTCAAGGCATGTAGTCCGCCAATGCAGGGACTTCCGACCTGTCTGAAACTTCAGCGCCCCGGCACCTAGTCGGCAGCGATGGCTGGCTGGCAAGTGACGGCACCCTGGCCCATTCGACAGGCTTGCCTTGCGCTCAGGCGGGCTTAGCTTCGCTTCATGCATCTCGCCGTTTCGCTTAACATTGCTTCCGTCACAGGGCAGACCGGCCTGACATTCGCCGAGATCGCCGGCTTCGTGCGGAAGGCGGAAGCGGCGGGTATCGACATGGTCGTCATTTCCGACTCCTTGGCGAGCGGCGAACCATCGACCAGCCCGTTCGAAGCGGCCACCCTCATTGCCGGGCTGGCCACCGTCACCGAGACGATCGGCCTCGTCGCCAGCGCCTCGACGCTCGCGCACCAGCCCTACAATCTGGCGCGCCGTTTCGCTTCGCTCGACATCATCAGCCATGGCCGCGCCGGCTGGAACGCCACGCTGAGGCAAAATCCGCGTGAGGCTGCGAATTTCAGCCGGTCGGAAGGGTTTTCGAACGATGATTTTCGCCGCCGCGCGGAAGAGTATATCGGCATCGTCCAGGGGCTATGGCGAGGCTGGGACACGGACGCCTTGCTGTTCGACAAGGCGGGCGGCCGGTTCCACGATCCCGACAAGATGCATTTCCTCGACCACAAGGGCGAGTTCTTCTCGGCACGCGGGCCGCTGAACATTGCCCGCTCGCCGCAGGGCACGCCAGTACTGGTCATGTCCAGCCTGGCGGAAGCTGAGTTCGATTTTGCGGCCCGCGTCGCTGACGTCATCTTAGTTGACGCCGTATCACCGGCAGACGCGAAGGCCGCTTGCGACGACCTGAAACGCCGGGCGGTCACCGCCGGACGCGAGCCGCGCGCGTTCAAGACATCGGCCACGCTCCAGGCGGGACCCGAGCTCGGCACCGATCATCTGGATCACTGGTTCGCCGGGCAGGGCTGCGACGGCCTCAACCTCGCTTTGCCGGCCGATCTTTCGGCACTCGACGACTTCGCCGATCGCGTCCTGCCGGACCTTCGCCGCCGCGACCCCGCCCGCTCCGCTCGTGCCAAGACAACGCTGCGCGACCATCTCGGACTCGGCGCGGGAGGCGAGAAATGAGCGCGCGCCAGATGAAGCTCGGCCTGTTCCTGTGGGCGACCGGCCATCACATCGCCGCCTGGCGTCACCCGGACGCACATGTGACGGCCGGCATCGACATCGACCACTACATCCAGCTGGCGCGAACGGCGGAGGCCGCGAAGTTCGACATGGTGTTCTGCGAGGACGCCGCCGGCCTGCGCGAGGCCAGCATCAACATTGCCAGCCAGACTTCCCGCTCGATCGGCTTCGAGCCGATCAGCCTGCTGTCGGCGCTTGCCGCGCAGACCGAGCGCATCGGCCTCGTGTCGACGGCATCGACGAGCTACAACGAACCCTATGGGCTGGCGCGCGTCTTCGCCTCGCTCGACAATCTGAGCGGCGGGCGCGCCGGCTGGAACCTGGTGACCTCGGCAAGCCCCATCGAAGCCGCGAATTTTGGGGCGACGGGCCTGAGACCGCACGCCGATCGCTACGCGCGGGCACGCGAGTTCGCCACGGTGATCACCGGCCTGTGGAACCGGCGCTTTGCCGGCCATGACGGCGAGAGCTTTTCGGTGCGCGATCCGCTCGACATACCGCCTTCGCCCCAGGGCGCGCCGGTGATGGTGCAAGCCGGCGCCTCCGACGACGGCAAGGATCTTGCCGCCCGCACCGCCGATGTCGTGTTTTCGGCGGCACAGACTTTCGAGGAAGCCAAGGCCTTTTACGACGACCTCAAGGGACGGCTCGCCGCCTATGGCCGCCAGCCGGACGATGTGAAGATCATGCCCGGCGTGGCGCCGATCGTCGCGGCGACCAAGGCCGAGGCGCAGGCCAAATACGATGCGCTGCAGGAATTGATCCCCGACGACGTCGGTGTCGCGCTGCTCTCCAGCTATCTCAGCATTTCCGATCTTGGGCGCTATCCGATCGACGGGCCATTGCCCGAGCTGCCGGAAAGCGAAGGCATGAAAAGCCGGCAGACGCTGGTCATCGAGCAGGCGCGCCGCGACGGGCTCTCTATCCGCGGGCTCGCGCGCTATTTTGCCGGCGCGCGCGGCCACTGGCGCGTCGTCGGCACGGCCGGAGAGATCGCCGACGAATTGCAGGCGCGCTTCGAAGGCGGCGCCGCCGACGGCTTCAACGTGATGCCGTCCTGGTTCCCGGGCGAGCTCGACGCCTTTGTGACGCTGGTCGTGCCGGAACTGCAGCGGCGCGGGTTGTTCCGCAAGGACTATGACGGCCGGACGCTGCGCGAGCATCTCGGCCTCAAGCAACCGGCCTAGATTGGCTCAATCCATCAGCCGCGCTGTTCCCGACACCCTGATCGAGCTGCCGGGCGTCGCTGGAATATCGGCGTGAAGCCGCGAGCGCATGCCCATGTCCTCGCCCTGGACGATGTCGATCGCGCCGCCATGCGGCCAGCCGAGATCGCGCAGATAGCCGGCAAATGCAGCGGTCGCCGCTCCCGTCGCCGGATCCTCGTAGACGCCGCCGGACGCAAAGGGATTGCGCGTGTGGAAGAGGCGCGGCGTTTCGGCATAAGCGAGCAGGATCGTGACCAAGCCTTCGCGCCGCATGAAGGACTGGCCCTGCTTCAGGGCATAGGCCATGGCGGCCAACGCCTCGCGTGACTTCAGCGCGAGCACGAGATGATCGGCACCACCATGGATGAGCGCCGGCGGAATTGCGGGGTCGAGATCGCCTGGCTGATAGCGGAACAGCGCCAATGCCTCGCCGACCAGTTCCGACGAAGCCGGCCCGCTGCGTGTCGGCGGCGATTGCAGGGCGGCGGCGAAATTGGCGCCGTCGCGAAAACCTTCGACGGTGATGTCGGCCTGGTTGAGGGCCAGCTTGAAAATGCCGTCGCCGAACTTTCTGACCAGCGCCGCACCCAGCGCGATGGTAGCATGGCCGCAGAACGGCACTTCCGATTCCGGCGAAAAATAGCGGACACGCCAGCCGTCATCTTCGGGCGCGGCAAAGGCGGTTTCCGAAAAGCCGACCTCGGCCGCGACGCGCTGCATGTCGGCCACGTCCGGCAAGGCCTCGCCGATCACCACGCCGGCGGGATTGCCGCCGGTGTTTCCGTCCGAAAATGCCGCTATGCGCAAAACGTCCATGTCGCTCGCCCTGTTGTTCACTACCCGTGTTCGTCAAGCGCGCAGAAAACACGGTTCAACCCGGTTTGGGAAACGAAGAAAGCGACGAGCAGCTGTGAGCGGCAGTCATATCTCCCCATCGGCGATCCTCGAGACGGAACGAACTTGCTGCGTCGCCGTTTGGCGATTGGCGGTCACTCAGACCGCCTCCTCAGCCAATCGACGCAGCGCGAACAGGAGCCGACCATGGACGCCATCGTCACCAAGAACGATCTCAAATCCGATGCCAAGAAGGAATCGATCGACCTTCTCAACGCCAGGCTTGCCGACGCCATCGACCTGGCGCTGATCACCAAGCAGGCGCATTGGAACGTCAAGGGGCCGCAGTTCATCGCCATCCACGAGATGCTGGATGAATTCCGCGAGGAGATCGACGGCCATGTCGACATCGTCGCCGAGCGCGCCGTGCAGCTCGGCGGCACCGCGCACGGCACCTCGCAGGAAGTGTCGAAGGCGACCAGGCTGAAGCCCTATCCGACCGACATCCACAAGACCAAGGATCATCTGGCGGCGCTGATCGACCGCTATGCCGCGGCGGCCAAGCTGACCCGCGAAGCGATCGACGAGGCGGACGACGCCGGCGATCGCGATACCGCCGACATTTTTACCGCCTATTCGCGCTCGCTCGACAAGTTGCTCTGGTTCCTAGAGCGGGATGAGATTTATATGAGTCGTAGGATTCCCAAATCATCGCAGTTCTGATTCAACATTCATGCTGGGA
>NZ_JBSKBP010000062.1:0-22840 GCF_053714275.1 Mesorhizobium sp. Arg314 | reverse complement strand
ATCAACCCGCCGCATGCGACGATCCTGGCGGTCGGCGCCGGCGAGCAGCGCGCGGTGGTCAAGAACGGCGAGATCAAGGTCGCCAATGTGATGTCGGTGACGCTCTCGACCGATCACCGGGCCGTCGACGGCGCGCTCGGCGCGGAATTGCTCGGCGCCTTCAAACGCATGATCGAAAACCCGATGGGCATGCTGGTGTAAGAAGGGAAAAGGCGGTGCGGAAATTCTTCACCAGCCTTTTTGCCTTCGTGCATTGGCGGGTGGGGTGCGTCCAGAAGGGTTTTGGTAGAAGCGGGGCAAAGGCGTGAAGACAATTCTGTGCTACGGCGACTCTTTGACCTGGGGCTACGACGCCGCCAGCCTCGGCCGCCATGCGCTGGAGGACCGCTGGCCGAGCGTGCTTGGGACCGAGCTCGGCGGCGATATCGAGGTCATCGCCGAAGGTCTCAACGGCCGCACCACGGCCTTCGATGACCATCTGGCCGGTGCCGATCGCAACGGCGCCCGCGTCCTGCCGACGATCCTGACCAGCCACGCGCCGCTCGATCTCGTCATCGTCATGCTCGGCTCCAACGACATGAAGCCGTGGATCCACGGCAATCCGGTCGCAGCCAAGCAAGGTATGCAGCGGCTGATCGATATCGTGCGCGGTCACGACTTCCCATTCGAATGGCCGGCGCCGCAGATGCTCATCGTCGCGCCGCCCACTGTCTCGCGCACCGACAATGCCGAATTCAAGGAAATGTTCGCCGGCGGCGACGACGCCTCCAAGCGTCTGGCGCCGCAATATTCACTGCTGGCCGATGAGGCCGGCTGCGGCTTCTTCGACGCCGGCACGGTTGCAACAACCACGCCGCTCGACGGCGTCCATCTCGATGCCGAGAACACGCGAAACATCGGGAAGGCGCTGACACCGTTGGTGCGCGTGATGCTAGCGACATGATGGTCGATGCATTTCTGATCATCGGACTGTTGTTGGCCGTGCGTTCGCAAGGCCGTCGAGGTCGGCTTCTTGCAGGCTGCGCATTTGTGAGACTCTGGGTTTTCCATGCTCTTTCGATACTGACGAACGAGCCAGCTTTCAGGCCTCCAATGCCGACACACGGGCCATGGTCGATACCAAAGCCTTCTTTCGGTGAAGCCTCGCTTCAATAAGGACCATAAAATGTCTGAACCCTACGACGTCATCATTATCGGCTCAGGCCCCGGCGGCTATGTCACGGCGGTGCGTTCCGCCCAGCTCGGCTTCAAGACGGCGATCGTCGAGCGTGAGCACCTGGGTGGCATCTGCCTCAATTGGGGCTGCATACCGACCAAGGCGCTGCTGCGCTCGGCCGAGATCATGCATTATTCGGACCACCTCAAGGACTACGGCCTGAAGCTCGAAGGCGGCAAGGTCAGCCCCGACACGGCCGCCGTGGTCGACCGGTCGCGAAAGGTGTCGCTGCGGCTGAACACCGGCGTCGGCTTCCTGATGAAGAAGAACAAGGTCGACATCATCTGGGGCGAGGCAAAGCTTTCGAAGCCTGGTGAGGTTGTCGTTTCGAAGACCGCGAAGAAGGCGATGGAACCGCAGCCGCCGGTGCCGAAAGGCGTCAAGGGCGAGGGCACCTACACCGCCAAGCACATCATCCTGGCGACCGGCGCCAGGCCGCGCGCGCTGCCCGGCATCGAGCCGGACGGCAAGCTGATCTGGACCTATTTCGAGGCCATGGTGCCGAAGGAAATGCCGAAGTCGCTGCTGGTCATGGGCTCGGGCGCCATCGGCATCGAATTCGCTTCTTTTTACCGCACCATGGGTGCCGACGTGACGGTGGTCGAGCTGTTGCCGGCGGTGATGCCGGTCGAGGACGCCGAGGTCTCGAAATTCGCGCAGAAGCAGTTCGAGAAGCAGGGGATGAAGATCATACTCGAAGCCAAGGTGACCAAGGTCGAAAAAGGCGCCAATTCGGTCACCGCGCATGTCGAGATGAAGGACGGCAAGGTCGAGAAGATCACCGCCGACCGCATGATCTCGGCCGTCGGCGTGCAGGGTAACATCGAAAACCTCGGCCTCGAGGCGCTCGGCGTGAAGACGGACCGCGGCTGCGTGGTCGTCGACGGCTACGGCAAGACCAATGTGCCGGGCGTCTACGCCATCGGCGACGTCGCCGGACCGCCGATGCTCGCCCACAAGGCGGAGCATGAAGGCGTCGTCTGCATCGAGAAGATAGCCAATTTCCCGGGCGTTCACGCCATCGACAAGCTGAAGATCCCCGGTTGCACCTATTGCAGCCCGCAGGTCGCTTCCGTCGGCCTGACGGAAGCGAAGGCCAAGGCCGAAGGCAAGGATATCCGCGTCGGCCGCTTCCCGTTCAGCGCCAACGGCAAGGCCATCGCGCTCGGCGAGGATCAGGGTTTCGTGAAAACCATCTTCGACAAGAAGACCGGCCAGTTGCTTGGCGCGCATATGGTCGGCGCCGAGGTGACCGAGCTCATCCAGGGTTTTGTCGTGGCGATGAACCTGGAGACGACCGAGGAAGAGCTGATGCACACGATCTTCCCGCATCCGACCCTGTCGGAGATGATGAAGGAGAGCGTGCTCGACGCCTATGGCCGCGCTTTGAACGCATGATAAATCACCATTTGGTGATAAATCGCCAATTGGTGATAAATCGCCAATCGGTGATAGATTGGCTGCGTGAGACTCACCCGCGGCAGCCGGAGAAATCTGACGGCAAGGCAGTTCGTATCCGGATGCATTTTCACCTGATCGAGGAGGAATTGGCACATGCATTTGAATGGCGTCGGCTGGATCGCAGCCATCATCGTCGGAGGTCTGGCGGGCTGGCTCGCCGAGATGGTCATGAAGAGCAACACCGGCATCGTCATGAACATCATCATGGGTATCGTTGGCGCGGTTGTGCTGAACGCGATCCTGCAGGCTCTCAACATCCAGTCGTTCGGCGTCGGCTGGGTGGCTTATCTTATTACCGGCTTCATCGGCGCGTGCCTGCTGATCTTCGTGGGACGGCTTGTTCGCCGCTAGACGAATACCGCTATGCGAAAAAGGCCGGGGCGGCATGCACCTCCACGGCCTTTTTCTTTGCCTCGAAACGTCTTAGATGACGAAAGATGGGCGGCTGTCGAAATCGCGGCCGCGAAGGGTTTGACATGGTCACAGTCGTAGACACGATCGCCAACCGGCCGCGCCCGCGGCACCCCGAGAAGGCGCACAGGCCCGACCAGGAAGTGCTGCGCAAGCCCGACTGGATCCGGGTCAAGGCGCCGGTTTCGAAGGGCTATGCCGAAACGCGCGAGATCGTGAAATCGCACAAGCTGGTGACGGTTTGCGAAGAGGCCGGCTGCCCCAACATCGGCGAATGCTGGGACAAGAAGCACGCCACCTTCATGATCATGGGCGAGATTTGCACGCGCGCCTGCGCCTTCTGCAATGTCGCGACCGGCATCCCGACCGCGCTGGATGCCGATGAGCCGGCGCGCGTCGCGCACGCCGTCAAGCAGATGGGACTGAGCCACGTCGTCATCACATCCGTCGACCGTGACGATCTTGCCGACGGCGGCGCGCAGCATTTCGCCGACGTCATCCGCGCCATCCGTGCGGCCACGCCAGCGACAACGATCGAGATTCTGACGCCCGACTTCCTGCGCAAGGACGGCGCGCTCGAAATCGTGGTTGCGGCCAAGCCCGATGTCTTCAACCACAATCTCGAAACCGTGCCGTCGAATTATCTGACGGTGCGTCCCGGCGCCCGCTATTTCCACTCGATCCGGCTTTTGCAGCGGGTCAAGGAGCTCGACCCGTCGATCTTCACCAAATCCGGCATCATGGTCGGCCTCGGCGAGGAGCGGAACGAGGTGCTGCAATTGATGGACGATTTGCGTTCGGCCAATGTCGACTTCATGACCATCGGCCAGTACCTGCAGCCTTCGAAGAAGCACCATCCGGTGATCCGCTTCATCCCGCCCGACGAGTTCAAGTCCTACGAGACGGTCGGCAAGACAAAGGGCTTCCTGTTGGTGGCGTCGAGCCCGCTGACGCGCTCCTCGCACCATGCCGGCGAGGATTTCGCCAGGCTGCGCGCGGCGCGTGAGGCGCAGCTCAAGAAGGCCAGCTGACCTTCAATGCCGAAATTCGAGGCGACACGCCGCGTCGCGCATACGCCGGAGGAGATGTTCGCGCTGGTTGCCGACATCGAGACCTACCCGCAATTCCTGCCGCTCTGTGAATCGCTCACCGTACGCTCGCGCAAGGAGCGAGACGGGCGCACCATCCTGGTTGCCGACATGAGCATCGGCTACAAGGCGATCCGCGAGACCTTCACGACGCAGGTGCTGCTCAATCCGGCCGAGCACGCCATCGATGTCAAATACATCGACGGCCCGTTCAAATATCTCAGCAATATCTGGCGCTTCGATCCCGCCTCGCGCGGCTGCGAGGTGCATTTCTTCATCGACTATGAGTTCAAGAGCCGCATCCTGGGCGCGGTCATGGGCACGATGTTCGACCGCGCCTTCCGCATGTTCTCGGAAGCCTTCGAGAAGCGGGCAGACGTGATCTACGGACCGAAACCAGCCTAATCTTTACCCAGAACGCGCAAGCCGAGCTGCAGCGCGTGCCGCACCGTCTCGTGACGGATGAATTCGCGGCCCTTGTGACCGAACAGCTGATGCTCAGCGACAATCGGCTGGTCTGCCAGCGCTATCCCGAACCAGACGAGACCGACCGGCTTTTCCGCCGAGCCGCCGCCAGGGCCGGCAATGCCGGTGACGGCAAGCGAGAGGCTGGCTTGCGAATGCGCCAGCGCGCCTGCGGCCATCTCCTGCACTGTCTCGCCCGAGACCGCGCCATGCGCGTCGAGCGTGGCGGCGGAGACGCCGAGCATCTCCATCTTGGCTTCGTTGGAATAGGTGATGAAGCCGCGATCGACCACGGCGGAAGAGCCGGCGATGTCGGTCAGCGCCGCGATAATCAGGCCGCCGGTGCAGCTCTCGGCCGTCGCCAGCATGATGCCGCGCTGCTGGCAGGCTTGAAGCAGCGCGTTTGCGAGTTCAGCGTTGCTCATGCCGGCACCTCGCCCGGATAGACGACGCTGGCCGTGGCTATCGCGGCGATGCCTTCACCGCGCCCGACAAAGCCGAGCTTCTCGTTGGTCGTCGCTTTGATCGAAATGCGCTCGGGCGCGATCCCGAGCATGGCCGAAAGCGCTTGCGTCATCGCCGCGCGATGCGGCCCGACGCGCGGCGCCTCGCAGATCAGCGTGATGTCGGCATTGGCGATGCGGCCGCCGCGCTCGCGCACCAGCTTTGCGGCGTGCTCTACGAAGATCTTCGAGGCCGCACCCTTCCACTGCGGGTCCGACGGCGGGAAATGCGTACCGATGTCGCCGGCGCCGCAGGTGGCGAGCAGCGCGTCGGTCAGCGCGTGCAGCCCGACATCGGCGTCGGAATGGCCGGAGAGTTTTCGCTCGTAGGGAATGGCGACGCCGCAGAGCGTGACATGGTCACCCGGCTCGAACGCGTGCACGTCATAGCCATTGCCGGTCCGGATATCCGGGAAGCGCTGCTGCGCGCTCGAGAGCCGCTGGTCGGCCAATGCAATATCCCTTGCCCAGGTGAGTTTGACGTTGTCCGGCGATCCGGGGACGATCTTGACCGGTATATGTGCCCATTCGGCGATCGCCGCGTCGTCGGTGAACTCCGTCTTGCCCAGATGATGCGCCTTCTCGTGTGCGGCAAGCAGCGGCCAGAACGGGAAGCCCTGCGGCGTCTGCGCGGCATGAAGTCCGGCTCTCGATACCGTCTCATCGATCATGCCGGTGGCCGATTCCCGCTTCAGCGTGTCGGCAACGGGCAGCGCCGGCAGCGCGCCCTGCCGCTCGCCGATGGCTTCGATGGTGCGATCGATCAGCCCGGCGTCGACGAACGGGCGCACGGCATCATGCACCAGCACTTTTGCGGGTGCCTGGTCCCTCAGTGCCAGGAGGCCGAGCCGGACGGACGCCTGGCGCGAAGAGCCGCCGATAACCGTGATGAGACGTTCGGCGTGCACCCCAGCCGCGTGCTGCAAAAGCTCGGCATCGTCGCTGTGGATAGCCACCACCACCGAGCCGATCATCGGATGGGAGAGAAAGATATCCAGCGTATGCGCGATGACGGCACGGCCGCCGATGCGCTGATATTGCTTCGGACCGTCGGCCTGTCCGGCGCGCGCGCCACGGCCGGCGGCGACGATCACCACCCCGATGCCGCCGCTCGGGCTTGCCGCTTGCTTTTCGCTTGCCTCGCTCATTCCGATCGGTCCTAGTCGGGGTGATGGCCGAAGGCCAGCATTTTCCAAAATGCGCCTTAATGTGACGTCATTGCGCGTTGCACAATGCCACACTTCTGGCTAGAGAATGTGCAACGATCGTACATGCTTGGTTTTTGTGCATGACTGAACTGACCACTTTGGCATCGCCACTCGATGTCGGCGGCGTGAGAATCCGCAATCGCGTTTTCCTGGCGCCGATGTCGGGCATCACCGACGAGCCGTTCCGGCGGCGCGCCCACGCGCATGGCGCCGGGCTGGTCGTGTCGGAAATGGTGGCGAGCGGCGAACTGGCCAGGGGCAGGGCCGGATGCGACCTGCGCATCCGTCATTCCGGCCTGCCTGTGCATATGGTGCAGCTTGCCGGCCGCGAAGCGGTCCATATTGGCGAGGGCGCGCGTATTGCGGCGGGCGAGGGCGCCGATATCATCGACATCAATATGGGCTGTCCGGCAAAGAAGGTGACCGGCGGCTATGCCGGTTCAGCACTGATGCGCGATCTCGACCACGCGCTTTCACTGATCGAGGCTGTGGTCGGCGCCGTTTCGCTGCCGGTGACGGTCAAGATGCGGCTCGGCTGGGACGAAAGCGCCCTCAACGCGCCGATGCTGGCGCGCCGCGCCGAACAGGCGGGTGTCAGGATGGTGACCGTGCATGGCCGCACGCGCTGTCAGTTCTACCAGGGCAAGGCCGACTGGCGCGCCATCGCCCGCGTCAAGGAAGCTGTCTCCATCCCGGTGGTGGCCAACGGCGATGTCGGGTCGCCGGAAGAGGCTGCGACCATCATCGAGCAATCCGGCGCCGACGCGGTGATGATCGGCCGTGCGCACTACGGCGCGCCATGGGTCGCAGGCAGCGTTGCGACAGCCGCGGCCGGAACATGCGCACAAGGCATTCCGCAAGTGCCGGAAGCGCTCGCCGATTACGTCGTCTCGCACTACGAGGACATGCTCTCGCTCTACGGCATCGAAAGCGGTCTCCGGCAGGCGCGCAAACACGTCGGCTGGTATCTCGACCGTCACGCTCCCCGAGCTTGCGCAGAGCAGCGCAAACGCATCCTCACTTGCTTCGAGCCGAGCGAAGTCGTTGCCGAGTTGTACCACGTGTTCGCCGATAGCTCGCCATCGATCAGCTTGCGGAGCGCGGCATGAAGGCCGATGTCCCACAGCAGGTGGCGGACGCCGCCAACATCGTGCTCAACACCATCCGCCGCCCGGTGATCATGGTCGATCCCGCGGGCTTTATCATTTTCGCCAATGCGGATGCCGAGGACTTCTTCCGCTCCAGCGCGACCATGCTCGCCCGCAACACGCTGTCCAAGCTGGTGCCGTTCGGCAGCCCACTGCTGACGCTGGTCGATCAGGTGCGCGAGCGTGGTGCGCCGGTCAACGAATATCGCGTCGACGTGTCCTCGCCGCGCCTCGGCATCGAGAAGATGGTCGATCTCTATGTCGCGCCGGTGCCGGAGTTTCCGGGCTCTGTCGTCGTCATGTTCCAGGAACGGTCGATGGCCGACAAGATCGACCGCCAGATGACGCATCGCGGTGCGGCGCGCTCAGTCACCGGTCTTGCCGCCATGCTGGCGCATGAGATCAAGAACCCGCTCTCCGGCATCCGTGGCGCCGCCCAGTTGCTCGAGCTTTCGGCTTCCGATGAAGACCGCGCGCTGACCCGCCTGATCACCGACGAGACCGACCGCATCGTCTCGCTGGTCGATCGCATGGAAGTGTTTTCCGACGAGCGGCCGATCGAGCGCTATCCGGTCAACATCCATGTCGTGCTCGATCATGTGAAGGCGATCGCCAAGAACGGCTTTGCTAGGCGGATCAAGATCTTGGAGGAATATGATCCATCATTGCCTCCGGTCTTCGCCAACCGCGATCAACTGATTCAGGTCTTCCTCAATCTGGTCAAGAACGCCGCCGAGGCCATCGGCGCGGACCCGCAAGGCGAGATCATGCTCTCGACGGCCTTCCGTCCGGGCATCCGCGTTTCCGTGCCTGGAACGCAGGACCGTGTCTCGTTGCCGCTGGAATTCTGCGTGCATGACAACGGCCCCGGCGTTTCCGAGGACATCCTGCCGATCCTGTTCGATCCGTTCATCACCACCAAGCCGAATGGTTCGGGCCTTGGGCTGGCCCTGGTCGCCAAGATCGTCGGCGAGCATGGCGGCATCATCGAATGCGATTCGACGCCGCGCGGCACCGCGTTTCGCATCCTGCTGCCTGCCTGGAAGGAGACTTCGCCAGGCTCGGGCGATGAAGCTGAAGGAGACCGCAAATGAGCGTTCGCGGCAATATTCTGGTCGCCGACGACGATGCAGCCATCCGCACCGTGCTCAACCAGGCGCTGTCGCGCGTCGGCCACGAGGTGCGCGTCACCTCCAACGCCTCGACGCTGTGGCGCTGGGTTGCGGCGGGCGAGGGCGACCTCGTCATCACCGATGTGGTGATGCCCGATGAAAACGCCTTCGACATGCTGCCGCGCATCAAGAAGGCGCGGCCCGAGCTGCCGGTCATCGTCATGAGCGCGCAGAACACTTTCATGACCGCCATCCGCGCCTCCGAGACCGGCGCCTACGAATATCTGCCGAAGCCGTTCGACCTCACCGAACTGCTCAACATCGTCAACCGGGCGCTGGCCGAGCCGAAGCGGCCGAAGCTCGATGCCCGCGCGGAAGACCAGCCGGAGACGATGCCCTTGGTCGGCCGGTCGGCCGCCATGCAGGACATCTACCGCATGCTGGCGCGCATGATGCAGACCGATCTCACGGTCATGATCAGCGGCGAGTCCGGCACCGGCAAGGAGCTGGTGGCGCGTGCGCTGCACGAATATGGCCGCCGTCGCGGCGGTCCGTTCGTGGCCATCAACATGGCCGCGATCCCGCGCGACCTCATTGAATCTGAGCTGTTCGGCCACGAGAAAGGCGCCTTCACCGGCGCCCAGAACCGCTCCAGCGGCCGCTTCGAGCAGGCGGAGGGCGGCACGCTGTTTCTCGATGAGATCGGCGACATGCCGATGGAAGCGCAGACCCGGCTGCTGCGCGTGCTGCAGCAGGGCGAATACACCACGGTCGGCGGCCGCACGCCGATCAAGACCGACGTGCGTATCGTTGCGGCCACCAACAAGGATCTGCGCACGCTGATCAATCAGGGGCTGTTCCGCGAGGATCTGTTCTATCGTCTCAACGTCGTGCCGCTGAGGCTGCCGGCCCTGCGCGAGCGTTCCGAGGACATTCCAGATCTGGTGCGGCACTTCTTCAAGCAGGGCGCCAGCGAGGGCCTGCAGACCAAACGCATTTCGGCCGGCGGCATCGAGCTTATGAAGCGCTATCCCTGGCCGGGCAACGTGCGCGAGCTCGAAAACCTGGTGCGCCGGCTGGCCGCCCTCTACTCGCAGGACGAGATTTCATCGGAGATCATCGAGTCCGAGCTCAAGACCGGCGAAAGGCCGGTCGTGCCCGACGGCGGCGCGCTCATCCCCGACGATCTGTCGATCGGCCAGGCGGTCGAGCATTTCCTGCAGCGCTATTTTGCCTCCTTTGCCGGCGAATTGCCGCCGGCCGGGCTCTACCAGCGCATCCTTGCCGAGGTCGAGTATCCGCTGGTGCTGGCTTCGATGACGGCGACGCGCGGCAACCAGATAAAGGCGGCCGAGCTTCTGGGGCTCAACCGCAACACGCTGCGCAAGAAGATCCGCGAGCTTGGCGTCAACGTATACAAATCGACCAGGCAGCCGTAACGTTACCTCGTCTTTTCGGCGAATTAGGCGGGGAAAGATTTTCGTCCCGGCCACACTTGTTGCATAATCGCCACAATGCGTTGCATACATCCGACGCAATGACCGACTCTGTACCGCGACATGGCAGCTGAGGCTCCGACCCTGAACCAACCGCTTTTCAGCCAGACCGGCACGCGTGACGGCCGACGGTTGCTGGCGCTGCCCGGCGTGGTCGCCATCGCCGGTGCGGTGATCACGGCGGCGATCTCGTTCGCGATCCTGGTCGGCGCCACGCCGATCGCCCCGACCGCCGACGCGACCTGGGCCTTGGTCGCGGCCAATGCCGTCTTTGTTCTGTTCCTGATCGCCTTGATCGCCCGCGAGGTGCGTCGCATCGTTCTGGCGCGGCGCCACGGCAGGGCCGCCTCGCGGCTGCATGTGCGCATCGTGGCGATGTTCGCGCTGGTTGCCGCCATTCCGGCCATCATGGTGGCGATCATCGCCTCGATCACGCTCGACATCGGCCTCGACCGCTGGTTCGAAATGCGCACCAAGACGATCGTCAACTCGTCGCTGTCGATTGCCGACGCCTATGTGCAGGAGAACGCGCGCAACCTGCAGGGCACGACCTTGTCGATGGCCTACGATCTCGACGCCTCGCGCACGCTATACGGTCTCGACCGTAGCGGTTTCCTCGATCTGTTGAACAAGGAAGCCATTGGCCGCGGACTGGCCCACGCCGCCCTGATCAAGCCCGACGGCTCGTTCGTCATGAAAGCCAAGACCGACGCCGATTTCGCCATGCCCGAGCCGCCGGCGGGCGCCGTCGACACCGCGGCGGCCGGCAAGCCGGTGCTGATCGAGCCGCGCACCCGCAACATCATGGGCGCCATCATCAAGCTGCGCGAGATCGAAGGGCTCTACCTGTACACGATCCGGCTGGTCGACCCCGACGTGATCAAGGCGCGCCAGATCGTCAAGTCCAACACCGACGAATACCGCAACCTGGAGGACAACCGCCGGACCTCGCAGATCGCTTTTGCGCTGCCTTATTTGTCGCTCACCCTGATCATTACGCTGTCGGCGATCTGGACCGGCATTGCGGTCGCAGACCGCATTGTGCGACCGATTCGCCAGCTGATCGGCGCCGCCGACGAGGTGGCGACCGGCAATCTCGACGTTGCCGTTCCGGTGCGCCAGTCCGATGGCGACGTCGCCTCGCTCGGCGATACCTTCAACAACATGATCCTCGAGCTCAAATCGCAACGCAACGAGCTCCTCTCGGCCAAGGATGTGATCGACGAGCGCCGGCGTTTCTCCGAGGCGGTGCTCGCCGGCGTCACCGCCGGCGTCATCGGCGTCGACCCTTACGGCATCATCACCATCGTCAATCGCTCGGCCGAAACCATGCTGGCGATTTCGGCGAATGCGACGCTTGGCCAGAACCTTTCGGCGGTCCTGCCCCTCGTCGGCCGCGTCTTCGAGATTGGACGGCAGTCCGGCAAGCCGGTCTATCGCGAGCAGGTGACCTTCTTCCGCACCGGTCTGGAACGCACCTTCAATGTCCAGGTTACTGTGGAGGCCGGCGACGACGGCGAGGACGAGAAGTCCTATGTGGTCACGGTCGACGACATCACCGATCTCGTCCAGGCGCAGCGCTCTTCGGCCTGGGCGGACGTGGCGCGACGCATCGCGCATGAGATCAAGAACCCGCTGACGCCAATCCAGCTCTCGGCCGAGCGCATCAGGCGCCGCTACGGCAAGGTCATCACCGAGGACCGCGAGGTCTTCGACCAGTGCACCGACACCATCATCCGTCAGGTCGAGGACATCGGCCGCATGGTCGATGAATTCTCGGCCTTCGCCCGCATGCCGAAGCCTGAGATGAAGACGATCGATCTGCGTGAATCGCTGCGCGAGGCGTCCTTCCTGGTCGAGGTCAGCCGCTCCGACATCGCCTTCCAGCGCGACTTCGGCAGTGAGCCGTTGAAGGGCACTTTCGACAGCCGCCTGATGGCGCAGGCCTTCGGCAACGTCATCAAGAACGCCGCCGAGGCGATCGACGGTCTTGATGCGCAAGACCGTTCGGACGGCACAATCCGGATTCAGGCCGGTCGCCAAGATGGCGCCATACGAATCGACGTTATCGACAACGGCAAGGGGCTGCCGCGCGAGAATCGCCAAAGGCTTCTCGAGCCCTATATGACGACGCGCGAGAAGGGCACCGGGCTTGGCCTCGCTATTGTCAAGAAGATCGTGGAGGACCATGGCGGCCGTCTCGAGTTGCACGACGCGCCAGCGGATTTCCATGGTGGCCGGGGCGCGATGATTTCGATCATCCTGCCCCCGGCAACGGTCGTAGCCGCGCCGCCACGCGGTGAAGGTCGAAGCGAACACGAAAGAGAAACTGAAAAGGTCGGTAATGGCGTCTGACATTCTCATCGTCGATGACGAGGAAGACATCCGCGAACTTGTCGCCGGTATACTGAGCGACGAGGGTCATGAAACCCGCACGGCGCATGATGCCGACAGCGCGCTTGCGGCAATTGCCGATCGCGCGCCGCGGCTGATTTTCCTCGACATCTGGCTGCAAGGCTCGCGCCTCGATGGCTTGGCGCTGCTTGACGAGATCAAGACCATGCATCCGAACATGCCGGTGGTGATGATCTCCGGCCACGGCAACATCGAAACGGCGGTCTCGGCCATCCGGCGCGGCGCGTACGACTTCATCGAGAAGCCGTTCAAGGCCGATCGCCTGATCCTGGTCGCCGAGCGCGCGCTGGAGACGTCCAAGTTGCGGCGTGAGGTCTCCGATCTCAAGCAGCGCAGCGGCGAGACCTTCGACCTTATCGGCATGTCGTCGGCGATGAGCCAGTTGCGGCAGACCATCGAGCGCGTCGCGCCAACCAACAGCCGCGTCATGATCATCGGCCCGTCCGGCTCCGGCAAGGAACTGACGGCGCGCGCCATCCACACGCTTTCGTCGCGCAAGGCCGGTCCGTTCGTCACGTTGAGTGCGGCCACCATCACGCCCGAGCGCATGGAAATCGAGCTGTTCGGCACCGAATCGAACGGCACCGAGCGCAAGGTCGGCGCGCTGGAAGAGGCGCATCGCGGCATTCTCTACATCGACGAAGTCGCCGACATGCCACGCGAAACGCAGAACAAGATCCTGCGCGTGCTGGTCGAGCAGCAATTCGAGCGGGTAGGCGGCACCAAGCGCGTCAAAGTCGATGTCCGCATCATCTCCTCGACCTCGCAGAATCTCGAAGCAATGATCGCCGACGGCCGCTTCCGCGAGGACCTTTACCACCGGCTGGCAGTGGTTCCTGTCATGGTGCCGGGGCTTGCCGAGCGGCGCGAGGACATTCCCTATCTCGTCGACAATTTCATGAAGCAGATCGCGCGCCAGGCCGGCATCAGGCCGCGCCGCATCGGTGACGATGCGCTGGCGGTGCTGCAGGCCCACAACTGGCCGGGCAACGTTCGCCAGTTGCGCAACAACGTCGAACGCCTGATGATTCTGGCGCGAGGCGAAGAGGCCGATGCGCCGATCACCGCCGACCTTTTGCCGTCCGAGATCGGCGATGTCATGCCACGCACGCCCAACCAGTCGGACCAGCACATCATGGCGCTGCCGTTGCGCGAGGCACGCGAGCAGTTCGAGAAGGACTATTTGATCGCCCAGATCAACCGCTTCGGCGGCAACATCTCGAAGACGGCCGAGTTCATCGGCATGGAACGCTCGGCCTTGCATCGCAAGCTGAAATCGCTGGGCGTGTAGCGAACGGTGGCCCACGTGATTGTCCATTGCCGCAGCGGCGGAATCGCCTAAGAAAGCCTGACGTTTTCCCCGAGGGTGCCCATGCCGCGCATTGCCTATGTCAACGGGCGCTATGTCGTCCATGCTCAAGCCCGCGTCCATGTCGAGGACCGCGGCTACCAGTTCGCGGATGGCGTCTATGAGGTCTGCGAGGTGGCGCGCGGCCATATCGTCGACATGCCGCGCCACCTTGCCCGGCTCAAGCGCTCGCTGAAGGAGCTCTCGATCGCCTGGCCGGTCTCGGAAGGCGTCCTGCCGATGCTGCTGCGCGAAGTGGTCAATCGCAACGGCGTGGTCAACGGCCTTGTCTATCTGCAGGTGACACGCGGCGTCGCCAGCCGTGAGTTTGTCTTCCCACCGGCAGGCACAAGGCCATCACTGGTCATAACCGCCAGAAAAGCCGATCCGGCCGCCGGAGCGAAGCGGGTGGAGACTGGCATCAAGGTCATCACGGTGCCTGAGAATCGCTGGGACCGGGTCGACATCAAGAGCACGGGCCTTTTGCCCAATGTGCTCGCCAAGCAGAAGGCTAAGGAAGCCGGCGCCCAGGAAGCCTGGTTCGTCGACACCGACGGCAACGTCAAGGAAGGCGGTTCTTCGAACGCCTGGATCGTCACCCGGGACGGCGTCCTGGTGACCCGGCCGGCCGAGCACGGCATCCTGCGCGGCATCACCCGCACGACGCTTTTCGATGTCGCCGCCAAGCTTGGCCTCAAGATCGAGGAGCGCGGCTTTTCGGTCGCCGAAGCCAAGGCCGCCAAGGAAGCATTCATCAGCTCGGCGACGACAATCGCCATGCCTGTGGTCGAAATCGACGGCGCGCCGATCGCAAATGGCCATCCTGGTTCCATGACACTTTCGTTGCGGCAGGCCTTTTTTGACGTTGCGGAAAAAAGTCCAGCCTGATAACCGCACAACTGGAATGAACCTTAACTATCTCGTTCTGCTTGCCATTGTGTTGGCAAGAGGGGGTTTGCGCGCTTGACAGGTGCCGCGTAATTTGGCGCATTGGCACGCAAACCGAAGGGGATCGGCGAAAGACAAGAAAAATGGCGGAACGATCGCAAAACCTTCAGGACCTGTTCCTGAATTCAGTTCGCAAGAGCAAAAATCCACTCACCATCTTCCTCATCAATGGCGTGAAGCTGACCGGTGTGGTCACTTCGTTCGACAATTTTTGTGTGTTGTTGCGGCGTGACGGACACTCCCAGCTCGTCTACAAGCACGCCATTTCCACGATCATGCCGAGCCAGCCGGTTCAGATGTTCGATGGCGAGGAAAGCCAGGGCGCCTGATTGGCACGTGATAAGGACGCGGACCGCAGCGTTCGCGGAAAACAAGGACATCAACTCGGGCCGGAAGCCAAGGATCCGACCCGGGCTGTCGTCATTGTGCCGGTGCTTGCCCGCCAGCTTCGCGGCGACGATGAGCCGAGCCGTCCGCGGCTGAGCCGTTCGGCCGATGCCCGCCACGACGAGGCGGTCGGGCTTGCCAGCGCCATCGATCTCAATCCGGTTCACACCGCAGTAGTGACGGTCGCCGATCCGCGCCCGGCGACCCTGCTCGGCAGCGGCAAGGTGGCCGAATTCGCCGACATCGTGAAGGAACGCAAGGCGGAGCTTGTCATTGTCGACCATCCGCTGACGCCGGTGCAGCAGCGCAATCTCGAAAAGGAACTGAACGCCAAGGTGCTCGACCGCACGGGGCTCATTCTCGAGATCTTCGGCGAGCGCGCGCGCACCAAGGAAGGCACGCTGCAGGTCGAGCTCGCGCATCTCAACTACCAGAAGGGCCGACTGGTGCGGAGCTGGACCCACCTTGAGCGGCAACGCGGCGGCGCCGGCTTCCTCGGCGGTCCGGGTGAAACCCAGATCGAATCCGACCGACGCATCCTGCAGGACAAGATCACCAAGCTGAAGCATGAGCTGGAAACGGTGCGGCGCACCCGCGACCTGCACCGGGCCAAGCGCAAGAAAGTGCCGTTCCCAGTGGTGGCGATCGTCGGCTACACCAATGCCGGCAAGTCGACGCTGTTCAACCGGTTGACCGGGGCAGGGGTGCTGGCCGAGGACATGCTGTTCGCGACGCTTGATCCGACGCTGCGGCGCGTGCGGCTGCCGCACGGCACGCCGGTCATCCTGTCGGACACGGTCGGCTTCATCTCCGACCTGCCGACGCATCTGGTGGCGGCCTTCCGGGCAACGCTGGAAGAAGTTGTCGAAGCCGATCTGGTGCTGCATCTGCGCGACATCTCCGATCCCGACACGGCCGCCCAGGCCGAGGACGTCGAACGCATCCTTGGCGATCTCGGCGTCGATGCCGCCAACACGAACCGTGTGATCGAGGTCTGGAACAAGATCGACCTGCTCGATGAAGGCAACCGGGAGCGGCTGCTCGCCGAAGGGGCAAGCGGCAAATCTCCGCCGATCGCCATATCGGCTGTGACCGGCGAAGGACTGGACGCGCTGAAGGCGCTCATCGAGACGCGCGTGTCGGGAGAGCTGGAAACGATGGCGGTTACGTTGAGCCCGGCCCAGCTCGGCCAGGTCGACTGGCTCTACCGCAACGGCGACGTCGTTTCACGCACCGACAATGAGGATGGCAGCGTCACCCTCTCGCTGACGGCCACGCACAGCGCCAGGCAGGAAATCGAGAGCCGCCTGCATCGCAAGAGCAACTAACCGGCTGTTTATTTTGCGCTTTTGGCCTGCTGCCAGAGCGCTTCCATTTCGTCGAGCGTAGCCTTCTCCAGCGAGCTGCCCGAAGCCTCCAGGGCCTGCTCGACATAGTGGAATCGCGAACGAAACTTTTCGTTTGTGCCGCTGAGCGCCGCTTCCGAATCGAGCTTGAGGTGGCGGCCGAGATTGACGACGGCAAACAACATGTCGCCGAACTCGTCCTTGATGGGCGCGGCGTCGCCCGTGGCAAGCGCCTCGCGCAATTCGCCGATCTCTTCCTCGATCTTGTCGAGGATCGGCGCTGCCTCGCTCCAGTCGAAGCCGACACGCGCTGATTTCTCCTGCAGTTTCAGCGCACGCGTCAGGGCGGGGAGCGCCACCGGAACGCTGTCGAGATAGCCCTTGCCGTGATCCTCGGGATCGAGTCCGCGCGCGATGCGGGCGTCGCGCTTCTCGGCTTTTTCGGCCGCCTTGATCTTCTCCCACATCCCCTTGGCCATGCCGGCGCTGCGCGCCTTCTCGTCGCCGAAGACGTGCGGATGGCGGCGGATCATCTTGCTGGTGATGGCTTCGACGACATCGCCGAAAGCGAACTCGCCGATCTCCTCAGCCATTTGCGCGTGATAGACGACCTGAAGCAGCAGGTCGCCCAGCTCTTCGCGCAGATCGTCGAAGTCGCCGCGCCCGATCGCATCGGCCACTTCATAGGCTTCCTCGATCGTATAGGGCGCGATGGTCGAGAAATTCTGCTCGATGTCCCAGGGGCAGCCGGTCTTCGGCGCCCTGAGCGCCGCCATGATCTCGATCAGCCGGGAAATGTCCTTGGAAGGCGTCATGGGTCGAGCCTATCCCGCGGCCGGGGTGCGACCAATCCTGGTCGGCCGCTGAAACGAGTTGTCCACAGCAGTTGGGGACCGAAGCATGATGCCGAAATGTGTGAAGCGGTTTTCGGGCGGCATCACGCTCTATTTCTTTGGTTTAGAGACGGATTCAGATTTCACGTCGATTCGACCTGAAATCATCCGGCTCTAGTCGAGCACCGAGACGATCGCCTTGGCGAGATCGTCCATGCCGTCCTCGGGCAGGCCGGCCACGTTGATGCGGCTGTCGCCCACCATATAGACGGCGTACTCGGTGCGCAGGCGTTCGACTTGCGCCTCGGTCAGCCCCAGTCGCGAAAACATGCCGCGATGGCTGGCGACGAAATCGAAGCGGTCGGAATTCGACTGCCGCCGCAACGCTTCGGCGAAGGCGACCCGCAGCCTGAGCATGCGCAGCCGCATCTCCTCGAGCTCTGTCTCCCAGTCCTTCTTCAGATGAACGTCTTCCAGCACCATGCGCACTGCCGCCGCGCCATGATCCGGCGGCATCGAATAGAGCGCGCGCGCGGCCGCCAGCATCTGGCTCATCGCCACGTCCGCTTGCGCACCATCCTTGGCCACAATCATCGCCGCACCCACGCGGTCGCGATAGACGGCGAAATTCTTCGAGCAGCTCGAGGCGACGACCATTTCCGGCACTTTGCCGGCCAGCAGCCGCAAACCGGCGGCGTCGGCGTCGAGGCCCTCGCCAAAGCCTTGATAGGCGATGTCGACGAAAGGCAGCAGGCCGCGCTCCAGCAGCACATCGGCGACCTTGGCCCACTGCGCCGTATCGAGGTTGGCGCCGGTCGGGTTGTGGCAGCAGCCATGCAGCAGCACGACATCGCCGCTGTTGGCAGTCTTGAGCGCGCCGAGCATCTCGTCGAAGCGGACGGCACCCGAAGCGGCATCGAAATAGGGATAATCGCGAACCTGCAATCCAGCAGCGCGCATCACCGGCAGATGGTTCGGCCAGGTCGGATCGGACAGCCAGACGGTGGCACCGGCGCGCGTGCGCTGCAGAAGCTCTGCAACCAGCCTGAGCGCGCCGGATCCGCCTGGCGCCTGTGCCGCGCGGATGCGCGAAGGGTCGGCCTTCTCGCCAAAGGCGAGCTTGATCATGGCGGCGTTGAAGCCGGTATCGCCGGCAAGGCCGAGATAGGTCTTGGTATCCTGGCTCGCCAGCAGACGCTTCT
Organism: Mesorhizobium sp. Arg314; assembly: GCF_053714275.1. Taxonomy (NCBI): domain Bacteria; kingdom Pseudomonadati; phylum Pseudomonadota; class Alphaproteobacteria; order Hyphomicrobiales; family Phyllobacteriaceae; genus Mesorhizobium; species Mesorhizobium sp. Arg314. Next base: position 4,253 of record NZ_JBSKBP010000062.1, on the reverse strand, counting down.
CGGCCTCGCGCACGGCGCGCATCACCGGCGTCCTGCCGTCGGTGTCCTTGTAGACGCCGACACCGAGGTCGACTTTGCCCGGCCGCGGGTCGTTGCGGTAGAGGCCGATCAGGGCAAGGATCTTGTCGGCGGGCGCGGGCTGCAGGGTCTCGAACATCGATAGGACTCCAATGGCGGCGGAGTGATACGCAAATCGATCCCGCCGCGCCAGCGGTTTCCTCTGTGCCGGCGACACGTAAGAAGAAAATGCCGGGCAGGGGGATTAAAACCCCTACATGCTCCGTAAACAGGGCATGAAACGGTCGATGGCACGCTTCGACATTGTCGGGCAATTGGGGTCGCTGCGGCGTTACGCACGCTCGCTGACGCGCGACAGCGCCGATGCAGAGGATCTCGTCCATGACGCGCTGGTGCGCGCCTATGAGCGGCGGGCGACCTTTCGCGCGGGCGGCAATTTGCGCGCCTGGCTGCTGGCGATCGTGCACAACATCTTCATCGACCGCATGCGCTCGCGCCGCTCCGAGGCGGCACGCATCGAACAGGCCGGCCTTGTTGCCGACCAAAACATGCCGGCGTCGCAGGACCATTCGGTGCGCTTGTCGCAGGTCCGCGATGCATTTCTTTCGCTGCCCGAAGAACAGCGCTCCGCCCTGCATCTCGTCGCCATCGAAGGGCTTTCCTATCAGGAGGCCGCCGAAGTCATCGGCGTGCCGCTCGGAACTTTGATGTCGCGCATCGGCCGCGCGCGTGCCGCGCTGCGCGAGATGGAGGAGGGGGCTCCGCTGAAAGCCAGGCCTCATCTCAGGATCGTGGGAGACGATCAATGACCGCCATTGTCGACCCCGTAACCGATGCCGACCTCGACGCCTATGTCGACGATCAACTGGATGTCGCCCGCCGCATCGAGGTCGAGGCGCACCTCGCCGCGCGCCCGGAAGTGGCGGCGCGCGTGATGTCCGATCTCAGGACGCGCGATGAACTGCGCGTCGCGCTTGCCGGACCTGTCGGCATGGCGCGTCCGGCCACCACCGAAGCGGCCCGGCGGCTGGAGAGGGCGCTTGCCAGGGGACGCATCCTTGCCGTGCTGCAGCGGGCAGCGGCAGCGGCCGTGCTGGTCGCGGCGGGCTGGCTGGCGAACGGCATTTTCGGGCCGATCGCTGTGACCAAGGTGGTCGCCTCGACGCAGCCGCCGGCCTATGTCGAGGATGCGGTCCGGGCGCACCGGACGACCTTGGTGCGCGAGACGATGCCGTCGCAGCGCGAAGCGCCGGGCTACAATGCCGACGAGATCCGGGCCGCGACGGCGATCGTGATGCCGTCGCTGCCCGACGACTGGAAGATCCGCGACGTCCAGGTCTATCCCTCGCATTTCGGGCCGAGCGTCGAGGTTGCGGTCGAGACCAAGGACCTCGGTCTTGTCTCGCTGTTCGCCATCAGGCCGGGCACGTTCGATGTCGTGAAGCCGACGATCGCGCCCTCCGATGACATTTCAACTGCATATTTCCAGATCGGCGAGGTTGCCTACGCGGTGGTCGGACGCGGCGACGCCGGCAATCTCGACCGTGCCGCCGAAAAACTCGCCAAAACTCTCTACTGAAAACAGACGCTCTACTGAGACTTCCAGCTAAGGAGAACCAAATGAACAGCCCCAATCTGGGATACCGAACGGGCACCGGCGTCCAGGCCGTCGCCGTCTTTGACGAGGGACTGCGCAAGCACATGCTGCGCGTCTACAACTACATGGGCCTCGGTCTCGTCGTCACCGGCCTCGTCGCCTTTTTCGTGGCCTCGACGCCGGCACTCTATGTGCCGATCTTCTCCAGCCCGCTGAAATGGGTGGTGATGCTGGCGCCGCTGGCTTTCGTCATGATCCTCTCGTTCAAGATGCAGACGATGTCGGCCGCAAGCGCCCAGGCGATGTTCTGGGCCTTCTGTGCGGTGATGGGCCTGTCGCTCGCCTCCGTGTTCCTGGTCTTCACCTCGACCAGCATCGCGCGCACCTTCTTCATCGCCGCCACCATGTTCGGCGCCACCAGCCTCTACGGCTACACGACCAGGCGTGACCTGTCGCAATTCTCGTCCTTTCTGATCATGGGCCTGATCGGCGTGGTGATCGCGAGCCTGGTCAACCTGTTCCTCGGTTCGACCGCGCTGCAGTTCGCCATCTCGGTGATCGGCATTGCCGTCTTCGTCGGCCTCACTGCCTGGGACACGCAGACGATCAAGGAGCAGTATGCGGAGAACTTCGATGCGGAATCGCAGCAGAAGCTCGCCGTCTTCGGCGCCTTCTCGCTCTATCTCAACTTCATCAACATCTTCCAGCTGCTGCTGAATTTCACCGGCGAGCGCGAATAGGCCGGACCGTAGCAGGCAACACTGCTGACCTCGGCATGGCCGGAGGGAAACCTCCGGCCAATTTTTTGTGAGGTCCTGCCGCCAACGCGCGCACAACCATGTGAGGCGCGGCATGACTGGGGCTCTTGAGTTCACGCTCGGCCTTTTGCTAGCCTGTCGTCCACACCAGCCAGCCGCGAGGACGTAATGGAACAGCTGACGCTTCACGCTGACGGTATCTCGGCGACCATCGTCGGGCAGGGGGCCGAACTGGTCTCGCTGCGCGATGCCGACGGCACCGAGCTTCTGTGGCAGGCAGGCCCCGCCTGGCGCCGTCATTCGCCGGTCTTGTTCCCGATCGTCGGCCGGCTGAAGGGCGATCGGCTGCGGCATCGCGGCCAAACCTATCCGATGACGCAGCACGGCTTTGCCCGCGACAGGCGCTTTGCCTGGGCCGGGCAGGGACCGACCGCCTGCGCGTTGGTCCTGACCGATGACGCCGAGACGCGGATGCACTACCCGTTCGCCTTTCGCCTCACCATCGGCTACGACCTGAAACCCCGGCAACTCGGCGTGACCTTCGAAATCGCCAACACCGGCGACCAACCGCTGCCGGCCTCGATCGGCGCGCATCCGGCGTTCAACTGGCCGCTGTTGCCGGAACTGCCCAAGGAGGCCTACCGGCTGACCTTCGCCGACAATGAGCCGGCGCCTGTCCGCCGCCTGGAGGACGGCCTGCTGCTGCCGGCCCCGCAACCAACGCCCGTCGAGGGAAAGACGCTGCCGCTTTCCGAAAAACTGTTCGACGACGACGCCGTCATCCTCGACCGGCCGGTCAGCACCAGCGTGCGCTATGCCGCCGCGCGCGGGCCGGCGATCGAGATGTCGTGGCAGGGCTTCAACGAGCTGGGTATCTGGTCCAAGCCCGGCGGCGCCCCGTTCCTGTGCATCGAGCCCTGGCACGGCATCGCCAGTCCCGTCGATTTCGACGGCGAGTTCGCCGATAAGCCGGGCGTCATGCTGATCGAGCCAGGCGCGAAACGCACGCTGAGCTACCGGATCGCTGTCGGCCGGGAGGCATAGGCATGGCGTTCGCGATCAAGGCCGAAGTCTTTTCGGCGCGCTGCGCGAAGCGGGCGACCGAGGACTTGCGGCAACCGGGGACTATCCTACGCAACATACTCCGACAGCACGCGTTCTATTGATTGGCAGAGCCCTGGCCGATCTGAGCACTAGCTTCATGTGCTGACAATGTCGGAGGCGATTAGGATGGCTAAGTTCAAAGAAGCCCTTGAGCGCGGCAAGAAAGCCCACCGCCAGCAAGGGGAGGATGCGAATGCTCCGATGACGGATTTCGGAACCCAAGCCAGGGCTTGGCTAAACGATGTCGTTGTTGCGGCGTTGGAAGCAGCAAAGGCTGAGGTGGCGGGCGAGATGACCATCGACGTAGACACTGCATCGCGCCGCCGGGTCAAAGAGTTAACGCCCTCCCTTCAGTTCCAAATCTACGGAAAGCCAGGATTGAAAAAGACGGCCAGAAGGGCATTCACCGTCAACGTTCAGCTAAGTGGGGAGGTATCGGTTTCCTCGCCAGGGATGGTGACCGAGGATGTTGGAAACATAGGAGATCGGTCTGCCGAACGATTTCGCAATTTGGTTGCCAAGCTGATCGAGGACGCCGCTAAGAGCATGTGCTAGCCCGTTGATCGAGCGTTGCAGATGCGAGGACTGTGAATACCATCGTTCCTCCCGACTTCTCACGAGCGAACGCGGATGACCGTCTTCCCGGCCCGTCGCTCAGTCGAATTGAAGGTAGCGATCGCATCTTCGAGGGACGAGACTTTGCCGATGTTCGTCCGCAGTCTTCCGTCCCTGACCCGCTGAACTATCTCCGAAAGCTGGGCGCGATCGGCCTCGAC
>NZ_JBSKBP010000061.1:0-24069 GCF_053714275.1 Mesorhizobium sp. Arg314 | reverse complement strand
TCGCTTTTCGATTCTCGTTTGGACTCCAATTCCGACTTGCTTGGCAGTCGGTGCACGACTTTTTCAGCAACCTGCTAGAGCTGCTCGAGGATTTTTGCCGCGCCGCTCTCGTCGACGCCCGGCTTGGTTTCGACATTGAGTGCGGTGACCTTGCCGTCATCGACGATCATCGAAAACCGCTTCGAGCGCAGCCCCATGCCGGCTGCGGAGAGATCGTTGTCGAGCCCGACCGATTTGGCGAAGTCGCCGCTGCCGTCGGCGAGATAGAGGATCTTGCCCTCACCGCCGGTGAACCGCGCCCAGGCGCCCATGACATGCACGTCGTTGACCGAAACGACGGCGATCGTGTCGACGCCGCGCGAAAGAATGGCGTCATGGTTCTCCAGGTAGCCCGGCAGGTGGTTGTTGGAGCAGGTCGGCGTGAAAGCGCCGGGGACGCCGAACAGCACGACCTTCTTGCCGGCGAAAATCTCTTCGCCGGTGACTTGTTTCGCACCGTCGGCGGTCATCATCTTGAAGCTCGAGGCGGGCAGTTTTTCGCCAACCGAAATGGTCATGGGTTCCTCGCTTGCGAGATGGGAAGGATCGATACCTGCGATACCGGACCGGACGGTTTCCCGCAACCTTTCAGAGCAATTCCAGGAAAAGTGTGCGGCGGTTTTCCGTCCGGAATTGCGGCTCAAGGAGACCCCTGGATCAAGGGAAAGGCAGTAGTCCGTCGACCGAACCCTCGGCGCTGGTCAGCGTATAATAGAGCCCGCCGTCGGTCGGCGTCGCCGACGGCCGGTCGAGGATCGGCACGGTGAAGAGCAGCTTGCCGTCCTTCTCGCTGCGCACCGGCGCGCCGAACATGTAGTCGCGCTCGCCGGCGATGAAGAAGTCGACGGACTCCGGATCGCCGGGCGACTGCGCCTGGACGACAAGGGTTTCGTGGTCGCCGGATAGCACGCTGATGCCAAAATCGGATCGGGCCGGCGAGGGCAGCGTCGCAAGCGCGGTTTTCACCAGCGCCGCGTCGGTCGCGTTATCGGGATCGGACGCGGGATCGACGCTGAGCCGGGTCTGCACCGGGATGCAGATCGTCTCGCAGATGCCGAGGAAGATGTTGGCATCGATGGTCGCCGGCTGGTCGGGCGCCGAAAGCGTGAAGGTCACAGGCAGCGACACCGGGCGATCATAGCCGGTCCATTTGCCATAGCCGTCGTCATGCCGTTGCGGCGGCGGGAACGACAATTGGGCGTCGGCGATATTGGTGCTGCCCGATATGTCGAGTTGCGGCGGCACGCCGGCATCGCCCGGATCGCGCCAATAGGTCTTCCAGCCGGGCTTCAACGCGATGTCGAGCACGCCGTGGATCTTGCCGGCCTCGTCGGGCTTGCCGGTGGTCACCAGCCGCACCTTGCCGCCTTCTGAGTTGTACCAGGTCGAGGAGGAGGCCTCGGCCGGGAGGCCTGTAGCCCACCCGAAAACGACGCCGAGAACCAATATTTTCATGTATCGCATGGCGGTGATTTGACCGTCCGTTCTTGGCCGCGCAATGACTTCGTCACTCTCCCGGTATCATATTTGCGTTACATCGGGGACCGGCACCATCTTTTCGGCGCTGCCGAAACGCGTTACGCTCACCCCATGGACTTGCTGCGCCACAAGAAGTCGGCCGCCGGACGCGGTTTCCTCGACGACCAGTTCCTGATTGCCATGCCTGGCATGAAGGACGACCGCTTCGCGCGCTCCGTCATCTACATCTGCGCCCACAGCGACGAGGGCGCGATGGGCCTGATCATCAACCAGACGCAGCAGATGCTGTTTCCGGACCTGCTTGTGCAACTCGGCATCATGAACGAGCAGGAAGCGATCCGCCTGCCGGCGCATACGCGCGATTTCGTCGTGCGCAATGGCGGGCCGGTCGACCGCAGCCGCGGCTTCGTGCTGCATTCCGGCGACTATCGCGTGGAATCCTCGCTCAACGTTTCCGACGACATCTGCCTGACCGCAACGGTCGACATCCTGCGCGCCATTTCGACCGGCCGCGGCCCGCGCCATGCGCTGATGGCACTCGGCTATTCCGGCTGGGGCGCCGGCCAGCTCGAAACCGAGATTGCCGAGAACGGCTGGCTCACCTGTCCGGCGACGCCCGAGCTGCTCTTCGACACCGATATCGAGCGCAAATACGACCGTATCCTGGCTTCGATCGGCATCGACCTCGCCCATTTGAGCGCGGCTGCCGGCCACGCTTAGCCGCAGGCCTCATAGCTACGGTTCCGTGGGATCATCGCAAACGCTGGAGATTGGCCGAGCCGGCACCGTCGTCATCCACGGGCGGAGCAAGGAGCGAAGCGACGCGCGCAGACCCGAGGATCCATGCCGTAACCTTGATCGAAGGACGCAGCGGAGCAGAATTCTGCATCGCTTTCAGCGCCTTAACGTCACGGACTGGATTCTCGGGTCAAGCCCTGGGTCAAGCCCGAGGATGATGACGCGATGGATGGTCACGGCCAATCGCTGAGGGCTCTGCTTCTCCACCAGGACGACGCCCCTCATCAGGCGTGCCTGATCACCCCTGCGTCAGAGGATACTGCGTCTTCAGCGTCTTCAGCACCTGGTCGCCGGGCATCGGCGCGCCGAACATGAAGCTCTGGACGTATTCGCAGCCCATCTGGCGCAGCTCCAGCGCGTCGCTTTCGTCGGAGATGCCTTCGGCAACGACCGAAAGCCCCAGCTCATGCGCCATGTTGACCATGGATTTGAGCAGCACTGCCCGCTTCGGCGTGGAGTCGTCGACGAAGCTCTTGTCGATCTTGATCGTGTCGAAAGGGAAGCGCGTCAGATAGGAGAGCGAGGAATAGCCGGTGCCGAAATCGTCGAGCGACAGGCCGATGCCGAGTTGCTTGAGCTTGGCCAGCACATGCGCGGTCTGCTCAGGATTGTCCATCACCAGGGATTCTGTGAGTTCGAGCCGGAAGCAGCGCGGCTTCAGATTGGCGCGCGCAATGACGGAGCGGACGTCGCTGACCAGATCGCGGCGTATGAGCTGGCGGCTGGACAGGTTGACCGAGACCGAGAGCGGCGCGTCGCCGATCTGCTTCTGCCAGGCCGCGAGGTCCTCGGCCGCCTGCTGCATGGCGAACAGGCCAAGCTGCACGATCAGTCCGCAATTCTCGGCCACCGGGATGAAGTCCCCCGGCGGGATCATGCCGCGGCGCGGATGGTCCCACCGAAGCAGCGCCTCGAAGCCGGCGACGCTGCCGTCCTCCAGCCGCACGATCGGCTGGTAGGCAAGCGTGAACTCGCGCCGCTCGATGGCGCGGCGAAGGTCGGATTCGAATTGCAGCCGGTCGGTGCCGACGGTGCGGAAGGCGGGCCGGAACGGCTCGATCCTGTCGCCGCCGAAGCGCTTGGCCTGGTGCATGGCAAGCTCGGCGTCCTTGACCATGTCCTCGGCCGAGGTCTGCGCCGTCGTCCAGGTGATCAGGCCGATCGAGGCGGTCAGCACGATCTCGCGCTTGGCGAAGGTGATCGGATTGTTGATCGCGTGCTTGATGGCATCGGCCATGGCCGCGATCCGGGCAGGGTCCTGTTCCGAAAGCAGCATCAGCGCGAACTGGTCGCCGGCAAAGCGCGACAGCGAATCCTTCGGCTTGAGCAGCCGGTGCAGCCGGCGCGCGACCGTGAGAAGAATGGTGTCGCCGGCTGAAATGCCAAGGCCGTCATTGACCTGCTTGAAGCGGTCGATGTCGATGATGAAGACCGTCGGGCGCACCTTGTCCTCGGTGCGGGCGATCGAGATGATCGCCTCCAGCCGGTTCATGAACAGTTCTCGGTTCGGCAGGCCGGTCAAATTGTCGTGCACCGCGTCGTGCAGCAGCCTTTCTTCGGATTTCTTCTGCTCGGTGACGTCGACCATGGTGCCGACGCAGCGGATCACTTCGCCGTCGGAGCCGATCACCGGGCGGGCGCGCAGCGAGAACCAGTGGTAGTGGCCGTCGGCGCCGCGCAGGCGGAAGTTCTGCGCCACCTTGCCGCGGCGGTGCTCCAGCACCACGTCGAGCGTGGTGCGGAACGTGTCGCGGTCGTCGGCATGCAGCACCGGCAGCCAGTTGCGGGCGGCGCCCCCAAGGCTGTTGGGCGCAAGGCCGAGCTGCAGGCTGATGTCTGGCTTGGTCACCACGCGGTCGCGCAGCACATCCCAGTCCCAGACGATGTCGCCCGAGCCGGCAACCGCGAGCGCCTGGCGCTCGAGATCGGAGAACAGGCCCTGGTGCAGCGCTCCGCCGGCAAAGGCATGCTGCATGACGGTGAAGCCGATGAGCAGGATGATCAGGATCAGCCCGCCGCCCAGCGCCGGCTGCGCGATGTCGTTGTCCAGCATGCCGGTGATCGCCATCCACGACCCGCATAGCCATAAGAGCACCATCACCCAGCTTGGCACCAGCATGATCGCACGGTCATAGCCGCGAATGCCGAGGAAGATGATGAGGCCGAGGCCGGTGAGCGCGGTGGCGGCAAAGGAGATGCGGGCAATGCCGGCGGCGACCGCCGGATCGACGACGGCGACGCCCGCAATCAAAAGCAGCCCGAAGATCCAGACCAGCGCGCCATAGCTGAAATGGCCGTGCCATCGGTTGAGGTTGAGATAGGCGAACAGGAACACGACGAAGGTTCCGGCAAGCGCCACCTCCGTGCTCGCCCGCCATATCTGCTCGTTGCCGGGCGATATCTCTATGATCTTGTTGAGGAAGCCGAAGTCGACGCAGATATAGGCCAGCACCGCCCAGGCGAGCGCCGCCGTCGCCGGAAACATCGAGGTTCCCTTGACCACGAACAGGATCGTCAGGAACAGTGCCAGAAGGCCTGAGATGCCGATGACGATGCCGCGGAACAGCGTGTAGGAATTGACCGAGTCCTTGTAGGAATCCGGCTCCCAGAGATAGACCTGCGGCAGCTTCGGCGAGGCGAGTTCGGCGATGAACGTCACCACCGTGCCGGGGTTCAGCGTCACGCGGAACACGTCGGCGTCGGGGCTTGTCTGGCGGTCGAGCGCGAAGCCCTCGCTCGGCGTGATCGCGGCGATGCGCGTCGAGCCGAGGTCGGGCCAAAAGATACCGGAGTTCACCAGGCGGAAATGCGGCGCGACGATCAGCCGGTCAAGCTGCTGGTCGGTGCTGTTGGCGAGCGCGAAGACGGCCCAGTCGCCGCTCGAGCGCGCGTCATTGGCTTCCACCTCGATGCGCCGCACGATGCCGTCGGGCCCTGGCGCGGTAGAGACCTGGAAATTCTCGCCCTGGTTCCGGTAGATTTCCACCGCACCCGAGAGGTCAAGCGCCTTGTCGTCGCGCGCGATCTTGATCGGCTCGACGGCGAAAGCCGGCATGGCCGCGAAAAGCGTGACGAGGACCGTCATGATGAGGGCGAACAGCGACGCCACTCGCGGAAAATTCGTCACAATCAGCCCTTCGTTCCATCGCCCGGCGGATCGTCCGCGATCCGGGCGTAGAGGTAGTGGTCCTGCCAGATGCCGTTGATCCTGAGATAGGATCGCAGAAGTCCTTCGCGCCGGAATCCGGCTTTTTCAAGCACGCGGATCGATCGGGCGTTTTCGGGAATACAGGCAGCTTCGATCCGGTGCAACCGCAGCGTATCGAAGGCAAAGCGCGACACCAGCTTGACCGCCTCGGTCATCAGTCCGCGGCCGCTGAAGCGTTCGCCGATCCAGTAGCCGATGTGGCCGCTCTGCGCGACGCCGTGGCGGATATTGCCAAGGGTGATGCCGCCGGCAAGCTTGCCGCTCGATTTTTCGAAGATGAAGAAGGCGATGGCCGTGCCCTGCGCGTAATCCTCGCGATAGCGGCTGATGCGCAGCCGCCAGGCGGTGCGGTCGAGCTCGTCCGGCTGCCAGCGCGGCTCCCAGGGTTCCAGGAAGGCGCGGCTTTCGCCGCGCACCGCCGACCATTCGCGATAATCGCTGGTCAATGGCACGCGCAGCGTGACGTTTTCGCCTCTCAGTGCCGGCAGGTCTCGGCGAAAGAAAGGGAGTGCGAACACGGCGTTTGTTCTAAGCAGATATTCGTGGGGTGCCCCACGAATATCTGCTTAGATTCCCTGGTTTCTCGCAGGTTTTGATCGCAAGACCGTGGGACACTTTTGCGGAACCTGCTTAGGGTCAGACGGCGAGCCGGCGGGTCGTCGTCTGCGGCCCCGCAAGCGATTCGAGGATCGCCTCGTAGGGCGCAAGCGTGCCCACGGGGCCGACCGCTGTAAGCGTCGGCTTGGTCGAGAACAGCCGCGAGGAAAGGTCGGTCAGCCGTTCGACGCTCAGCGCCGAAAGCCGCTCCATCAATTCCTCCTTGGCGATCGGCCGTCCGAACAAGAGCAGCTGCCGGGCAATCTGCGAGGCCCGGCTGGCCGGGCTTTCGGCCGACATGATAAGCCCGGCGCGATATTGCGCGCGCGCCCGTTCGAGCTCTTCCTGCAGGATGCTTTCGCCGGCCTTCTGCAATTCGTCGATGATCACCGGCACCAGCTTGGCGATGTCGCTCTGCCCGGTCGCGGCGTGCACGCCGAAAATGCCGGTGTCGGAAAAACCCCAATGGAAGGCATAGACCGAGTAGCAGAGGCCGCGCTTCTCGCGCACTTCCTGGAACAGCCTCGACGACATGCCGCCGCCAAGGATCATAGACAGCACCTGCGAGGCGTAGAAATCGCGCACATGGTAGGCGCGGCCCTCGAAGCCGAGCACGATCTGCGCATCCATCAGGTCGCGGTCCTCGCGGAAGTCGCCGCCGACATATTGCGCATATTGCGGGATATTGCCCGCTGCCTTGGCGCGGAAGCCGCCGAGCTGCTTCTCGACCTCGCGCACGAAATTGTCGTGCTTGACGTCACCGGCGGCCACGACGACCATCCGCTCGGCGTCGTATTGCCGTTCGATGAAGTCGTGCAGCTGCTTGGAAGTGAAGGATTTGACCGTCTCCGGCGTGCCCAGGATCGAGCGGCCGATGGTCTGATGGCGGAAGGCTGTTTCGGTGAAACGGTCGAAGACGATGTCGTCGGGCGTGTCGTGCGCGGCGCCGATCTCCTGCAGGATCACATGCTGCTCGCGCTCCAGCTCCTCGGGGTCGAATTCGGATTCCTGCAGGATATCGGCCAGGATGTCGACCGCCAGCGGCACGTCGCCGGAAAGCACCCTGGCATAGTAGGAGGTCGTCTCGACGCTGGTGGCGGCGTTGATCTCGCCGCCGACATTCTCGATTTCCGAGGCGATCTCGAAGGCGCTGCGGCGCTTCGTGCCCTTGAACGCCATGTGCTCGAGCAGATGGGCCATGCCATGCTCTTCGTCGCGCTCATTGCGGGCGCCCGATTTCACCCAGGCACCAAGGGCAACCGATTCGATGCTTGGAAGGGTTTCGGTGGCGACTGTCAGGCCGTTCGACAGACGGCTTACCTCAACACCCATATGGCAAGTACTCCCTAACGCGCCGCTCGCGAGTGACGGTTCACGCAATCTTCCACCATTTTCAAGTCGGATGGAAGTATCGTGTATTTTTCGTCGGCTGTCATCAAGCCGCCGAGCCATGCGGGAAGTGCCGGGGTGACACCGCTCGCGGCCTCGACCGCCGCCGGGAATTTCGCCGGATGCGCGGTGCCGAGCACCACCATGGGCACCGGGCCGGAGGCATGGGCGGCGGCGACATGAACGGCGGCGGCGGTGTGCGGGTCGAGCAGGTAGTTGCTCGCTTCGAGCGTCGCGCTGATGGTGGCGGCGACCTCGTCGACGGTAGCACGGCCGGCATCGAATTCGGCGCGGATGCGCTTGAGCTCGCCTTCCTCGATGGTGAAGGCGCCGGACTGCTTCAGCCCGTTCATATAGCGCCTGACCGTCTCGGCATTGCGGCCGGCCGCCTCGAACAGCAGGCGCTCGAAATTCGACGACACCTGGATGTCCATCGACGGCGAGGTCGTGGCGAACACGCCCTTGGTGCGGTATTCGCCGCTCGCAAGCGTGCGCGCCAGGATGTCGTTGTCATTGGTGGCGATGATCAGCCGCTCGATGGGCAGGCCCATGCGCTTGGCGGCGTAACCGGCAAAAATATCGCCGAAATTGCCGGTCGGCACGGTGAAGGATATTGGCCGGTCCGGCGCGCCGAGCGACAGCGCCGACGAGAAATAATAGACGATTTGGGCCATGATGCGGGCCCAGTTGATCGAATTGACGCCCGACAGCGACACCCTGTCGCGAAAGGCGTGGTCGTTGAACATGTCCTTCACAAGGCCCTGGCAGTCGTCGAAATTGCCTTCGACTGACAGCGCATGGACGTTGGCGGCGCTCGACGTCGTCATCTGGCGCTGCTGCACCGGCGAGACCTTGCCGTGCGGGAAAAGGATGAAGATGTCGGTGCGGTCGCGCCCGGCAAAGGCGTCGATAGCGGCGCCACCCGTGTCGCCCGACGTGGCGCCGACGATGGTGGCGCGCTGGCCGCGTTCGGTGAGCACATGGTCCATTAGGCGGGCGAGCAACTGCATCGCCACGTCCTTGAAGGCCAGCGTCGGGCCGTGGAACAGCTCGAGGATGAAGGTGTTTTTCCCGGTCTGCACCAGCGGGCAGACGGCCTCATGCCGGAATGTGGCGTAGGCCTCGCGCACCAGCCGCTCGAAGACGGGCGCCGCGATCTCGCCGCCCAGGAACGGCGTCAGCACGCGGATGGCAAGGTCCGGATAGGCAAGGCCGCGCATGGCGCGGATGTCGGCGGCGGAAAACTGCGGCCATACGCGAGGCACGTAAAGCCCACCGTCGCGCGCCAGGCCGGCCAGCACCGCGTCTGAAAATCCAAGCGCGGGCGCATCGCCGCGGGTACTCACATATTGCATCGTACAAGGCCCATTGCTGCCGGTCGCGTCATCCACGGCAATTGGTTAATTTTCCCAGCCGGCTCAGTCGCATTTTTGCCGCGCGGTTGCTATACGTCACCGGCTTTGTGAGAGGGAAGTGCAGTTTCATGGCGTTTTATTCGGTCAACCGTCGTCTTGTCGCGGGTCTGGCGCTCACCGGCTTTATGCTCGCCGCCGCCGGCTGCCAATCGAGCGACAATGGCATCCTGGACTTCGGCCTCGGCAAGAAGGATCCCACCGTGCCGCCGCCGCCGCAGGATCCCAAGATACTCGCCAGCCAGTTGCGAGCCTATTGCCCGAAAGTGACGCTGCGCGAAGGCACCGCCTATTTCAACACCTATGCCAAGGGCGGCACGGCGAAGCCCAGGAAAAAGAAGGGTGATGCCGCGGCGGAAGCCGAGGCAGCCGCCGCGGCCGCCCAGACCGGACCCAACGGCCAGCCCATCGACCCCAATCGCGATCCATCGAAGATCGTCTACCAGGCCTCGGTCACCGACGTGACGCGCGATTGCACCCATGCCAATGGTCAAATGTCGATGAAGATCGCTGTCGCCGGCAAGGTCGTGCCGGGGCCGTTGTTCGCGCCCGGCACGGTTACCATGCCGATCCGCATCGCGGTTCAGCGTGGCGGCGAGGTGCTTTATTCGCAGCTGCATCAGTACCAGGTCCAGGTTACCGACGCTTCGGCCGCTACCCAGTTCGTCTTCGTCGATAGCAATGTCGTGGTGCCGGAGCCTTCCGCGCGCGACTATCAGGCCTATGCCGGCTATGACGAGAACATACCGGCCGCTGCTAAGCCGAAGGGCAAAAAGAAGAAGCGCGCTCCGGCGACGAACTGAGGCGGCAGCTGGCGATCTTTTTGGCGAGGCGCTGATCGAAAGGCGCAACAGGTTCGCCTGATTTCCGGATCGGCGGCGGCTCAGTTATTTTTGTATATACAAAAAGTTCTTGTGCCGGTCCCTTAATTTATGTATATACAGTAATTCGGGTGGCATGGAGCCCGTCGTGAATTTCGAGTGGGACGAGGGCAAAGCGAAACGAAACAAGCTCAAGCATGGCGTATCGTTCGATCTCGCACGGGAATTCGATTTTGACGGTGCAATGGTCTTCGAGGATGCAACCGAGGATTATGGCGAGGAGCGATTTGTCGGCATCGGTTTCATCGGCAACAAGGTCCATGTCATCGTTTACACGATGCGCGACGGCAACGTCCGGGTGATTTCCCTGAGGCGCGCTACCAACGAGGAGATCAGGAGCTATGTCACTTACATCGAAAGGGGCTACTAAGCGGCGGCACGTCGACGCGGAAGGCCGAAATCCGGATCGTTCCGCCAAAGAAGACCGGACGGCTGTTCTGCTGGATAGGATTAAGGCAGCTTTCAACAGTGGTGAGGAAGACGCTGCCATAACTGCAGCGGCGCGGACCGATCCGGATGCCCAGCCGAATCTGATCAGGCGAGGTCGCCCCCGACTGTCAAACGCCAAACTGGCGGTCCTCCTTCGACTCGACCCTGACGTGGTCGAGCGTTTCAAGGCAGGCGGCACCGGATGGCAAACGCGCATGAACGATGCTCTTCGGCGAGCGGCAGGCCTGGATTGAGAGACAGCGTCCGGTTTGCGTCTGCCTGCGCAGTCATAAAGAACCGGTAGTGTCTCAGGCGTCCTCGGACCATTCCGACAGCGCAGCGATCGTGCTGTTGAGTTCCGCCCAGCGGCGGATGACTGTCTCGGCGCCGACCTCGGTCAGCGCATCGGCATGGCCTAGATAGCTGTGCCCGGCGCCGGTGAAGCCGATGACGCGCATGCCGGCCGCCCTGGCGCCGGCGATGCCATGCACGGAATCCTCGATGACGAAGGTGTTCTTCGGGTTGGCGGCGAGCTTATCGGCGGCGTAGAGGAACACGTCCGGCGCCGGCTTGGTCTTCTTGCTGGGAATATCGAGGCCCGAAAAGATGCGGCCGGCGAAGAACGGCAGCAGCCGCACCTTCTCCAGCATGAACTCGACCCGCTCGGTGCGCGAGTTGGAGCAGACGGCGCGAGGCGCGGTGACGGCCGCGACCGCCTCGCGCGCGCCGTCGATGATGCGCACGTCTGCGCGCAGCTTGCGGTCGACCAGCTCCTCGGCACGGTCGATCAGCGAGGCCTGGAACGGAATCTGCGACTTTTCCTCGACCCGCAGCATGATGTCCTTGAAGGTCAGGCCGGCATAGGTCTCGGCAAGCTCCTCGGCCGAGATTTCGAATCCGGCCGACGTCAGCAGCTCGGCCTCGACGCGCGCGGCGACGATTTCGGAATCGACGAGCACGCCGTCGCAATCGAAGATGACAAGATCTGGCTGGGGCATGGCAATCCGAAGCGTTAGGGGAGGGCCTGACTGGCTGAGAGCATGATGCCGAAAAGTGTGGAGCGGCTTTCGGACGATATCATGCTCTATTTCTTTGATTTAGAGACGGATTCAGATTTCAGGTCGAACGGACCTGAAATCATCCGGCTCTAGGCGGCGCGGCATACACCAATGAGCCGGTCTTCGCAAACCGCCTAAGGCTTCGCGGCCTTCACCGAATGTTTACGCTGATCGGTAACCATAACAGCCAGTAAACCGTAACGCGTATTTTTGGGTGTTTTGATGTCTGCTGTGCGTCTCCTAGACGAGCTTTCCCATGCTCCCCAGCAGTCCGAATGGCTGGACACCATCCTGAAAGGCGATTGCGTCGCCGCGCTCGACCGGCTGCCGGAAAAGTCGATCGACGTCATCTTCGCCGACCCACCCTATAATTTGCAGCTCGACGGCGACCTGCACCGGCCCGACCAGTCGAAGGTCGACGCCGTCGACAACGACTGGGACCAGTTCGAGAGTTTTGAGGCCTATGACGCTTTCACCCGGGCCTGGCTGCTCGCGGCGCGCCGCGTGCTGAAGCCGAGCGGCACCATCTGGGTCATCGGTTCCTACCACAACATTTTCCGCGTTGGCGCCCGCATGCAGGATCTCGGCTTCTGGATCCTCAACGACATCGTCTGGCGCAAGACCAATCCGATGCCGAATTTCCGCGGCCGCCGTTTCCAGAACGCGCATGAAACGATGATCTGGGCCTCGCGCGACCAGAAGGCCAAGGGTTACACCTTCAACTATGAGGCCCTGAAGGCCTCGAACGACGATTTGCAGATGCGCTCCGACTGGCTGTTCCCGATCTGCACCGGCGGCGAACGCCTGAAGGACGAGAACGGCAACAAGCTGCATCCGACGCAGAAGCCGGAAGCTCTGCTTGCCCGCATCATGATGGCTTCGACCAAGCCGGGCGACGTCGTGCTCGATCCCTTCTTCGGCTCCGGCACCACCGGCGCGGTCGCCAAGCGCCTCGGCCGCCACTTTGTCGGCATCGAGCGCGAGCAGGCCTATATCGATGCCGCCAATGAGCGCATCGCTGCTGTGCGCCCGCTGGAAAACGCCGATCTCACCGTGCTTTCCGGCAAGCGCGCCGAGCCGCGTGTCGCCTTCATCAGCCTGATAGACAACGGCCTGGTCGTGCCGGGCGCCACGCTCTACGACGCCAAGAAGCGCTGGGCGGCAAAGGTGCGCGCCGACGGCACGCTGGCGATCGGCGACAGCGCCGGCTCTATCCACAAGATCGGCGCCGAAGTGCAGGGGCTGGATGCCTGCAACGGCTGGACCTTCTGGCACTATGAACGCAGCGGCGGATTGACCCCGATCGACGAACTGCGCCGCATCGCTCGCCTCGGCATGGAGCGGGCAGGGGCCTGATGAGCAATTCCAGGAAAAGTGCGCAGCGGTCAGGCTCGGCGGCTTCGCCGTAGCTTCCGTCCGGAATTGCGTTAAATCGCTCTTGAATCAAGGCTTCAACGGATTGCTGCAAGCGATTCAGGTCAGGTCGTAATCCCGAACCGCTCAAGGTCCGCTTTAAGCGTCCTTGCGTCGGTGAACAGCACCGCCTGCCAGCCGGCGGCCTTGGCGCCGTCGACATTCTTCTGGCTGTCGTCGATGAACAGCGTGGCTGATGGCTCAAGGCCGAACGCGGTTACATGATGGTCGTAGATGGCGCGGTCGGGCTTGATCTGCCGGATGTCGGCCGACACGGTCACGCCGCGCGGCTGGTTGAGGAAGTCGAAACGCTGCCGCGCTTCGGCAAGCGTGTCGGCGGCGAAGTTGGTCAGCATGGTCACATCATGGCCGCTCTCGATCAGCCCAACCATGATGGCGACGCTGTCCTCATACGCATGCGGGACCATCTCGTGCCAGTAGCGGCGGAAGTTGCGGATATTTTCGGCGTGGTCGGGATGCTCGGCAATCAGCAGCGCCTCCGCCTCCTGCCATGTCCGTCCACGGTCCTGTTCGATGTTCCAGTCATGCGTGCAGACATTGTCGAAGAACCACTTTCGCTCTTCGGCATCCGGGATCAGGCGGCTGAACGGGATATTCGGATCGTAATGGATCAGCACCTTGCCGATGTCGAAGACGATGTGGCGGATTTCAGTCATGCGGGCCTCTTTGCACTGCTTGGCGACGGTTTTTCGTCGCGCCCGGTATCGCCGCCTCGATTACCTTTTTCATGACGGTGGGCAGCGCTTCCCCGGAAATTTCATGGGCCAGCGACCAGAAATGCCCGGCCGGCGCATCGCCTTCGACATGGGAATGAAAGATTTCGAGTTCGAGCGCGAAGTGGGTGAAGACATGCCCGATCTGCCCGGCGCGCCGCCAATCAGCTGGAAAAGGCGCGGCGTCGGCCGTCGTGGCGCCGTCAACCCGCGCCGTCCAACCGGTCGTCGGCACCTCGGTCATGCCGCCGAGCAAGCCCTTCTCCGGCCGCTTGCGCAGCAGGATGGCGCCGTCGTCGCGCTCGGCGACGAAGGCAGCACCCTTGCGCAGCGGCTTGTCGTCTTTCGGCAGACGGACCGGGAAACGTTCCGGATCGCCGGTGAGAATGGCGCTGCAATCCTGGCGGACCGGGCAGAGCATGCAGCGCGGCCGCTTCGGCGTGCAGATCGTCGCGCCGAGGTCCATCATGGCCTGGGCGAAGTCGCCCGGCCGCGTCTGCGGCACCAGCTTCTCCACAAGAGCTCGGATTTCGGGCTTGGCTTCGCTGAGCGGCGTTTCGATCGAATGGAGCCGGGTCATGACCCGCTCGACATTGCCGTCGACGACCGCGGCCGGCCGGTCGAAAGCGATCGCCGCGATCGCCGCCGCGGTATAGGCGCCGATTCCCGGCAATTCGCGCAGGCCGGCCTCGGTGTCGGGAAAGCGGCCGCCTCTCAGCGCCACGAGATCTGCGCAGGCTTTGAGGTTGCGCGCCCTGGAATAATAGCCGAGCCCGGCCCAGGCTTTCATCACGTCCTCGGCGGGTGTCGCCGCCAGCGCCTCGACCGTCGGCCATTTCTCGACGAAGTTGCGGAAATAGGCTTTTACCGCCTCGACCGTGGTCTGTTGCAGCATCACCTCGGACAGCCAGACGCGATAGGGGTCGGCTCTTGCGCCGCGCGCAAACGCGACCGGCGTCACGCGCCAGGGCAGGTCGCGGTGATGCGCGTCGTACCAGGCAAGCAGGCGGGATCCGATGCCCGTATCGCCGGACGCGGGCTTATGTGATGCCTTGCGGGTCTGATCGAGCGGTGCCATTGATCGGATGAGTTGGGGACTGGAGAACGCACATGGCAGGGAAAAGGCCCTTCGGCAATCCCGTTCCGGTGAGCGATCTCGCGACCGCGATTCTCGATCCGGTGCTGAAGAAGCGCGCCGGCATCTCGATCGGGCTGGTGCAGTCCTGGGAAGAGATCGCCGGGCCGCGCCTTGCCAGCCACTCGCGTCCGGAAAAGATCCAGTGGCCGCGCCGCCTGCATGAGGACGATCCGTTCGAGCCGGCGACACTGATCATCGCCTGCGAAGGCATGGCGGCGCTGCATCTGCAGCACGAGGCCGGCGAGGTCATCAACCGCGTCAACGCCTTTCTGGGTTTCAACGCGGTCGGCCGCATCAAGATTCTGCAAAAGCCGGTTCTGTCGCAAAAAGCGCGGCCGAAGCCGGCGCCGCGACCCCTGAGCGAGGCCGAGAAATCGAAGCTTTCGCGCATCGTCGGCAAGATTGAGGATGACGGCCTGCGTGCTTCGCTGGAGCGGCTCGGCGCCACAATTATGGGTGAAAGGAAGCCCAAAGGGTCGTAAGAAGCGTCATGAATGCGTCACCAATCTCGCGCATTCGTGATGCCGACGATCAAGTTTCGCGATTGGATTGGGGATCGCGATGCCTTAATTCGCGCCAACTCTCGCCTTTTCTAGCCCTTGCATTGCAAAATCCAACCGATATCAGGTGATTCGCATGAACCGTGCCCCGTCTGGCAAAAGCTTGTCCCGCAGAAACCTTCTGACCACGCTGGCCGCTGTTCCCGCAGTGGCGCTGCTTGCCGCATGCAGCGACTCCGGCGAGGAGGCGAAGGCCGCCGATGTGAAGCCCGCCAACCCGTCGACGCCTGCCAAGCCGGCCGCCACGCCAGCGGCGGCCCAGGTGCCAGAGGCGCAAGGCACCGTCGACATGGCGCAACTGCTGAAGCCCGGCGCGCTGCCCGAAAAGCAGCTCGGCAAGGACGACGCCAAGGTCACCATCGTCGAATACGCGTCGATGACCTGCCCGCATTGCGCGCATTTCGCGATGACCACCTTCCCTGAGTTGAAGACCAAATATATCGACACCGGCAAGGCGCGCTACATCCTGCGCGAATTCCCGTTCGATCCGAGCGCCGAGGCCGGCTTCATGCTGGCGCGCTGCTCCAAGGACAATTACTTCGCCATGGTCGACGTGCTGTTCAAGCAGCAGCCGAGCTGGGTTGGCGTCAACAACACCAAGGAAGCGCTGCTGCAGATCTCCAAGCTCGCCGGTTTTACACAGGAGTCCTTTGAGTCCTGCTTGACGGACCAGAAACTTCTGGACGATGTGAGAGCAGTCCAGAAACGCGGAGCGGACGAGTTCAAGGTCGACTCGACGCCGACCTTCTTCATCAACGGAAAGACCTACAAAGGGGCGATGTCGATTGAGGAAATGTCGGCCATCATCGACCCTCTGCTCTGACATCCAGGCCGCGCCGAAGCGGTCCGGCTTCGGCGCGCGCGCCTGTAGTGTTGGGCGGCGCGAATGAAATTTTCGCGCCTTCGCCTCCTCGGTTTCAAATCCTTCGTCGAGCCCGGCGAGTTCGTCATCGAACGCGGGCTGACCGGCATTGTCGGCCCGAACGGCTGCGGCAAGTCGAACCTCGTCGAAGCGCTGCGCTGGGTGATGGGCGAAAGCTCCTACAAGAACATGCGCGCGTCCGGCATGGACGACGTGATCTTCTCCGGCTCCGGCGCGCGTCCGGCGCGCAACACTGCCGAAGTCACGCTTTTCCTCGATAACAGCGACCGCACCGCGCCTTCCGCCTTCAACGATGCCGATGAATTGCAGGTGTCGCGCCGCATCGAGCGCGAGGCCGGCTCGCTCTACCGCATCAACGGCAAGGAAGCGCGCGCCAAGGACGTGCAGCTTCTGTTCGCCGACCAGTCGACCGGCGCGCGCTCGCCCTCCATGGTCGGGCAGGGCCGCATTGGCGAGCTGATCCAGGCGAAACCCCAGGCTCGCCGCGCGCTGCTCGAAGAAGCCGCCGGCATTTCCGGCCTGCACACGCGCCGCCATGAGGCGGAACTTCGGCTGAAGGCGGCCGAACAGAACCTCGAGCGGCTGGACGACGTCGTCGGCGAGCTGGAAGGCCAGATCGAGAGCCTGAAGCGCCAGGCGCGCCAGGCCTCGCGCTTCAAGAACCTCTCGGCCGATATCCGCAAGGCCGAAGCGACGCTGCTGCATCTGCGCTGGACGCTGGCAAAAACCCAGGAAGGCGAGGCGCGTTCCGCGCTTGCCGTCGCCACCACGCTGGTCGGCGACCGCGCCGCCGCCCAGATGGCGGCCGCCAGGGAGCAGGGCATCGCCGCGCACCGGCTGCCGGACCTGCGCGACGCGGAAGCCGCCGCCGCCGCCGCCTTCCAGCGCCTGTCGATCGCCAAGACGCAGATCGAGGAAGAGGCCGGTCGCATTCGCGCTCGCCAGTCCGAGATCGAACGCCGGCTGCAGCAACTCGATGGCGACATCGCCCGCGAGGAGCGGATGGTGCGCGACAACGCCGACATCCTCGAGCGCCTGCGCACCGAGGAAGCCGAGCTCAATTCGGAAAACGCCGGTGCCGCCGAGCGCGAGGCCACCATGCGCGCCGCTTTCGAGCAGGCCGGCGCAACGCTGTCGCAAAGCGAGGCAAGGCTTGCCGCGCTGACCGCCGAACGCGCCGAGGCGGCTGCCTCGCGCAATCAGATCGAGCGCACTTTGCGCGAGACCGCCGAGCGCCGCGACCGCTTCGCCCGTCAGCTCGCCGAGGTCGACCGCGAGCTCTCCGATATCGTCGCGCGGATTTCCGGCCTGCCCGATCCCGCCGAGAAGCGGCTGCTGGTCGAGGATGCGCTTGCCCGGCTGGAGGAGAGCGAGGTCGGCACTATTGCCGCCGAGCAGGCGGTCGCCGAGGCCCGCGGCGCCGAAAGCGCGGCAAGGCCTCCGCTGCAGGATGCAAGGGCGGAACTCGCGCGCATCGAGACTGAAGCGCGCACGCTGGCGAAGATCCTCAGCGCTGCGAGCGGCGATCTCTTTCCGTCGGTGCTGGAGCAGATCAGCGTCGAGCGCGGCTATGAAACCTCGCTCGGTGCAGCCCTTGGCGAAGATCTCGACGTCCCGCTCGACCGCAGCGCCCCGGTGCATTGGGGCGAGAGCGCGGTCCAGCCCGGCGACGCGGCACTGCCCGAAGGCGTGAAGAGCTTGGCAAGCGTTGTGCGTGCGCCGACGCAGCTTGCCCGCCGCCTGGCGCAGATCGGTATCGTCGACGCCGCCCACGGCCGCCGTCTGCAGGCGCTTCTGGCTCCCGGCCAGCGGCTGGTCAGCCGCGACGGCGCGCTCTGGCGCTGGGACGGTCTGACGGCAAGCGCCGATGCCCCGACCGCCGCCGCGCAGCGGCTGGCGCAGAAGAACCGTCTGGCCGAGCTCGATGCCGAAGCCGTGCAGGCAACGCGCGTCGTGCGCGAGGCTGAGGAAGCGCTGGCGCGCGCCGAGCAGGCGATGCGCCAGGCAAGCGAGGCCGAGCGCAATGCGCGCCAGGCCGGCCGCGACGCCCAGCATGCGCTGGATGCCGCCCGCAACGCGTTGGCCGAGGCCGAGAAGGCCGGCGGCGAGTTGGTGAGCCGGCGCACTGCCTTGGATGACGCCCGCGCCCGTATCGTCGACAGCCATGAGGAAACACAAGCCGCTTTCCTCGAAGCCGAGGAGACGCTGCAGGACGCGCCCGATCTCGGCGATCTGCAATTGCAGCTCGAACAGGCTTCCGCCAATGTCTCGCGCGACCGCGCCACGCTTGCCGATGCGCGCGCCGTGCATGAAGGCTTAAGGCGCGAGGCCGAGGCGCGCATTCGCCGGCTGGACGCCATCGGTGCCGAGCGCAAGAACTGGCTGGAGCGCGCCGAAAATGCCTCGACGCAGATCGCCGCCCTTGGCGAACGCAAGGCCGAGGCCGAAGCCGAGCGCGAGAGGCTTGCCGATGCGCCGGACGAGATCGACGCCAAGCGCCGCGCCCTGCTGACGCAGCTTTCCGAGGCCGAGGCGCTGCGCCGGGCGGCCGGCGACCGCCTGCAGGAGGCGGAAAGCAAGCAGGCCGAGCTCGACAAGGCAGCCACCGCCGCCATCCAGTCGCTTGCCGAGTCGCGCGAAACCCGCGTCCGCGCCGAGGAGCGGCTCACCGCGGCGGATGAACGCCGCGCCGAGGTCGAGGCGCGCATCCAGGAAGCGCTGAACACGCCGCCGCATCTGGTCATCAAGCACACCGGGCTCGAAGCCGACGATCCGATGCCCGACATGGCCGAGATCGAGCGCCAGCTCGACCGGCTGAAGATCGAGCGCGAGCGGCTCGGCGCCGTCAATTTGCGCGCCGAGGAAGAGCAGAAGGAGTTGTCGGAGCGTCTGGAAACCATCGTTTCCGAGCGCGAGGACATCATCGAGGCGATCCGCAAGCTGCGCCAGGCGATCCAGAGCCTCAACCGCGAGGGCCGCGAGCGGCTGCTGTCGGCCTTCGAGGTGGTCAACGGCCATTTCCAGCGGCTGTTCTCGCATCTGTTCGGCGGCGGCACCGCCGAACTGCAGCTGATCGAGTCGGAAGATCCGCTGGAAGCGGGGCTGGAAATCCTCGCCCGTCCGCCCGGCAAGAAGCCGCAGACCATGACGCTGCTTTCCGGCGGCGAGCAGGCGCTGACCGCGATGTCGCTGATCTTCGCCGTGTTCCTTACCAATCCGGCGCCGATCTGCGTGCTTGACGAGGTCGACGCGCCGCTCGACGACCACAATGTCGAGCGCTTCTGCAATCTGATGGACGAGATGTCGACGACGACGGAAACCCGCTTCGTCATCATCACCCACAATCCGATCACCATGGCGCGCATGGACCGGCTGTTCGGCGTCACCATGGCCGAGCAGGGCGTCAGCCAGCTGGTCTCGGTCGACCTGCAGGCCGCCGAGGCGATGCGCGAGGCGAGCTGATTCAGGGTCTCGTTGCCGGAATAGATCGGCTTAGCTGCTCCTGACCGGATCGTTCTTGAGCGGCTCCGGCAGCGAGGTCACCGCCTGAACCGAGGGGTGGCGGAGTTGCATGGCTACCTCATGTTCACCGCTGGCCGCTTACCGGCTTCATTCATTCCCATGGCACGGTCCGCCGGCGCGACTTCGCATGAGCTTGCCGCGAAGCATTAAAATCAAGAAAACGTGTCCTGCGCGAGTCGAGCCTCATATTGTGCGCCAGGTCGCGCCGCTGATAGCCTCCATCAAAAGTAGTGGGGGCCTATCAGGTGGCGCGATTGTTTGGCGTTTTGGGGGATATCTGCGTTCTGCTGAACACATGATTTCCTTGGAAATGACCTTGCCGATTTTTCTTTAATTGTCTTTGATCGCATAAATTCGGGCGAATGTGGGGCTTGATGTTGGAAAACGATCTGGAGCAGAAATTCTACTATTCTACCCCAAAACTCATCAAATCCTGTGCCATATTCGTCTCGATTTTAGGTCTCGGGATCTTCTCCCTTCAGCATAAACATCCGCCGCCCCTACTTGTCCTCAGTGGGTGGATCTGCGTGATTGCTGGCGCCTCGCTGGCCGCCATGGTGCTGCGTCGATTGGTGATGCGAGCGCCTGCGGTGGTGTTTTCGCCGCAAGGTGTGAGAGTATCCTACTTACGCGGTCTCGTACCTTGGAGCGCGATAACGAAGCTTTCTGAGGTGTCCGGCAAAAACTTTGTCATTCTGAGGCTGGCCCTCGATCCTGCCTATGCCGCGAGCGTGCCACGGCGATGGTATTCGCTGCGGCGGGGTAGCAAGCTGGCACTGAGTATCCCGATCAGCCAAATCGACACCGCGGGCGCGGATATCACTCAGCTTTGCCGTACCTATATGGCGACGCAGCCAACAGCGCCCGACGCGATGGAAGAACAAGGTGGCCGCAGCCTGCCTTCGTCCGCCACACAGCCACTTGCCTCCTACGGGCTTATCGTCCTGCTGGCGGTCATCTATTGCGCTGAACTGACTTTCGCCGTCGATCCTTATCAGGGCGGATCGCCCTCGACGCAAACCTTGATTGTGCTCGGCGGCATGTTTCGATCCTTGATCTGGGACGGCCAGTGGTGGCGGCTGGTCACGGCTACGTTGATGCACGCCAGCATCGCGCATCTCCTCGGCAACAGCTTTGCGCTTTGGCGCGCAGGGGTTCTGCTGGAGGGGTTGGTGGGCCGCCTATGGTTCCTGGCGATTTTTGCAATATGCGCGGTGGGCGGTGAGGTGGCTTCGCTGTATATGACCCCGGCCAATGTTGTGGGGGTTGGCGCGTCAGGCGGCATTGTCGGCCTTTTTGCCACGGCAATCGTCCTTAGCTTTCATTTCCAATCCAGCGCCAAGCGCAGCCTGATGCAAACGCGCGCGATTTCGATTCTGGTTCCGGCACTGCTGCCGCTTTTTGCGGCCCCTGATAAAGGCCTGAGGATCGACTACTCCGCCCATATTGGCGGCGCGATTGTGGGCGCCGTGCTTGCTCTGGCGCTAATGTCATTTTGGCACCGCGAGCAGGCTCGTCCACTCTATTCCCGCGTTGCAGGGGTCGTTGCCGGCGTTTTCGCCTTGGTAGCGGTGGGCGCGCTTGTGCCGATCACTCAGAGCCATGCCGCCTATCAGGGAGAGAATGCTTTTGCAGCATTCTTCAATGGCCGATACGGCGACGCTGCGCGGATGTTCCAGCAGCAAAGCGAAATGCCGGATGCTCAGGTCGCTTATGCCGATCTGTGGCGCATCATGGCGATGGGGTACGCAAAAGACCCGGCATTGCAAATGCAGGCACGCCAGGCACAAGCCAAACTCACGCCTGCCACTTGGCCCTATCCGATCTTCGATATGTTCATGGGCAAGCTGTCTCCGCAGGCTTTGCAAATGAAAGCCGTCGGCAATGATCAATTGTGCGAGGCCACTTTTTATGGCGCTGAGGCGGATTTGATCGAAGGGCAAGTCGAAGACGCAAAACCGCTATTGAGGAATGCGTTATCGATTTGCCCTAAGACGTTTATCGAGCTTGGAGCTGCGGAGTTGGAATTGAAACGGCTGCACGAAGCCAACGTCGGCTCTTGAAGTCTGCGGTTTGTTGCACGGCTCTTAGTTGAAACATGCAGGCGGCCGAAGCGCGGCGTGCTGAGCGAGCGGCATCGCCGCTCGCTTTTTTGACGAACTACTTCTCCGGCGCAGACGCCGGCGCCGTATAGCGCCTCCGCACGGCGTCAATCACCAGCTTTCGGCTCTCGTCGGCTGACAATGTCTTGTCCTTCTCGGCCTCTGCCGTTTCGCGGGCCAACTCCTTGTCCCTGATCTGATGGCGGAACCATTTGGAATAGTCGCCGGCGCGCAGGTGATGTTCCCAGGTCTTGTCGTCGATGCCTTCCGCCATCTGGGCGAAGATGATGAGATTGTGAGCTCTGAGGTTCATCGCCTTCCTCGGCCCGGTGAAATAGAAGCTGCCTGCCTCGTCGAGCTCACCTTCGGCATATTTGCGGCTGTGCCGCCTGAGCGACTGGCTGGGCTCGATCGCCTTGACCGTGGACGGCTTCCTGTCGTCGCGCGGCCGCCAGAACAGCACGCGGTCGCCCTTCGCCGAGGGAAGGTTCTTTGGCGCCGGCAGTCCGATTTCCTTGCAGAAGGTCCTGATGACGTTTTTCGCCTGTGGGCCGAGCGCGATCACCGCCGTCACCAGGCGCAGCGCATCGGTGGAGATTGCCTCCGGATGGACGGTGATCAGCACCGTGCCGGGCAGCTCGATCGAAAGCACGGATCGCGTATCTCCACGACGTTTGGGCATCAAGTGATGCGCCTCGTCGATGATCAGCCAATGCGGCCTTGCCGTGCGATAGCGGACATTGCCGAGGCCAGGCAGCAATTCGGCGAAGAAATCGGGACGCTCGTCGACCTTCAGCGCCAGTCCGTTGACCGCGACATTGGTCTCGGGCTTTTCGATCAGCTCCAGCAACTGCTCCTTGTTCGGCGCGGTCGAGCCGTTGCCGAGCGGCACGGCGCCCTTCAGACCGTCATAGTCGCCTTCGGGGTCGAAAATGCAGAACTGCAAACCCTTCTCGACGAGCTGCTCGGTGAGCGCCGTGGCTAAGGTCGATTTGCCGATGCCCGAGCTTCCGGCGATCAGCACCGTCTCTGTTGGCGAGAGATAGACTTCCTTGCCACGGGAGGTTCCAAGCAGAACGCCGCCCGAGCGCCTCCTGGCAATCAGATGATCGCGCTTGATCAGCTTGCGGATCAGTTCCTCGACGCCCTTGCCGCGCGTCTCCCTGGTGACGAGATCGGCGGTTTCCTTGACGGCAGGCAGTGCGTTGGCGACCGCGACGCTACAGCCCGAGGCCCTGAGGAAGGCGTGGTCGTTCTCGGCATCGCCTACCGCGACGACATTGTGCGGCGACAGCTTCAGGTCCTCGAGCGCGGCCGCCAGTCCGGTCGCCTTGTTGATGCCGGAAGGCAGGATCATCACGGCGCCCTTGTTGAAGATGATCTCCAGCTCCAGCCCGAGTTTCCTGATGACGTCGAGCACCGTCGCCTGGTGCGGCTCCCACGTGGCGACGATCGAGCGACCGACGGAAAGCGGCTTCACGCCGCGCTTCTTCAGCCCGTCGATGAGATCGGTTGAAGGCGAGGGGGCGATCGTGCGCTCTTCCTCGCTGGCCGGCGTGTAGATCAGCGCGCCGTTTTCGGCGACCACCTTGTCGAACAGGGAAAGTTCGGGAAACACCTCCTTGAGATCGGGCAGCTCGCGGCCGGTGACCAAGATGAGTTTTCGGCCGGATTTCTTCAGCGTCTGCAGCGCCGAAACCGTGCTTGCGCTGACCAGCCCGTCATGCGCCAGCGTGCCGTCATAGTCGGTCGCCAATGCCATGAAATACATCGGTTGAACCTCTCCGCCGTCGGTCGCCCGGTCCGTCTGGAACGAACAACGCCTGTCGGCGGAAAAGGTTTAAGCCGATGTTTTGCGCGTTCGCGGCGTCCCGCCGGACCCGCGGCGCTCAGCCTGCCCCGCGCGCTTGCGGTCTGTTTCATCGCCGCCCGCAGGAGGTGGAGTTGACCTCGCCGGCGAAACGCTTCTTCGCAACCGAGGGCAACGCGGGAGGTCCGCTTCCGCAAGAGCAGGAACGGACGGCGCTTCGCAATCGCTGGGAGCTCTCACATATTGTCCGCGCGGCGTTGTCGATGCTGAGCCTGATCCTGTTGACCACCGCAATCGCCATCGACGGCGCCCGATGTCCGGCGGGGCTCCCATCACCCCGTGCGAGGCTTCAGGAGGGCGTGGGCAGTCGCCTGGTCGAGGTTGGCATTTTCTTGGAGATTGGCTGGGGTTCTTGGAAGCTTTTCGAACTTTCTGGGTCGCACCCCAGCCAGAATTGCGGGTGCTTATGGACAAAGCGGGGCGGTAGATTCGGTTTAGGACAAGGCGGGAAATCGAAGGAACGGCAGCTTTGCGCCTCAAGCACGAACCCGCTTCGCGGGAGGGGCGCCTCGTTCTGAGATGGCGCGACAGGCATTGGTCTTGAGCAGGTAGAAGTT
>NZ_JBSKBP010000060.1:0-24523 GCF_053714275.1 Mesorhizobium sp. Arg314 | reverse complement strand
GCCCGTGCTGCGGCGGGCGTATGATCGTCATCGAGGTGTTCGAACGGTGCAGGCAGCCGCGCGGACCGCCGGGCGCATCGGCACCGATCCGGGAGACCACTCCATGACCCGGCATGGTCTGATTCAGCCTCCAGCCACAGGCGCTCAACCTACGGCGACGGACCCACGCGCGCCCGTGGTGCTCAGCGAAGCCGACAGGGCCGCGCCCGCCTGCGCGCAGAGGCTACAAGGCTGTGCGGAGGCTTTACTGAGCGGTCCGTCCGTGTCCACCGCGTCGCCTAACGGGGGCGGCCACGCCATCGCCGACATCAGCCGCAAACTAAAATCCCCATAGCCATCAACTGTGGCCCGCGGGTTCCTGCATGAGAGGCTTTCGTACGCCTCACGGCACCCGAAACCCTTCAGCAACGCAGACGCCAAAGTCGAGTTCCTTGGCACTTCAAAAACGGACATCGAGACTGGCCCGCGAGGCCGGTAATTTATTTTTTGACAAGGGGGGTTCCTTCACGGAGTCAAGCGCGCCGGAATCGCTAGCAGTTCGCTCAAGCGGTTTGGAAGTTGCGGCGAG
This sequence comes from Mesorhizobium sp. Arg314, assembly GCF_053714275.1. NCBI lineage: Bacteria > Pseudomonadati > Pseudomonadota > Alphaproteobacteria > Hyphomicrobiales > Phyllobacteriaceae > Mesorhizobium > Mesorhizobium sp. Arg314. The sequence continues at coordinate 23,955 of NZ_JBSKBP010000060.1, read as the reverse complement.
GCGCGCAACTCGGTGCAGCTCTCTTTCCAGCGCTCGAAATATTGGATGACTGGAACAGCTGTGCGGTCGGGCCAGCGGTTGAGCGCGCCAAGCGCCTCAACGCTCTCCGGAGCCTGCTCATATTCCGCAAGAATTGTCAGTGACATCGCCTGCGCGAACGGATTGAGGCCTGGAATTTCGATTTCGCTTCGGTGGTCGGTGAACCACACCGCGGCGTCGCGGGTAAGCCCCTGGCTATCGGCGAGCGCGGCATAGGCTTTGATGATGTTCTCGCGATACCCGGCAATGGCATCGCCGAAAGCGTTGTCGCCGGCAAAGGGCGGGTTCTGCTTCCAGTCCTTGGCCAGGCGCCCAAGTCCATGCAGCGAGAAGGCTTCAACCATGGCTTCTTCGAGCCATTGGCATGGCGGGACCGGCTTGGCGTCTGCCTGCCAGCTGTTGGCCAGGACATGGCCAAGCTCATGGCCGAACTGGTAGGCAAGCTTCGACCAGTCCCGCTCGCCGATGTCGACGATGATCCATGCCATGTCGCTGTCGTCCGGGTGCAGCCAAATGGCGGGCGAGCCGGAGGTGTGCTCGTCGACCCGAAGCCGCGCCGGTTGGCGGTCGGAGACGAGACGGACACCATCCAGGCAGGCATGCCGCATGCGCTCGACGACCAGGTCTGCGGAACGAGGCAGCATGCGGCCCCAGTCGCCGGCCAATTCGATGGGAGCGATGAGGAGGGAGGCACCAAAAGATTGATGCGGGACGCTCATTGCACTATGGCTCCAACCAAGACTGCCGGAAAACGTTACAAGTGCCGCGGTTGATCCCAAACGAAGCATGAATCCGCGCCTATTCATGACAAGTTTCCTATGGGTTTGGCTTTGCAGCCTACGGCGCCCTGGGCAAGGGGTCATCCGGATCTCTTCGGTAGGGTGGAGGATTTGGCACGGTTGCGTACGCTGCCATCCCAGGGCCCGCAACCAACTTGCCCCTGCGCAAGATGAGGAGATCTATAAGCTGTTCCTCGAAATCGGTGCCAAACGTGCACCCTGTGTCCGCAAAAACCACAGGGTGATAATCGTATATACCTGGGAAAGCGCCCGTCGTATTGTCATGGGTTGATTCAGGGTTCAAGAGTAAAGCGTCTGTGCGATATGGTTCCGGAATCTGCTGCTGCAGGTATTCATTGGGATGAGTACTTGCGATGCCAATCGTGGCTCCAAGTCTCATCACGCGGTTCAAAGAATCCAGAGAATGACGAAGCTTTTCAAACTGTGAACCGACAGCTCCGAGCAAGAAATAGATGAGCGGCCGAAAGAGCGAGAAGTCGCTTTCGGCTTCCGTGTCGGTGTCTACTATTTTTAGGCGCTCGGGGATGAGTTGCCCTAGGCTCAAGTCGCACGGCTCAAACAGAAGTTGCGGGCGCCTTTCGGCCAGTCTCAGAGTGGTTGGACCGAATTTGACCTTGCGACGGAACTCAATCGCTCCCGGTGCAAGGGATGCTGCCAGCGCACTGGATTCAGCGGGCCGCTCTCTGCCGAAGTCGAAGGGCTGCGCGACTAGGGAGTGTGTCTGTCGGTCGGTGTGACTTAGCCACGAGTAACGGCGTAGAAGCGCAAGGCCTTCGATCGTGTCCCTTCTCACCAGTTGGTAACGCTCCCAGTCCCGACACCAGTTCTTTTTGCAAACTAGGCCATCCAGGTCCGATCCTAGGTAGTGGTCGCCCGTACGGATGCTAATGCTGCCATCAGCGAAAGTCTCAATATTGCAATCGAGGTTTGCGCGAGCCGTTTGCGCGCGGATATCGATGTCCGATCGCTCGGCCGATATCTGGCGAACCTCCCCGGAGGACTTTCCTCGCGCCAGCAGTCGGCCCTTCTGACCGGATAACTCAATGAGGAGGTTCAGTGGCGCGACACCAAGCGGTGCGTGGCGCACCCGAAGTAGATCGGTATCTGCGAACACGAGCGTGTCATGGTGACTGATGAGATAATACTGATCTCGGAGAGCTGGCACATCTTCGTCCGGCGAGGCGGCGGTACCCACAGCGTCGCTATCGGTTTCGCCGCGGGCGTCGATCTCGTAGCCTCGTTTGAACTCACCAGCGATTACAAAACTCACATCGTTCCGATCACTTGTGGTGGTTTCGACTGGATCCGTTGTGTTCCAGCGGCCGTCCGGACCAAGTTCCTCCGCGCCGACGAACATTCGATCCATTCGAACCTTGCCCAAAGGTGAGCGCGGGTTGTCGGCATAGTTGTTTGGCATGTGCCAAACCCAGGCAAAGGCTGGAGCCGCGCCAGTTAGCCGCGATACCGGAGCGACGTAGCGACTTTGGAAAGGTGCTGGGACGTTCTCCAAGCATAGGCCCATGGCGGCTCGCTCCGCTACTCCCCACGAGCACACCGTCGCGCTTGTCTGTCGGTCGAAAGAGCGCGAATGGACATACTCCGCGGCCAGCTCAAGGTCGAGGATAAACAGGGGATTGTAAGGGTTGGGGATGTTCACCAGTACAGAGTCGCCCAGCAACACATGTGACTGAACAGGCACGTAAACCGGCCAAAAAACGTCGCTGGACGTGAAGCCGCCAAAGGCTGCATTATATTCTACTCGAATGAACGAAGGCAGTAGCCCGAGTCCGCGCAGCGCCTCCCGGAATTCGACGAAATAAGAAAAATTGAGGAAGCTGAGACGGATGTCATTCTCTAGATAGATGAAATGCGTATAACGACCGTGGTTCTCCTGGACAAACTCCTTTGCGATGATCTGCTTATGACACCACGTCAGATCCCAACGATCAGCCAGATCGCTGCAGCTGCGGACAGAGGCCCCGTTCCTGGGCAGCGTCTCCCTGCACAGGCGATTGAGTAGGCCCAACTCACTTTTCTCGAGCGTGTTCGTGACGACTATGACGTTCATTGCGGCTACCGGATATTCCGCCAGGGAACGAAGGACTTCTGCTAGGTAACCAAGGCGCGATCGGTCAAAGTGAAAAGTAATCGCGCATAGTATGCGCGCAGCCTCCGCTCTTTTTGTATCTGTTTTCTCCACAGTCCGCTTCTCCATAGCGCGGTCCAATAAGAGGCTATTTTTTGAGAAATGATAATCCCTGAGTTCTCGCCTCGTCACGACCTGCCTCGCTAGGAAATCGCGCACCTTCAGGCATGGCGATGAAAAATTTGGGCTGTCAAAAGTCCGGCTGATGCCAAAATGACCCGGCGTCTTTCCATCTCGCGCCTCCTAGCTGCTCGCCCGGGATTGAGTTATTGTTTTGCGGTCTGCGCGCCAAAGAACGAAAAGAAATAGGCGCCAAACGCAAGTCACGAGGGAAATGTGGCCGAGGCAATCTATTCCAAGACTTTTGTCGGGGAAAGCCTGGCCAGCTGGCAGGTAGCCCATGAGATGTCTACTCGGATCGAGGATGGGTCGCTTGTTGTCTCTGATTCGGCCGTCCTGAGTTATCATCTCTTGAGGATCTACGGTCCGGAATTCGTCTTTCGTTTGATAAGAATTAGATGCCTCGTCAAATTTTTACCGACCGCGTCCGCAAACTTCTACATCCACCATTTCGGCAATTTGAATGTCGCGGAGATTGATGCGCGAGGAGTAGTTGTTGACCAGGGGATAAGCCGCAAAATATCGGTCATTCCCCATGACCTTGGCTTGCTCGACGTCGAGGTCACGTTCGTCAACTGCCATCCCACGATTTCAATCGGCTGCTCCGACGGCCGCCACCCTGTCTATGCGGGAACAGGGCGCGATCAATTCGTTCTTATGAAGATCGCTGTCGAAACATTTGATGCGACGGCTGACTTGTCCCGGATACCGCCCGAAGATCGCGTTGTCCTTGTGGACGTCGGTGGGCAGGGCGGTTTGCAAACGAAGTGGATGGCGAAGGCAGATCACATCACGCCGATAATATTTGAGCCGATAGCCTCGGAAGCTGCTGCAGTCAGGAAAACCCTGTGCCGAATCCCCGGCGCAAGGGTGATAGAGAAAGCCCTGGCGGACGGTTCGGGTTCGCAAAAATTACATGTTTCCGCTTCATCTGATTGCTCGTCATTGCGGGAGCCGAATTTTGAAATCTTACAGCGTTACTCTATAGGTCATTTATTCAATACGGTCGCGACCGAAGAAGTCGAGTGCATTAGATTTGACGAGCTATTCTTTGCCGGTCATGTTCCATCGCCAGATGTGATAAAAATAGACGTCCAAGGATTTGAATTCGAGGTCTTGACCGGCTTCGGATCCCTATTGAATGATTGTTTGGCAATTGAGCTGGAGGCTCACACCGTTCCCATATATCGCGGGCAGAAATTATTAGGGGATCTAATAAACCTTCTATGGGAATGGGGTTTCTCTCTTCGGAATCTTAGTCCGGTTCCGCATTTCGATGGCGACATTATCGAATTGGATGCTTTATTCATAAAAAGGCGAGAGAAGATAATATCTCTCTCGGAAAAATCGAAGAAAAAATTATCCGTGATCTGTGAGGTAATGGCGGTGCAGGGGATATAAATAGCAATAATAAATTCTGTCTTTTTTTGCCGGATGCCTACTGAAGTTCAAGGCGAGTTGTCCGCCCTGATTCGATCCGAAGTTTGATCCGGATCGGGAATGACAAGCGGGGGGATGCAAGCAAAAGCTTGCATCGAGCTATACGCGGCACACATAGCGCAATCGATACCTGTATCTTCTATCGTGACGCCAGCTCCTGGAAATGAGATAGTTCTTTTTCGCAATGGGAGACAATTGTCAAGGAGTATCCGAGCTCCCTTAGGTGTTACCGAGTATGCCTGCAGCCCAAATGAATGTGCTATTCTGACAAGTGATCTAGATAAATGGGCGCCTTGGAACCGTGTCGGGTATCGGTTGGCGCTTCTTTCATAGAATTCCAGCTTGGCCTTCGAGAAGCCAAAATCCAACCAAAGAAATAGAGGGTCAAATATGAATCCCCATTTTATGACATCCCAGTCGGGAGTCGCGTTAGACATTAAGAGATCGCGTTCTTTAAAAAAATCTAACGACGCATAGACGTCATCTTCAAAAATTGTGATCGGCCTATTCTCGGAAATAGCTAACTTCCACAAATCGATATGAGACAGTGCGCATCCTAGCGAGCCAGATCCATAGGGGCAATCAGCGGTTATAATTCCGTCCGCTACCAATTCCGACTTGTCAATGGACATACCGTCAACTGCAGAAACCCTCACCGTGTTGTCGGATAAGTGGGAGTTATTTTCCATATAGCGCTGGAGGCGACCTGTGCTTCCATCCAGATTGATTAGATGAATATTGTGAGCAATATCACTTTTGTCGACGCCGATAGTCAGGTTAACGTTAGCAGTAGTGATATGATCCAACCGATAGTCATCAAAGCTGTAAGTGTGGTCCGATTGCTCTATAAGCTGTATCCAATCTCCAATAAAGTATACCCAGTCGAATTTTAGGGCGGACTCCTTCGCAATCCCACACTTTTCAACGAATGCTGCACTGTTTTCCTTGTAGTAGCGCAAGGCGTCGCTGGTGAAGGTCACGAATTTTCTGGGCTCTATCGGCGCGAGAAGTCCCGCGCCCTGATAGGCCCTCAAGGGAAAATGGCCTACAGGTGTTCCTATCACCAGCCTCCCTGCAGCGGCACCTTCGAGCACCGACAAGGGACCGGACTCATTGACCGAAGATGATACCACTGCATCAACGCTGCGATAGAAATCCGGCATGTCGTGGAAGGAAATCTGATTGGCGGTTGACCCAGCTACCTTGAATATCAGACCAGCTTCGCGCACTGCGGTTTCAGCGAGCTCTCCTCGCTTCCATTCTACGCCATAAGTCTTCACGGAAAACGAGGTGGTGTAGCCAACGGTCGTTAAACGATCGGGTAGGTTGCTACGGAAGGATAGCGTGTCAACGCCAAGCGGCACTACCTTCGGTTGGCGTGCAATGCCACGCATCACTGAAGCGGCAAAAAGACTTTCGCTCACGACGCCATAGCTAGCGAATTTCTCGAAGACTTCGATCCCTAGTCGTTCGATCAACATCCGCATATCGAATTCGTGATGAGATATTGCTATTATCTTGTCGTAAGGGACATCGTAAGTGCCCACTAAGGTAGATACTCCATCCAGTGCGGAAATGACGAAGTCGTAGTACGAAAAAAGCTCGCGGGCGTATTCGGCGTGATTTTGCTGCCAATCGAGTATGTCGCTCAGGTAACCACGATGATGAAGGTGTTTGGATAGGTCATAGTAAACCCGGCCATGCGACCATTTCGGATAGCCGTAGAACAAAATCTTCTTGGCCAGCGGTCGGCGGGCCGATTTCATCCGATTCAGTGGATGAACGATATAGCTCGCGATGTGGCGTCTGTTGAAGGCGGTTTCGTCGTGACGCCAAGCGCCATCCAGCGCAGATCCGGGGCTATTATCAGTGCACCAGTTCTCGGAGGCGATAAACAATTCCCATGTGCTGCAAACCGAGGCCCCGTGTATCACCTTGCCGTCGGGTATCGCCGACAGAAAATGGCCGTTTGACCTTAGGGTGAGCAAGCCGCGTTCAAGAGCAATCAATTCGAGCGTCGTAGCGCCATCCGACCGACCCTGAAGCCGCAATTGCGAAGCCGTCAGGCAAATGTCGGAGTAGCAATGGATCGGCTCGAGCGAACCGTCCGCGACGCAGACCAACCGGCCTTGCCTGTGACCTTCAGGCGAATTCTTAACGGACTCGAAATACGCGTTCGCCGGGCTGCTTTCGACTGCACCGTGCCGCAGCTCGCCAGTGGCAGGATCGACAAAGATCACCGTGCCGAATGCCGTGAACAGCCGTGCGCGCGAAAATTCGGGGAGCTCGGTCATTTTCTCAGGCCTACCTCTTCCCGTCGCCGAACGAAGAAATCCAGGTTGTCCTTGAGGCGTTGGTTGTTTTGGTCGAGTTCAAGCGCCTTTTGCCCCCACTCGACGGCGCGCTCCATTGCGTTGAGGCGCCAGGATGCGATCGCCCCGAGATCAAAGAGCCGGAACCCCCAGCAACTCGCGTCGTCCAGATAGCTGCCGGTGCGACGTGTTTTTTCGATCCCGTTGGCGCAGGCCCAGAACAAATTCAGCCAGTCGGCCCTGCCGTGGAACTCCTCCGCAAGGTCGAGCCAGATCTCTCTCCGGTGGGGCGCCTCCATCCTCGCCTTGTCGAGCCAGAGCAGTTTGTCTTGCGGTTGCATTCGAGCGATATAGCGCAGCGCTTCGGAACGCTCCTCGCCCCAGACACTTGTGGGCAGCGAAAGGTAATGTTTGAGCAGGTGGATGGCTCGCTCGTGCTGATTGGCCCACATCAGGTCTCGAGCTAGCCAGAAGCAGATCTGTCCGTCGTCAGGATCTTCTCTGTTCGCCGCCTCCATCAGGGGCAGGTAGGTGCTTCGAGTGGGCTTGGAATGGTCCTGTACTTCGTACATGACAATATCATCGCAACTGCCCGTCACCTCCTTTTCCCCGCTAAAGACGAGAGCTTCGTGTACGGCCCTCTTGAAGCGATAGCCCCAGCGATGGTGAAAATTCTTCGTTGGAAAGCTGCGTAGCGGAGTCGGGTTGTCGACGCTCGACCTGTAAACAGTTTGGCAAAAGAGGGCTGTCGTCTCCGGCTTCCAGGCTGCCTCCAGCTTCGCCCGCCAGCCCGGTTCGAGTGACCGATCCATGTCCATCGTGCAGCAGACGTCGACATCGGCTGGGATCAAGGCCATAGCAGCATTGCGAGCTGTGTCAAAACGCCATGGGCGGACAGCTATCTTGTGCACCGTAACTCCCGCAGCGGTCAGCCGCTCGACCGTGTCGTCGGTGCTGCCGGTGTCGGCGACAATGCGATAATCCGCGTCAATGGCCGAACTGGCCCAGCGTTCCGCGTTGGCGGCTTCGTTCAATGCGATGGTATAGACCGCGACTTTCACGACGCCTACTCCGCCCTCCGAAGTTCCTGCGTCGACGTGCCAGACCTGCCGCGCTTGCGGATGGCCACGAGCCCGCCGAGCAATTTTGCCCGGTTGAGCTCATAGTGGCTGTCGAAGAACAAAATTTCCGCAAATTGCCCGGCAAGCGCCCCGATACCAAGCGGATCGACCGAGCGCGCCGCCCCGTGATCCTTGATTTCGCGCAACAATGTCTTGGTCAGCGTTATCGTCGCGGGGTTTTCACCAGGAGGCTGCCAGTCGAGATCCTCGATGAAATACCATCCACCATCGGCGAGCAGGGGGAAGAACTCGCGAAGTGTCAACTGCTCGTCATAGGAGGCGTGGCTGCCGTCGTCGATGATTACGTCGAGCGAGTCTGGCTCGACCTTCGCGGCGACGCCGCGCAGGTCGTCCACCTTGGATTGGTCGCAAACGAACGATTTGAACCTTTCGTTGTTCAGACGAGAGAAATCAGTGAGGTCGACGCCGATAACCTGGCAGAACGGAAAGTAGCTCTGCCACAGCGAGACGGATGGGGTTTCGGTCTGGTTGCCCTCCGCCAATCCGCGACACAGACCGATCTCCATCAGCCGCCGCATGGACAAGCGCTGGCTCGACAGCAGGCGATCGTAGACTCTGGCGTAAGCATGTCGGTTGCCGGTATGCCGGTTCTTGTCGGTGTTGAAGCGGTCGGCGAGATTTGTGAATGTCGGGAAACCATCAATCGGGCTGATTAGATGCGAGATCAGCGGCTTCCCATCGCCGTCAGTCCTCGCTTCGTTGCGCGCCGTCCAAAGGTGGATGCCGAAAACGCGCTCGTCATTTAAATAGTCAGCCAGTTCCGCGATCGGCCTTTCGAACCTGTCTATCTCCGTCCAGTCGATCGAGTTGAAGAACATCGGGCTGAACACCCGGTCGTGCAGCTCGGAGCCGGCATCCGAGGCGATGTAGTCGGAGAGCAGCTTTGGTCCGATGTCGCCGAATTCCTTGCCCGGTGCCGCATGGAATCGCTCGATCGACATTTCATAAAGCGCCCTGAGGTGCCGGCTGTAAGGCTTGGCATAAATAACGTTGCCGCAGATGAAGTGGCCCTTGTGCGATCCGCGCCATTGCAGGTTGAAGAAGTGATCGCCGCTGAAGGGGAACGGCCGCAGCATGACGATGTCGGAATCCATCCATAGCCCGCCATGCTCGTAGAGCACGGCGTAGCGGAAGATATCGCTGAAATACCTGATCTCGGAGCTGGCGACGATGCGTTCGAACGTAGCCCGAGGCATGACGTCGTTGGCGGCGCTCACCTCAATGCCGTGCGGCAGCAGGAACTCCAATCGCTTCGGCGAATAGCTCCACACGCGCACCGGATGGCCGGCCGCTCGCATCGAGGTGGTGGCGGCGATCAGGGTGCGGTGCTCGGCCTTGTCGGAAAGCACCTCGTAGAAGCAGTGGATTTGCGGCAGTGCCGCGCCGTCGCTGACGAACGGCACGATGCGCCGATCGAAATCTCGCGATTGCCGGCGCCGTTCCGCTGGCGAGTCGACCGCTTCCAGGAATGGCGCGAACTTGCGGAAGAATTCCTCTGTCGTCCGGCCCGAACGGAACGCGAAAGACCTCGGCTCGGCGGGTGCGTCGGCGCCGTTGGGGCGGTGGCCGTCGCTGCTGCTGCCGGTCCGGTCAGCATCTCCCGCGCCCGGCGAAGGCAGAGGTAGCGTCGGCTTGATGCCAGCACCGGCGGCGGTCTGGCCCGAAGCCAGGTCCGCAACGTCGTCGAGGAACGCGGCGACCTCGTCCGCCTCTACCGTCGCAATCCACGACTCGCTGTCGCCTGCGCCGTAGGAGATCATGAGCCGCTTGGCATCGGGATGCCAGGCGAGCCCGGCAGCAAACTCCACACCTTTGGCATTGAAATAGAAGGGCCGCGAGACCTTGGTCAGCTGGTACGCACCGTCGAACCAGACGAAGCGGTGCTGGTAATAACGCCGGCCCTCGTTTGGCCTCGCGCGCGCCTCGTGTACCAGCGCCAACCAGCCGCCGTTGAACAATATTGCCTGCGAGCCGCCGCTGAACTGCGACGCCGCGATCATCGGCTCCTGCTCCGAAACCGTCCGGCCGATCTCGTCCAGTATCCTCGTGGGGTCGCACAGATAGATGAAACGGAGCCGGTCGGTGCCGTCGGAAGCGCGTTCGACCAGCGGCATCCAGTTCTTCTCGTGCTGCCGTTGGCCGGCTGGGCGGACGACGCGCCAATCGGTGAGGATATGCGGTCCGAGCCCACCGTCCTCGATTCTTGCCAGCACTTGCTCACACCATCCTTCCGGCGTGAGCTGGCGCACGCAGGCCAGCCCCCAAAGCTTGTCGCCCCAGGCGAATAGCCGCATGTCCTCAAAGCCGAGCACCAGACCGTAGGCGGGCGACGGCAGATCGACCGGCGGCAGCACTTCGCTCGCGCCCTGCATCACCAGATCGCTGTCGAGGCGCAGCAGGAAGTTGCGAGTGCTGATCGGCGCGTCGCCGGGCGTTGCATATTGGCCGTCGTTGGTCAGTGTGTAGTTGACGGTCCGCTGCAGCAGCACGATCCCGTCGCCGAGGCGCGCGACCGAAGGGTTGGTCGCCACATAACCCGCCGGCGCGGCGAAAGCGATCCGCCGTGCCTTAAAGGACTGCATGATTTCGTTGGCCGGCCGCGTGTAAAAATAGAGATTGGATCGCGCCAGGTCCCTCGGCGCGTCGCCGATCTCCCGGTTCAGCGCCAGCCAATTGCAGGTCGCGAAGCCCCGATCTTTGCGCAAGGGATCGCGAGCGTAGTTCGCCGCGATCGCATATTCCTCCCGCATTCCTGCCGTGTAGACAAAGTCCTCGAGAAACAGGATGTCCTGCTCGGGCCGCCTGATCGCCAGTCCGGCCTCTGAAAACAGCACGCTGGCGTCGTTCATGCCCTTCTCGCGATAATGGTGCGCAAGGTCGTAGAGCGGCTCGGCGCGCTGCGGACGCTGGTTGAACGCGGCGAGCGCCTGGCGGATGAAGCCGGCATCGTCGCCCATCTTCTTGAGGCAGCGAGCCTCTTGGAGACGGGCGTTCCACGCCTCCTCGTCCCAGCCGCCCATCGCAGCACGCTTGGCGTAGGCCACCGCCGCCTCCGCAGTCCGCCCGGCGTCACGGTAGGACTGCGCCAAGTAGAACCAGTAGCGATGGTTCTCCGGATCCTTGTCGAGTGCACCCAACAGCAGTTTTATGTCACGCTCGAATTTGTCGACGCGGTTCGAACCCGTGGCGTGATCCTTGTACCAGACACGTCCTAGTTCCTGCACGCCGCCGGGCACGTCGACATACTCGTGGGTCACGCCGTGATAGCGCGCATTGGCATCGCGCCTGACCAGACGCGTGTTCCAATAGGCAAGGCCTGAGTCCGCCCGTTGCAGCAACCGATAGCCAGGCGCGTCGAGGCGTTCGCGGAAACCCGTGTCCTCGACGACAAGCTGCATGTCGGCGTCGTCGAACAGCAGATAGTCATAGGCAAGCGGCGACGCATAGGCATGGTCGAGCGCGGCGTTGCGCGCTTGTTCGAAATTGTGGAAGGGGAATTCATGCAACTCGCCAGGCAGGTTGCGCGTGGCAAAGAACGACCGGATGAAATCCTGCGTTCCATCGGTCGAGCCCGTATCGCCGATGACCCAGCAATCGATGTGGTCGGCAACCGCACCAAGACAACGCTCCAGGTTCGCCATCTCGTTCTTGACGATCATGTTGAGGCAGAGGCGCTTGCCGTTTGTCATATGACTGTCGACCCCCCGGATGATTCCAGGCTTGGGCGGTTGTGCCGTGATGCCATCCGCAATGGCGATTCCTTCGGAAGAGGTTTCATCCGCTGCCTATGCTCCGTACGCGCGCCGTTCGTGCAACATCGGCCGACCTGCACAAACGCCTTCGCTTGATGCATGTTAGTCAGGACTTTCGCGGCGGCAAGAGCCTGCCACACCCGGGCGAACAACTGGCCGCGCCAACTTGGCTGATCAAACTCTCGTGACTTTTCACTGACGAATGGTGCCGTCCCCTAAGCCTTGAATTTTCAAAGGCATTCCGACACGAGCCGTCTCGTCGATATTCAATTGGCAAGGGCACCACGGGTCTTGTGATTCATAATTTGATAACTAAGCCATTTACAAGTTTATAATTTTTGACTTTACTAATATCTAATGCAACTGGGGGTGGGCGCAGATCGAGCTAGGGGCCGCGTCAGGCGGATGTCTGCGAAGCTAGGAGGGGATACAGGAGCAAGCCACTTTCACGCGTTAAGGACGTAGTGCTTTTGGTGGCGTGCAGCGTACGGGCGCTTTGACTTCAGCCGTTGATCAAAGACCGTCGGTTTTCCCAAATTGAAGTGTCTTAGCAAGTAGTCGGTTCCCTCGCCGGTCGTCGCCGCAGTGTCGCGATACGCGTGATGGAGTCGACTGTGGTTCGAGTGTTACCGGCTGCCAGTGGTTGTCGCGCCGAGGCGGACTCCCGCGCCCATATCTCCCTGTCTTATCCGAACTCTTCCGCCTGCAACGGTCGCCCTGATGAAACTCATCTTCGAGCGGGGCCCTGGGTTCGCGACGCTTTCCTGGAATTGAACGACTCTCGGCCCCCGCCGCCGCGACCCGCTTGGTCAGGTAGCGGGCGCCCGGGACCGACTGAAACCTGAAACGACGAAACGAGAGAGGGCAGCGGGGCAAGCCGCCGCCGGTGAAGGAGGATTGTGATGAGCTACACGGCAGGCTTTGCGGTGATGGAAGTTACCGTTCGGGGTGTCTTGCCCATCGGTGAGAAGACCGAGAATGAAAACTATTTCATTCTGGATACGGCCAAGAGTGCGATCGTTGGCCAGGTTGTGCTTCCCAAAGCCGTCCTGCGAAGCCTCGCCGTTGCGCTAACTGTGAAAGTCCCAAGCAGCGCCCAAGCGCTTGCAATTGGCACCTTTGACGATAGCGGGAATTTCCAGGTCGCCGATTTCCTCCGGGTAGAGACCCCAACTGTCGGACATCCTGGCGGCGCCGTCGGTCCATCCGGAAGATGACCGCTCCCAAGCCCCCTTGCCGCTAGAGCTCGCCGCCCAAGCCAACGGGCGGTTTCCCTTTGAAGTGAATTCAAAGCCAACAGGAGCCAGTCATGGCCCGCGCCTCTGAAATTTTATTTGTGGATACGTCAATCTCCGACCTCGACACCGTTCTCGGCAACCTTCGGCCTGAGGTCCGGGCTGTCGTGCTCGACGGCCGTCGGCCGGCAGCGCAGCAGATCGCAGCCGCGCTCGCGGGGCACGAAGCGCTCGATGCGGTTCATATCATCGCGCATGGCGCGCCGGGACGGGTTCAATTCGCAACGGGAGAGTGGTCGACCGCCACGCTGGAGGATGCTGTCGAGGATGTCGCCGCGATAGGCCGCGCGCTCGCCGCCGACGGCGAACTGCGGCTGTGGAGCTGCGAGACGGCCGCGGGGAACTCTGGCGAGACGTTCATTGCGGCTTTGGAGGAGGCGACCGGCGCGGATGTTCGCGCGTCCAAGTCGCTGGTCGGCGCGGCTGCGTTGGACGGATCCTGGGAACTGGCAGGGACCGCCGGCGCTTCGGCACCTTTGCCGCCGATGACATCGGCTGGTGTGACAGGTTACACGGGTTTGCTTGCGACTTCGGGCGATCTCACACTTACCGGAACAATAGATGTCGGTAGCAGCAAAAGCATAAACACTTTCTATTTGATAGATACAACAACAGTTCCTCACACAGTTGTTGGGAGCTTCGTACTTCCATCGTCTGCAAACGCGGTGGCGCCAGCGTTTGCGATAACGATAACCATACCAGACACCACGCACACCTATCAGATATATGACAGTGGCTTCAGTTTATACGGCACACTCACGCCCGGTGCAGGGAACACTTACAATTTCGCCACCGATGCCGGCAACAACGGCCACAATGGCGATACCTTTAACGGCGGCAGTTTGTCTCTCGCGAGTCAGGGTCAGGTAGGGCCTACCGGGCCTGCTGGCGCTACGGGTGCGACCGGTGCCACAGGCGCAACAGGCGCAACCGGAGCCACGGGTGCTACAGGTGCCTCCGGCGCCAGCGGTTCCACTGGCGCGACCGGTGCCACAGGCGCAACCGGCGCCACGGGCGCGACAGGTGCCTCGGGCGCCAGCGGCCCGACCGGTGCGACGGGCGCTACGGGTGCGACAGGTGCCAGCGGGGCCACGGGCGCGACAGGCGCCACGGGCGCGAGCGGCTCGACCGGTGCAACGGGTGCAGCAGGCGCCACAGGTTCAACTGGAGCCACGGGTGCGACAGGTGCCAGCGGGGCCACTGGCTCGACCGGCGCCACCGGCTCGATTGGTGCTACAGGCGCAACTGGCTCGACTGGCGCCACTGGCTCGACTGGTGCGACTGGGGCTACAGGCGCAACCGGTGACACAGGCGCAACTGGCTCGACTGGAGCGACAGGTTCGACTGGCGCCACTGGCTCGACTGGTGCGACTGGGGCTACAGGCGCGACCGGTGACACAGGTGCAACGGGTTCGACTGGTGCCACCGGCTCGACTGGTGCAACCGGGGCCACCGGTGCGACCGGTGACACGGGTGCCACTGGCTCAACCGGAGCGACAGGCTCGACCGGCTCGACCGGCTCGACCGGAGCGACCGGGGCCACAGGTGCGACCGGTGACACGGGTGCAACGGGTTCGACCGGTGCGACTGGTTCGACTGGCGCTACCGGCTCGACCGGAGCAACCGGAGCCACAGGTGCGACCGGTGACACCGGTGCAACGGGTACGACTGGAGCGACCGGAGCTACCGGCTCGACCGGAGCAACCGGAGCAACCGGTGCGACCGGTGACACGGGTGCCACTGGCTCAACAGGAGCGACAGGCTCGACCGGCGCCACTGGCTCGACTGGTGCTACAGGCGCGACCGGTGACACAGGCGCAACGGGTTCGACCGGTGCGACTGGTTCGACTGGCGCCACCGGCTCGACCGGAGCCACCGGCTCAACCGGAGCGACTGGTGCGACTGGCTCGACCGGAGCAACCGGTTCGACTGGTGCCACCGGTTCGACAGGTGCGACTGGCTCAATCGGAGCGACTGGCTCGACCGGAGCGACGGGCTCGACCGGAGCAACCGGAGCCACAGGTGCGACCGGTGACACCGGTGCAACGGGTACGACTGGAGCGACCGGAGCTACCGGCTCGACCGGAGCAACCGGAGCAACCGGTGCGACCGGTGACACGGGTGCCACTGGCTCAACCGGAGCGACAGGCTCGACCGGCGCCACTGGCTCGACTGGTGCTACAGGCGCGACCGGTGACACAGGCGCAACGGGTTCGACCGGTGCGACTGGTTCGACTGGCGCCACCGGCTCGACCGGAGCCACCGGCTCAACCGGAGCGACTGGTGCGACTGGCTCGACCGGAGCAACCGGTTCGACTGGTGCGACGGGTTCGACTGGAGCAACTGGCTCGACTGGAGCAACCGGTTCGACTGGTGCCACCGGTTCGACAGGTGCGACTGGCTCAACCGGAGCGACTGGCTCGACTGGAGCAACCGGCTCGACCGGTGCCACCGGTTCGACCGGTGCAACTGGCTCGACCGGTGCGACCGGCTCGACCGGTGCGACTGGCTCGACCGGAGCGACAGGTTCGACCGGTGCGACTGGCTCGACAGGTGCGACGGGTTCGACCGGAGCCACCGGTTCGACCGGTGCAACTGGTTCGACTGGCGCAACCGGCTCGACCGGCGCCACCGGCTCGACTGGTGCGACGGGCTCGACCGGAGCGACGGGTTCGACTGGAGCGACAGGTTCGACTGGCGCCACCGGCTCGACTGGAGCAACCGGCTCGACCGGCGCGACCGGTGCGACTGGCGCCACCGGGTCGACCGGAGCAACGGGTTCGACTGGAGCAACCGGCTCGACCGGTGCGACTGGTTCGACTGGCGCCACCGGCTCGACCGGAGCGACCGGCTCGACTGGAGCAACCGGCTCGACCGGAACCACCGGCTCGACCGGAGCGACCGGCTCGACTGGAGCGACGGGTTCGACTGGAGCGACAGGTTCGACAGGTGCGACCGGTTCGACCGGAGCAACTGGTTCGACTGGTGCGACGGGCTCGACTGGTGCGACGGGCTCGACCGGAGCGACGGGTTCGACTGGAGCGACAGGTGCGACCGGTTCGACCGGAGCAACTGGTTCGACCGGTGCGACGGGCTCGACAGGTGCGACTGGCTCAACCGGAGCGACGGGCTCGACCGGTGCGACGGGCTCGACAGGTGCGACTGGCTCAACCGGAGCGACGGGCTCGACAGGTGCGACTGGCTCGACCGGTGCGACGGGCTCGACCGGTGCGACGGGCTCGACCGGAGCAACCGGCTCGACCGGAGCAACTGGTTCGACTGGTGCGACAGGCTCGACAGGTGCGACCGGTTCGACCGGAGCAACTGGTTCGACTGGAGCCACCGGTTCGACTGGTGCGACTGGCACCACCGGTGCCACGGGTTCGACCGGTGCGACGGGTTCGACCGGTGCGACGGGTTCGACTGGAGCCACCGGTTCGACCGGAGCCACCGGTTCGACTGGCGCTACCGGCTCGACTGGCGCCACCGGCTCGACAGGTGCGACGGGTTCGACTGGTGCGACTGGCACGACCGGTGCCACGGGTTCGACTGGAGCGACAGGTTCGACAGGTGCGACCGGTTCGACCGGAGCAACTGGTTCGACTGGTGCCACTGGCTCGACTGGTTCGACTGGTGCTACCGGCTCGACTGGGGCAACCGGTTCGACTGGAGCAACCGGCTCGACTGGTGCTACCGGCTCGACCGGCGCCACCGGCTCGACGGGTGCGACCGGCTCGACGGGTGCGACCGGATCGACCGGAGCAACGGGCGCGACTGGAGCGACCGGCTCGACTGGATCGACCGGAGCAACGGGCTCGACCGGAGCAACAGGCTCTACCGGCGCTACAGGCTCTACAGGCTCTACAGGCTCTACAGGTGCCACTGGTTCGACCGGTGCCACCGGCGCTACAGGAGCGACCGGAGCAACCGGCGCCACTGGAACGACTGGTGATACCGGAGCTACGGGCGCAACCGGCGCGACTGGTGACACTGGCGCAACGGGTTCGACCGGCGCTACCGGTTCCACCGGCGCCACCGGTTCGACCGGAGCAACCGGTCCCACTGGTCCGACTGGAGCGACCGGCTCAACCGGCTCGGCTGGTCCAACGGGCCCGACCGGAGGAACCGGCCCGGGTGGCGGTGAAACCGGTAGTCATGGCAACAACGGCCATGGCAACGGAGAACAGCCCGCGCCGGGTAATTCCGGGGACCATAACAATGCCGATAACAGTGAACATCAGGGACAGGGCAACTCTGGCAACGGAAACGGCGGTCACAACGCCAAGGTCACGGCAAGCACGCTGGGGCTGGCGGACACCAAGCAGTTCCTGCAATCCGGCTCGGGCGGCGGCGACAGCCATGGCTCGTTCCGGCAGCTCGTCAGCCAGGCGGTCAGCTCGGCGACGACCGACCTCTTGAACGTTCTCAATACGGTCAAGGGCTTCGGTCAGAACCACAACCAGCCGTCCGGTGCCGTGTCCAACCTGACTTCCGACAAGGGCACGCAGGGCGCCGGATACGGCAACACCGACGACACGCTGAAGAAGGCCATGAAGGACATCCTGAAGCCGCATGAATGAGCGGCGGCCGGAACCGGCTCGCTGACGGCCGGCCGGAAGTTGACAAGCGAACGCGCGGGCCTTGCGCAAATGCGGGGCCTGCGCGTTCGACGTTCAGGGGCAGGCCAGGCGGCTGAAGGTTTGGAGCAGATTCCAGGAAAAGCGCGCAGCGGTTTTCCGCCCGGAATTGCTTAGTCTAGAAAACAAGGGTCAATGCATGTCGCCCCAAAAGTGTGTAAAAGTGTGCAGCGGTTTTGGGGCAACGACATGCATAAAAACAACCTAAAGCGCGTCGCATGAGGCCGGTCGGACGCGACGCGCTTTTAGAGCGGGTCAGCGATTCCATCAAACGCCGAACCGCTCTGGGACTTTCGTCGGTGCGGTGGCGCGCGTTTTTCAGATGGCCCCCGTTCCTTCGGTGATCAAGATGGGCCGTCGGGGTAAGCAATTGGTGCCACCCTGGTTCAGCCGGATGTCCCCGCTTCCGGTTAACCAAAGGTAACTCTTGTAATTATTATTCATTTACAATCTGCTTATTTTCGCGTTTACTAATTTTTAACGTGTTGGGGTTGCTGCGGGCCGGCGGGCCTGCGGTGTTGTGAAGTGTTGGGGAGCAGCGTGCTGGGGGAGTTAGCCAAATAGCGGACGAGTAAGAAGAGGCACGCAGCCGTGACGTGCCCCTGGAGCCGCATTGACGTTTGCCCGCCGGCGAAGGCGGACAGGTTCCCGTTCCGGAGTTCCCCTTGAGTTGACGCCGAGCCATCGGCGCAACCGCTGTTGGGGTGCGTAATGGACCGAGTGAGTTCGTGTGTGTGCCGGTGCGGCGCAAGTTGCGGCGGCGAAAGGCCGGCAACCCGACGGCGCCACCGGTTGCCTCCCAAAGATCCCCTTCATGAAAGCCAATCTGAGGCCGTCCGCTCCCGCGACGCCGTTAGTGCTGCACACTCAGCCTTCCCGTTCGACCGGCCATTTCACGCATCGCCGGGCCAGCGCCTTCAGCTCGAACCCAACCGGCACAGGTAGGACCTCGCCATGACCCGCGCCTCCGAACTGCTTTTCGTCGATCCCTCGGTATCCGATCTCGGCACCATTCTGAGAAACCTGAGGCCGGAGGTCGAAGCGATCGTGCTCGACGGCGCGACGCCGCCGGCGCGTCAGATGGCGTTGGCGCTCGAAGGCCGCGACGGCCTCGACACGGTGCACGTCATCGCGCACGGCGCGCCCGGGCGCGTGAGCTTCGCGGCCGGCGAATGGTCCGTGCGGATGCTGGAGGATGGGGCGGCCGAGTTCGCGGCAATCGGCTTGGCGCTCCGCGAGGGCGGCGATCTCAGGCTGTGGAGCTGCTTCGCCGGTTCCGGCGATGAAGGCGACGAATTCGTCGAGTGCCTTGCGCGCGCGACCGGCACGAATATTGCGGCCGCGACCGGGCTGGTCGGCACTGCGGCTCAGGGCGGCGGATGGGAACTTGACGCGCGTACGACCGGTGCCGGCGCGCAGCCGGCGCTTACGGAGCCGGGCATCAGCACCTACGCCGGTGTGTTGGCCCCAAAAACTTGGATTGGGTCCGGTTCCGTCTCGAACCCAGGCAGCGGAAATTGGAATACGGCCACAAACTGGTCTCCGTTGGGTGTTCCAGGAGCTACGGATACTCTCACAATAGGCAACAACGGCCAAAGTTCCGTGTTCACGCTCACGGTAGATACCGCCGCTGTTGCTGCGTCTGTAGCGATTGTCGGAAGGAGTTCCGGTAGCAAATTTTCAACTCTTACGCTTACTGCGAGCAACTCACTTACTACAAGTGGGGCGATAACTATCACCGATTCCACCGCGTTTGTTAACGGCGCGGGGACAATTACCGCAAACGGCGGGATCACCGGCACAGGGACGATCACCGCCGGTACGGGTGCACTTGGCGGCACGCTTGATATATTCGGCACAATCAGTAGCGGCATCGTTCTGGCGATCGGCACCGCTGCTGCCACCACCCTAAAAATTGAGGGTACAGCAACTTCGGCAGCTGCGATCTCGATCAACAACGCCAACCAGACACTGGAGATCGGCAGCGCGGGCAATCTCACGATCGGCGCAGCCGAAAGCATCACCAGCGGCAAGATCCAACTCGACGGCGGTGCTCTGACCGACGCTGGGGGGCTTACGATTGGCGCTGGCGCGACCCTGATCGGTTCGGGGACTGTCTCGGCGAATATCACGAGCGGCAGCACGGGGACGATAAACGCGAGCGGCGGGACTCTCGATATCACTGGGAATATCGGTACCAGTGCCACCGGCCTGAAGATTGATAACGGAGCTATTCTACGGCTGGATGGAACCGTCGCCAGCGGCGACACCGTAACATTCAACTCGAGTAGCGGCGGCTTGCTCGACCTCAGCAGTTCTTCGATCGCAAGCAACCAGCTCAACGGATTCCAGGCGACCATCGCCAACATGAATGTCGGCGTCAGCGCTCTGGCGCCCACCACTGGGGTGGAGCTCGCGGCCTTTGGCAACAGTTCCGGTCCGACATTCACCAGTGCGAGCTTCAACACGTCCACCGATGTGTTGACGGTTGTCACCAGCGGCGGAACCTTCGCTCTCCAGCTCAGCGGCTCCTATGCGGCGGGCACCTACGCCAGTTGGAACGCCGACGCGAACGGCGGGACAGATGTCTTCCTAACCACCGGATTGGCGTTTCATGCCCGTGCGGCCCTGGATTCTTGGCAGGATCCTTCCTCATGGAACAGCGGCTCGGTACCTTCTACCCAGCCGGCGGCAGGCACGAACATGGCGTTCTTCAACAAGGATGCAAACGCCGACACGATAGCCATGCCGCCGACCCTTCGTCAGGCAACGGGCACCGGAACGAGCACCTGGACGATCAGCGATACCCTGAACGGAACGGGCCAATATCTGAGCTCGCTGAGCTTGGTCAATCAAGGTCAGCTTTTCGTCAACGGGACTGCCAATTTTGCCGTTGGAGCGTCCGCGACGAACTGGACTCTTACCGGCTCCTCCGCCGGAGCGAACGTTGGGTCCCAGTATTTTGAGAATGACGGATCGGTCAACGTTGTCGCAAATTCAAGCGGAACTCAGACAACGGCGAACTTTACAGGAAATATATACTTAACTGGCTATGGATACTATAATCTATACGGTAATGTAACAGTAACATTTGACGTTGGCGTCGGCGTAAGCGCCGGCCAGACGGTAAATTTTGCGACCACTGGTGGCACTCTCATTGTCGGCAGCTCGCTTCTGGATTCTTCCGAGATTGCCGGGTTCAAGCAGGGCGATACCGTCGTCCTGGAGAATTTGGGCGCCGGCACCATCACACAGAACGTCATCGACACGAATGGCGAGGCGGTCGTCCAGATTTCGGTGAACGGCGTCGTTGTAGACACGGTTAATTTCCTTGGTGAATTCCACAATGGTTCGAGTGACTTTAGCTTTGCGTCGAGTGGCACCAATGGTGGGACGCTCACCGTAACCGCGACTGCCTCCGCTGGGACCGGCACACCTGGCGCGACCGGCGCTACGGGCGCTACGGGTGCCACGGGTTCGACCGGCGCGACGGGTGCCACCGGAGCCACGGGCGCGACAGGCGCTACGGGCGCTACGGGTGCCACGGGTTCGACCGGCGCGACGGGTGCCACCGGAGCCACGGGCGCGACAGGCGCGACGGGCGCGGCAGGCGCCACGGGTTCGACCGGCGCAACCGGCGCCACCGGAGCCACGGGTGCAGCGGGCGCCACGGGTTCGACCGGCGCGACTGGCGCAACGGGAGCCACGGGCGCGGCGGGCGCCACGGGCTCGACCGGCGCGACGGGCGCTACCGGAGCCACGGGCGCGGCTGGCGCCACTGGTTCGACCGGCGCGACGGGCGCTACCGGAGCCACGGGCGCGGCTGGCGCCACGGGTTCGACCGGCGCGACGGGCGCCACCGGAGCCACGGGCGCGGCAGGCGCCACGGGTTCGACCGGCGCGACGGGTGCTACCGGAGCCACGGGCGCGGCAGGCGCCACTGGTTCGACCGGCGCCACGGGCGCGACAGGCTCCACGGGTTCGACCGGCGCGACGGGCGCCACCGGAGCCACGGGTGCAGCGGGCGCCACGGGTTCGACCGGCGCGACGGGCGCTACGGGTGCCACGGGCGCGACAGGCTCCACGGGTGCAGCGGGCGCCACGGGTTCGACCGGCGCGACGGGCGCCACCGGAGCCACGGGTGCAGCGGGCGCCACGGGTTCGACCGGCGCGACGGGCGCTACGGGTGCCACGGGCGCGGCAGGCGCCACGGGTTCGACCGGCGCAACCGGCGCTACGGGCGCGACTGGCACCACGGGTTCAACTGGTGCGACAGGCGCAACGGGTGATACAGGCGCGACTGGAGCAACCGGAGCTACGGGCGCGACTGGCGATACGGGTGCCACGGGCGCTACAGGTACGACCGGCGATACGGGCGCAACTGGAGCCACCGGCGCGACAGGCGCCACGGGCGCAACCGGTGCCACTGGCGCGACAGGCGATACGGGCGCTACAGGCGCGACCGGAGCCACCGGCGATACCGGTGCCACAGGTGCGACCGGAGCCACCGGTGCCACTGGCGCCACAGGTGCGACTGGCGACACAGGTGCGACTGGTGCGACCGGAGCCACCGGCGCTAGGGGTGCGACTGGCGATACCGGAGCCACAGGTGCGACTGGCGCCACTGGCGCGACCGGAGCTACCGGCGCGACTGGTGCCACTGGCTCGACCGGCGCCACAGGTGCGACTGGCGATACCGGAGCCACAGGTGCGACTGGCGCCACTGGCGCGACCGGAGCTACCGGCGCGACTGGTGCCACTGGCTCGACCGGCGCCACAGGTGCGACTGGCGATACGGGTGCGACTGGAGCAACCGGCGCCACGGGTGCAACTGGCGATACGGGTGCCACAGGCGCGACTGGCGCCACAGGCGATACGGGCGCGACTGGAGCAACCGGCGCCACCGGTGCGACTGGCGATACGGGTGCCACAGGCGCGACTGGAGCAACCGGCGCTACAGGCGCAACTGGTGATACCGGAGCCACAGGTGCCACAGGAGCAACCGGCGCCACCGGTGCGACTGGCGATACGGGTGCCACAGGCGCGACTGGCGCCACAGGAGCAACCGGCGCCACCGGTGCGACTGGCGATACGGGTGCCACCGGCGCAACCGGAGCCACTGGCGATACGGGTGCCACAGGCGCGACTGGTGCGACCGGCGCCACAGGTGCGACTGGCGATACCGGCGCGACTGGAGCAACCGGCGCGACGGGCGCGACTGGTGATACTGGAGCCACAGGTGCCACAGGAGCAACTGGCGATACGGGCGCCACGGGTGCGACTGGCGATACCGGTGCAACTGGAGCTACGGGTGCAACCGGCGACACGGGCGCGACTGGCGCCACGGGAGCGACCGGCGATACGGGTGCCACAGGTGCGACCGGAGCCACAGGTGCCACAGGCGCGACTGGCGCCACAGGAGCAACCGGCGCCACCGGTGCGACTGGCGATACGGGTGCCACCGGCGCAACCGGAGCCACCGGCGATACGGGTGCCACAGGCGCGACCGGAGCCACCGGCGCTACAGGCGCAACTGGTGATACCGGAGCCACAGGTGCCACAGGCGCGACTGGCGCCACAGGAGCAACCGGCGCCACCGGTGCGACTGGTGATACGGGTGCCACTGGAGCCACCGGCGCCACGGGTGCCACTGGCGATACCGGTGCGACCGGAGCAACCGGCGCCACCGGTGCGACTGGCGATACGGGTGCCACCGGCGCAACCGGAGCCACTGGCGATACGGGTGCCACAGGCGCGACTGGTGCGACCGGTGCCACAGGCGCAACTGGCGATACCGGCGCCACGGGTGCCACTGGCGATACCGGTGCGACCGGAGCAACCGGTGCCACAGGCGCAACTGGCGATACCGGCGCTACAGGTGCTACTGGCGCGACAGGTGATACCGGAGCCACCGGCGCCACGGGTGCGACTGGCGATACGGGTGCCACCGGTGCCACAGGAGCAACTGGCGATACGGGTGCCACGGGCTCAACTGGTGCGACAGGCGCAACGGGTGATACGGGCGCCACGGGTGCTACCGGCTCGACGGGTGCCACCGGCGCGACAGGCGCCACGGGCGCAACAGGTGCGACTGGTGCGACTGGCGATACCGGTGCAACTGGAGCCACCGGCGCCACCGGCGCCACGGGTGCAACTGGCGCGACCGGAGCAACCGGCGCGACTGGCGACACGGGTGCAACTGGAGCCACGGGTGCCACCGGTGCAACCGGCGATACGGGTGCCACAGGCGCAACTGGTGATACCGGCGCTAC
>NZ_JBSKBP010000059.1:0-24597 GCF_053714275.1 Mesorhizobium sp. Arg314 | reverse complement strand
ACCAAACTTTGTCAGACAGGGGCCTCCTCACGCCAAGGCTGCTCGCCTCCTACCGCGATAGCGGTTTAGTTCAATCAGAACTGCGATGATTTGGGAATCCTACGACTCATATAAATCTCATCCCGCTCTAGGCTGGCGTCGTCCAGCGCGCTCTAAGAGGAGGTTAGCATGACCTCGCAAACGGCGGCCCCGTAAGTTGTGAGACCCTCCGGGACAGGCTTTCCATGGCATCCCAGTGCGTGATGTCGACAAGCAGGCCGACGAACCAAATGCCTCTGCGCAGCACTCGATGTAACAGGATCATGACGCTTCGTTTAGTCGAACGTTAAGGGTCCTCGCCATAGGTTCTGTGACGAGTTGGGGCACGGGATCAGACAAGGCGCGCGACCGCGCCGCGGCAAACCCTCAGCGCTGCGGGCTTGCCTAGAATGCCGGATGCTCCGGCCGACCGGAGATGCGCTCCTCAGATTGCATGCCAATCGGCCGAGGTTCTTCGCCCTCGACCCGATTGGACCCGCAGCAGAACCGGCGAGATGCGACCATGATTGCGGCTCTCAGAAACGTTTCCCTGCAGAAGGGTACACACTCGATGATCGGGGTGGATCATACCGGCCTCGGCACGGTCGACGCTGCAGGGCAGAGCGTAGCGGCCCAAACGGAGTTCGACGACGTGCGGCTCATTCTGCGCCGCTGGCAATCCGCCTGCGGCGCAGGTGCGCTGCCGCCCTATGAAGAGATCGCGTTGGGCAGCGTCGGCCGCTTCTCGGATGAGATCGCTGTCGTCCGTCGTTTGGGGGACGAGCCACCTTTCCTGCTGCGCTGCGGCCAGCGCTTCCGCGCGATCGTCGGCATTGCGGAGTCCGCGCGCAGCCTCGAGGAACTGCCATATGCCTTCAATCTGGCGATCGGCTCCGCCATCGACAAGGCCTGCTCGGCAGGCGAGCCGCGGCTCGCAGTTTGCCACTGGGTCGTCGACGGCAAGGTTTCCACGATCGAGATCGTCGCGCTGCCGTTGTCGTGCCGCTGGCCGGGCGAATACTTCCTTCTTTTCCTTCGCCCGCGCGCCAGCCAGGTCGACCTTGCCAGTCTGCTCATCAACTCCACTCAGGAAGGCGTCATCGCGCTGAGTCCGATCGATCATGGGCATGGCGCACCGTCTGACTTCTACATACTGAGCGTCAACGAGGCCGCGGCGAGCTTCCTCGGGTCGAGCATCGACAGCCTCCAGTTCGCCCGGCTCTCGGACACGCTGACCAAGGTCGGCATAAGCGAGATACCACAAGAGCTGCTACGCGCCAGTTCCGGCGGGCGCATAGCGAGCTTCGAGCTCGCCTATCGGCTGGGAGGGCAGAGGGTCGCTCTTCAGGTCGGCGTCGACATCGCCGGCGGCGTGCTGGCGGTCACACTGACCGACATTCGCGACCTGAAGGCTCGCGAGACCCTGTTCCGCTCTCTTTTCGACGATAATCCGGTACCGATGTTCGTGCGCAGCCAGTCGACCGGCATCTTTCTCAACGTCAACGAAGCGGCGTTGCGCCTCTATGGCTACAGTCGCGGCGAATTCCTGGACCGCAACCTTGCCGAAATCCGCGTGGGTGGCAGCACCAACCGCGAGGGGGGCGGCCGCGAGCTGGTGCTTCAGCACCGCACCGCCGACGGTCGCGAGCTCGATGTGATCGAATACACTAGCGAGACGCTCATAGACCACCGGGTGGCAATACTATCGACAATCGTCGACATCACGGAGCGCAAGCGCGCCGACGCCCATATTACTTACCTCGCTCACCATGATCCGCTGACGGGAGTGGCCAATCGAACAGTCTTCACGCGCGAGCTGGAGCGGGCGGCCGACGGCCTCGAGCAGAACGGACGGCGGTTCGGCGTGGTGCTGATCGACCTCGACAATTTCAAGACGGTCAACGACACTCTCGGACACGCGGCAGGCGACGCACTCCTCATAGAGGTGAGCGCCCGGCTGAGACACCTGGTGCGCAAGACCGACGTGGTGGCCAGGCTCGGCGGCGACGAATTCGCGATCCTGGTGCCGGCGGTCGAATGCCGCTCCGACGTCGAGGAACTCGCCCGGCGCATTATCCGCGATCTTACCGCCATCCGGAAGGTCGACGGCGCCGAGATAGTGATCGGCGCGAGTATCGGCGCAGCGCTGGTCCCGGACGACGCCACCGACATCGACGGCCTACTGAAATGCGCAGATCTCGCCCTCTATCGAGCGAAGCAATCGGACAAGGGTACCTTCCGCTGGTTCGAAGCCGGGATGGATATGCGTCAGCACGAGCGGCGTGCGCTGGAGATAGAGCTGCGCGGCGCCGAAATCGACCGCGAGTTCGAGTTGCATTACCAGCCAATCATCCGGACGCAAACCGGAAAGCTGCGCGGGTTCGAGGCCCTGCTGCGCTGGCACAATCCGCGCCGCGGCATGGTGTCGCCCGCGGATTTCATCCCGATCGCCGAGGAAACCGGCATCCTCGACGAGCTCGGCCGTTGGGTGCTTGCGGTGGCTTGCCGGGAGGCGGCAACCTGGCCGCGCGAGCTGGTGCTGTCTGTCAACGTCTCGCCGGTGCAGTTCCGCAAAGGGGACCTCGTCGGAGCGGTCGGACTGGCCCTGGCCGGCAGCGGGCTGGAGCCGCACCAGCTGGAGATCGAGATCACCGAGTCGGTGCTGCTGTCGGCCAGCAGCACCAACCTCGCCATCCTCAAGCAGCTTCGCTCGCTCGGCGTGCGCATTGCACTCGACGATTTTGGCACTGGCTACTCCAGCCTGAGCTACCTCAGGCAGTTTCCGTTCAACCGCCTCAAGATCGACCGGTCGTTCGTCAGCGAGATCGGCCGGTGTCCAGAGTCGCTCGCCATCGTCCGCGCCGTCATCGGCCTCGGCGCCAGCCTCGGCATCGATACCACGGCCGAAGGGGTGGAAACGGTTGCGCAATTGGAGGCGTTGCGCGCCGAAAAATGCGGCGAGTTGCAGGGCTTCCTGTTCAGCCCGCCGGTTGCCCGCGAGAGTGTCGCCGCCATCATCGGCACGTATTTCGAAGAGACATCGCGCGTCGCGTGACGGGATCGCCGACCTGCGCTGCCGGCACGCGCGTCTGCAGCGCGCGTGACGCGGACGCCCGACAGGCGCAGCTGTCGCCGGCAGCGTTCAATTTCTGGTATGGTCATCATGGGGTTGGGTCTCCAGTTTGATGTGAGAAGGGCGCAGCGGGAGCGCTCGTGGCGCCGAAGCTGGTCGGGGTTGCGCAGGCGCCACGAGCACGGATTGCAGGTGCACGGTCGTCGTGAGCGTCGGCGTGGGCGCCATTGTTGCCGGCCTCGTGTCGCACAGCTCGGCTGAAGAGGTCGCCATATTCCGCGGGGCGCGGATCAGTGGATGATCCTGGGTGAGCTGCGATGCCAGCTGTGGGACTTCTTCAACCTGTTGCAGCGCCTGCTCAAACAGCCGCTCGACAGTTGCGCGTACGTGCTTGTAACGGAAGATGCGATTGCTGATGGCATAAGCACAGGCCTGCTCGACCAGCCGTGTCGGATACGTCCGGCTCAGCCCTACTATCCCCACATCCCGCGCTGTCCGGGGCGTCCCTCGGCATCGAACATGTGTTGGCACAGGGCCCTGGTTTGGGGACCGATGCGACCTGCGTTCGCCAGCCGCACGGCGGGTTGCTGCGTATTCCAATGAAACCGGACGGTGATGGAGAGACGAAACCGGACGCCACCACGACACGGCTGTCCGCCTATGCCGCCAAGCGCGGGCAACCGATGTCCCTGATCGCCGAAGCTGCGATCTCCCCCTTCCTCTCGCCCGATGCGGGACGAGCGGCGCGAGGCCGCCAACGCCAAGCGCCTCGACCAGCAGGATCGGCGCCTGGCGCGCCTCGAACGCGAGGTCGGCATAGCGGTCGAGACGCTGGCGCTGTCTATTCGCTTCTGGCTGACGACCACGCCGCCCCTACCGGGAGCCAGCCGCCCAGGCGGCACGAGCGAAGGCGGGAGCGCGGTGTGATAATTTCGTCGCGGTGCTCGGCCGCCGGCTCAGTGAAGGCCGAAGCTCAGCCGATACCCGAGGACTGTCCAGGCGACGTCAGCCGCGGATGAGGAGCCTTGGTGAATAACCGCGTAACCTAGCCTCTTCAATTCCGACTTAGACGGGAAGCGATAATGCTTGTATCGAGTACTGTCACCAGCCCGTCATTCTATCCCTCGATAATCGTCGAGGACAATTCAATGCCTATACCTTGCCCGTGCTTAAGTTATCCACTCAGTTTGAGAGGTATGTCGTGCTCAAGGCCACTCTACCTTGTTTATTGATCTGCGCCGTCTGCTCCTTAGCGGGTTGCAATGACGCGGCGCTCTTTCAAGCACCTCCTCGCGGCGGAGATCCGGTGCCAACACCTGCTGTATCGGACAGCGTCATCACGCTCGTCGCATCGCTCCCTTATGCTGCGCTTGCCCAGATCGCGGAAGCTAAAGTCCCCCAGAACGTGCCTCTGGGAGGCGACGGATATGTCGCCTGTATGGATGTGCCATATCTCAATCCGGGCCACGTCGGCTCGCACCAGGAGTGCTTTAATAAGCCCTATGTCGATTTTCGGGGCGTCGGAACAGAGAGAGACTGTGTGAACGTTCCCGACATTACTGGCCCAAGCACCGGCATGAGAAATCAATGTGCCGACTACCATTGGAACGCCAACGTCAACAAAGACGGCCCGGTTCGGATCGGGAAGTCCGGGGCAGATATCCAAGTCGCGCAGAATATTCACGTCACCGGCAAGGCCGGACTGGGCGGTGACCTCGCCGGAGCTCTGTCGCTGTCCGGCAAGAGCTTCGACGCCAGGGTTTCGTAAGCTGTGAACCTCAATGTCGGCCTCGACAATCGTTGGTGCCCGCTTGTCAAGGTCGCTCCCGTTGGGCGGTGGGTGGACAGTGCTTCCGTCGAAGTGGTCGGTCGAAATTGCGTCGGGATCGACCTTGGCCCGCTTGGCCATCCGCAGGTTTGCGCCGGTCCCGTAAATTTGGGGTTGGCTGATGTTCTGAATGGCGAGTTTGACAAGCATCGCGACGATATCCAACACGCGGCGCAACGCGCTGTATCCTGCGACATGGTCCGTGCGAAGGTCGGGGAGCAATGGCACCCGTTCTCGATCAAGATCGATCGATCTGGACAGGCGCCTCTCTTTCTCAACATTGAACCGAAGACGGCCGGCTTCTCGGGACTAGTTGCCGGAGACAGCGAGAGCAAGATCGTCGTGCGCGTCGGTGTGAAAGCGGTCCTGTCTCCGTCTGCAGCGCCGAGCACTGGCGAAACCCTCCCCCAACTCGACCCAGCCACTGCCAATCAGGGCGGTCTCGACATCAATCTTCAGGCCGTCGCTCCCTATGACTTCCTGAAGAACGAGCAGGCGGCCTCCATGAAAGGAAAGACCTTCAAGAAGGATACCGCGGCCGGTGCAGTCGAAATCTGGATCGAGGATGTCGACCTCTATCCGAGCAACGGTTCTCTCGCCGTTGGCTTGAAAATCGATGCGAAGCTGCCGGGACGGTGGTTCGACACGACCGGATGGGTTTACTTGTCCGGAAAGCCTACGCCTGTTCAAAATGGCAAAGCGATTGCGATCGAAAACATCGGCTTTGCAACGGTCCTCGACAATGCATTCTGGACGACTGTCCAGGGTCTCTTCGAGACGGAAATTCTTTCGACTTTGAAAGGACACGCTCAGTTCGACCTCAGCAACGAGATCGATAAACCGGCATCTCAAATTACGTCGGCCATCGCCAAAGCCGATGTGCCTGGTCTTAAGATCACCGCCGGCCCGCCGGCGATCCAATTGAGGGGCGTCACTTCGCGCAACCCGTCCGGACTCTGCGCACAATCTCTTTGACAGCGACGGATTTACCCCGGGAATCAGGTGACGTTGACCGGCACCAGCCTGCTGCCTCAGCGAATTTCCAGAACTCTCAACACACTACCCAAAGAATGGCTTCGTCTCGCCAGCCGTATATTTCGGGCTCAGGAGAAGAAGCGAGGCGCTCGGATGCCAGTGATCTGGCTGGCCGCAATGGGCAGTGCCTACGCGGGTCATTCAAAAAACTGTGGATAAGTTTTTATGACAATTCCTTGTCATATCACACAAATCGACTCCGAGTATCGGTAAGCAACTTGGCTAGGGGGATTCGATGAATCGGCTGCTTTATTGTTTCGTGGTGCTTGTCGCCAGCGTTTTCGGCTTTGATGGCGCGGTCAATTGCTTTACAGGAAAAGGCTCTAATATTGTCGCATTTGCGCAGAATGTGCAGTTTGTGCAATCTCAACCGGCCCCGGCGAACGAAAGCCTCGGAAATGGCGGGGCGTCCCTAAGCCCGACGAGCGGGCAAGGCACAAGCACCGCTCCAACCCCAACGTCTCCCTCTGATCAATCTCAAGCCGCACCGACCACCGGCAGCCCGGATGCGGCGGCACAGGTTGGCACGTCACCTGCCGCGACCGGCGATGCGGATGCCGCCACCACGACCGATCAGGCGACCGATGCCACAGCGGCGTCGCAACCGCAAACCAGTGGCGGAACCGCGGTCGCCACGACGACAACCACCACCAGCAGCGGCGACCCGGAAGCGGTCGGCGCGACCAAGGTTGATCTGCCCAAGGCAGGCGGCAACGGCAATCTCGGCTATTCCATCGCTATCGACGCACCGGCCTTTCACGGCATCGGGCCCAAGATAGCGCTCAACTACAACTCGTCGCGCAAGACCAAGCTCGGCGGCCTCTACCAGGGCTGGCTGGGCTATGCCTGGGGGCTCGATGGCTTCGACGTAATCGAGCGGACAAGCCCGGGCTATGGCATGCCGGTCTATGACGCGAGCGACATCTTCCTGCTCGACGGCCAGGCGATGGTGGCCTGCGTGTCCGGCATGGTCTCGCCGTCGTGCTCGACAGGGGGCACGCATGCGACGGAGAATGAGAGCTATCGCCGCATTGCGCTGAACAGCACCACCAATGAGTGGAAGGTGACCGACAGGGACGGTACGGTTTCGACCTTCCGCTCGGTAGGGGCGGTCGCCAACCTCAATCCCGCGGCCGGAACGCCGGCCTACGATTTGGCCTTCAGCTATCGCTGGCTGCTGACCTCGGTGACCGATACCAACGGCAACACGGTCACCTACAGCTACACCTGCCCCGCAAGTCCGGTCTGCTATCCGGCGAGCGTCTCCTATAACGGCACCAGCATCACGTTCTACTACGAGACGCGTCCCGACCTGATCCTGATGGGCAACGGTCGCGACATCTCCGAGACCAATCAGCGCATCAAGACGGTTCGCATCACGGTCTCGGGCGCGGTGCGCAGCGCATATGCGCTCACCTACGACCAGGCGCCGTTCTCCAACACCTCGCGGCTGACCAAGGTGACCCGCTACGGCACCGACGCCGCCATCGCCGCCGACGGCACTATCACCGGCAGCACCTCGAAGGTCATCGCGCAGGTGACCTACCAGAACACAGATGGTGTCTACGGTACGGTGAACGCTTCGATCACCAAGGCTGGCTTCAACCCTCCGAGGTCAGTTGGCGACCTGAGCTTCGATGGCAGGGACGAAATATTCGGCGATGTAGTTATAACAGACTACGATCATGACGGGTCAGCTTATCTAACGCGAACGAAATACATTTATAAGTTCAACTCGGATGGCACGATTGCCTCCACGATAACACTCGTCGCGCCCTCTGGCTCGAATGGATACCCAAATGACCTCCAGCCGCAGTTTCTCTCGCTGCCGGGTCGATACGTGGCTGGCAAGAATACCATGGATTTTGCCGACTCGGCGGTTACTACTGAGTTCATAGGCGATAATGACCATCCTTCCTACTACGTAAATAACTTCATTCTGAAAACGGATGCCGCCCTGGGGCTGACCAAAGCGAATTGCTCGCCGACCGGCTACCAGGCGGTTTGCAGCGCCCTTCCGACGACCGGCCCGTTGCAACCCGATATTGTAATTGCCGCTGATTCTGACGGGGACGGAGTCGATACGCTGGTTCCAAACGGCTCCGGCTATGAGGTCCATGGAATTGGGGATTTCCTCGGTAATGGAAAGCAGCAGCCGCTCTACTGGAGCCCTAACGGAACTTCAAGAAAGGGCGTGATTTCGAACGGCAAATGGCAACCGGGCGGCACCTCGTTCAGCATCGCCTGTTCCAACGGGGACTACTCGGGCGGAGCGGGCAGTTGCGTACTGGGCGACGTCAATGGGGACGGCGCCACCGATGTCGTTCTGTTCAACGGCACGTATGGCAATACGACCGTCTGGCTGTCGACTGGCACCGGGTTCAAGAGCTACACGGGCTCGACGATCGCGGGCATGAGCGCGGTCGTGCGCGACTTCGACAATGACGGCAAGATGGACCTGATTACTATCGGTGGGACGATCACGTCGCAACCGGACAGGACAGGCACCATCAGGGTCTTCTCCCTGCGCCCGTCATCGACCGCCATGACCCCCGTGCAGTTCAGCCTTCCCGCTTCAATCACCGCCGGGACGGCGGTTGGCGACTTCAACGGCGATGGCCTGCCGGATTTCACCGACTACAGCCATACGTTCGCCTCGAACGCTGGGACGGGCAATCCGAACTTGGTGAAGCAGATCACGACTGAGCTCGGCGGGACGGTGGCGATAGAGTATACGCCGTCCTCGAGGTGGACGAACAACTATTTGCCGCAACTCGTGCATGCGGTTACGAAGCTGTCGGTGGGCGACGGCCGCGGCCAGACGGCCGTGAGCACCTATGCGTATTCCGGCGGCACGTACGATCCGGCCGCGCGCAAGTTTCTTGGCTTTGCCAACATCGTCGAAACCAAGCCGCTGGCCAATGGCGAGGTGGCGCCCTCGACGGTTGCGACCACCTATCGCCAGGACCTGGCGAGCTACGGCCTGCCATCGCTGACGGTGTGGAAGGACGGTGCCGGTGTCGTGCACAAGCAGGTGGCCGAGACCTATGCCGTCAACGCCACGACTAAGCCCTATACCGTGCAGAACACGGCGACCGACATCACACTGACGGAGAACGTATCGCGCACGTTGAGGGTCGAACGCGGCTTCGATGCCTACGACAACATGGTTAGCCTGAAGGACTATGGCCGCACCGATGTCAGCGGCGACGAGACCTGGGCCGAACGCTTCTTCTCGCCCAACACGTCCGCCTACATCGTCTCATCGCTGATTGCCGAGCGGGTGCATGCCGGGCTCACCGCCAGCGATCCCTATGTCAGCTACAGGCACAACTACTATGACGGCAATACCGACGTCTGGGCGGTGCCCACCAAGGGCAACCTGACCCAGACGCTGAGCTTCAGCGATCCCGGACTGACCAAGTCGATCAGCCAGTATTTTACCTATGACGCCTACGGCAACAAGCTGTCGGCAGTCGACGGCGCCGGCGACAGGACCGAGTGGGATTATGACGCGACCTATCACCTCTATCCGGTGACGGAGCGGGCACCAAAATATTTTGCCACCG
Source organism: Mesorhizobium sp. Arg314 (assembly GCF_053714275.1). Lineage (NCBI taxonomy): Bacteria > Pseudomonadati > Pseudomonadota > Alphaproteobacteria > Hyphomicrobiales > Phyllobacteriaceae > Mesorhizobium > Mesorhizobium sp. Arg314. The sequence goes on along the minus strand of NZ_JBSKBP010000059.1, from coordinate 15,074 downwards.
GCGGGCAGAGCGCCGACACCCGCTTCGTCTCGACCGCGACCTACAACGTCGTGTGCGGACTGCCGGCGACGAAGACCGACCTCAACGGCCTGGTCAAGACCTTCACCTACGATCCCTTCTGCCGGCCCTATCAGGCATCCCAGAGCGTCACCGGCGGCTATGTGAAGACGCGGTTTGAGAACGAGGGCAATCCGGCGACGCAGGCCTTTGCGAAGTACACCCCGCTGCCCAATGGCGCGGGCGAAGAGTTCACCCGCTCTTACTATGACGGACTCGGGCGGGTCTATCGTGTCGAGACCCCCGGAGAGACGGCGACCGGTCCGACGCGCATTGCCGACACCGACTATGATCAGCGCGGCAATGCGCTCCGCACCGCCTTTCCGAGGTTCAACGGCGACACCGCCCAGTGGACCACTAACAGCTTCGACTGGAATGACCGCAAAACCAAAACGGTTTTTGCCGACAATAACCAGTCCACCTTTGCCTACAGCCTCGACAACAGCACCGGCGCCAATCCGCGGCTCTATGCGGTTACCGAGACCGACCAGATCAGCTCGACCGCCACGCGGCAGTCGAAGACCGTCTTTTCGACACGTGGTGATGTCGTGCAGGTGGTGCGCGATCTCGGCGGCCTCGCCCTGACGGAGACCCGCAGCTATGACGTGCTCGGTCGGCTGATCGGGGTGAGCGATCCCGGCGGCTCGAGCTGGTCCTATAGCTATGACATGCTCGGCAACCGGCTGTCGGCCTCCGATCCCGATCTCGGCACCTGGACCTATGTCTACGATGCCGCGAACCGCCTGGTGAACCAGACCGATGCCAGAGGCACCATCACCACGCTCGCCTACGACCAGATGGACCGGCTGACGCTGAAGACGGCAACGCCGTCCGGTGGCAGTGCGGTGACGCTGACCCAGAACATCTATGACGAAGCGGCGGCAGGCTTCCAAAATATCGGCCAGCTGACCACCTCGACCAATCCTGCCGCCACGCAGAGCTACAAGTGCGATGGCTTCGGCAAGGTGGCGCGGCAGGATGCCACCATCGGCACGCTGACCCACACCACGACCACCACCCGCGATGCCTCCGGCCAGGCGATCGCCACGCAATACCTGCCGGTGCAGCTCGACTTCGGCACTTCCGCCGCGCCGCTGCAATACACGGCAGGCAACAAGCTGGCCTCCGCATCCGGCTTCATCACCTCGACGCTCTACGAGGCCGACGGGCAGACCAGGGAGATCGACTACGCAAACGGCGTGAAGACCGCCTTCACCTATTCGCCGACGCGGCGCTGGGTGACGCGTGTCACCACCTCCAAGGGGGCAACGGTCCTGCTCGACGACCAGTATGCCCGCGACAATCTCGGCCGTATTATTGGCACGACGGGGCTGACCTCGTCAGACAGCTGGACCTATGGCTATGACAATGCCGACCGGCTGACCTCGAGCAGCAACCTGGGCAACAGCTCGCTCTCGGAAAGCTTCGTCTACGCCGCCAACGACAACATGGCCTCGCGCAGCCGTGTCGCGGGCACTTACACCTATCCGGCGGCGAGCGCCGCTCGTCCGCATGCGCCAACATCCGTTGGCGCCAACGCTATGGCCTATGACGCCAACGGCAATCTGACCTCCGACGGCAGCCGCACGCTGACCTGGGACGAGGCCAACCGGCTGAAGACCGTCAGCCTCGCCTCCAACACCGTCAACCTGAGCTATGGTCCTGACGGCGCGCGGGTGAAGAAGGCCTCGTCCTTTGCCACTACGCTCTATCCTGACGCTTCGGTCGAGATCGATCCGGCGATCCTGGGTTCGGAGGTCTATACCCGCTATCCGCACCCTGACATCAAGGTGGTCGGCGCCAACGCCTTCTTCCTGCACCGCGATCACCTGGCCTCGGTGCGCATGGTCACCGACAGCACCGGCACCATCACCGAGGCCACCAACTACGCCACTTATGGCGAGCGTCTCAACACCGGCTTCCAGACCCAGAAATCCTACATCGGCGAGCGCTTCGACCCAGAGACAGGCCTGATGTATCTCAATGCAAGATACATGGATCCCGTGCTGGGGAGGTTTATCTCGCCGGATGACTGGGATCCGATACTGCCGGGTGTCGGCACAAATCGGTATGCCTATGCTCAGAACGATCCCGTCAACAAAAGCGATCCCAATGGGCATCAAGAAGCAGCTGCCAATACAAGCGATACTTCAGGACAGACCGATCCCAGCCTAACGACTCAGATGGAAGAGGTTGCAAACCAAGCTGTTCAAGACGAGCAAAACGGATTGATATCGGCGAAGGACCGCAGTGACAAAACTAGCTGGGCTCACTCGCAGGTGACCGCAATTGCCGCTCAAAAGGCAATGGCCAAAGAGGCCGCCTTTGACAGGTACAATCGATCTTGGGCCACTCTAGAAGTAGCCAATTCCGCTCATAGTCTTCCCCTTGCAACCCCCACGTCAGTGGTTTCAGAGGTGATGACGCCGGCGCTTGGGATCGGAAAGGCCAACCCTTCGAAAGCTCCCGCCAACGTAGCGGAAATCGCGCATGAGCGCGCAGTTACAATCCATAGTAAACTAGACAACTATGCACAGGACAAACGCACCACAGCTGTTGTTGCGACGCGGGAAGGCACTTACGTCGTGTCCTCAAGTGCAGGTAGGCTCAGTCCTGCCCAAAGGGCTGAATTGCGAACAAATGAGGTCGAGGGCATTGGAATGCGAGGAATTCACGCGGAAGTGAACGCGATGAACGCCGCCGAGAATATGGGGCTTACCGCAATGGGCGTTGCGGCAAGTCGTGATATATGCGGTGGATGCGCTGCAGAGATTAACCAGCGTGGACTGGACACCTATAGTCCATTGAAATAGGCTTGGATATGGCTAACGTACTTACAGTAACGGAACTTGTAGCAGATCGGATTCAGCAATTAGATTTGAAGGAGATGCTTAACTTCTGTCTTCTTGTAACCGCAAGAATCTCTTCTGTTATTGGTCAATATGATAGTGTATTCGGCGAGAGTATTAGCAGGCATTTTGATGCCTTGGAATTATTGAAGAACATGAACTATCCTGACCAGATTTACAAGCTTCGAGAAGCGGCTGAGGCGCATATCCCTGACTGCGACGATCGACCTGGTAGCTTTTGCGGACTCGCGCAAAACGCAGCAATATGCTTTGCAAATTTCTGCAACCTCCGACTTACGAGTGATTCGAAATATTCAAAAAATATTGTTGAAAGTTACGTAGATTCAATCGACTTATTTGTCCAGGAGTACGGCGATTACCAAGGAGTTGGTGCTGATGAGTATGTGACGTCAAATTTATTATTCATAGGTGAAATAAAATACCTATATGAACTCGCTGACAGAGTGTCACGGTCGAACGATGAGCATATCGGTGCTGATGCCATCATCAAAGAGGTTTCTTCCTGTCCAATTCACATCCCATTCTGAATTGTGTGAGTCGCTTTCTAGTTGCTATAAAGTTGATCGACACGGCGTCCACTATTGCTTAGTCACCAAGGGTTTGGCGGTCCGGCGGGCGCCGCTCGCCGATCATTGCCTCCGCCAGCTTGTCGAGCGGCAAGTTGTCTAATTGGCTACGGGCGGCTTATCGTCACCACGAACTCTGTGGATATACTCCCAATATCACCATCAACCCCGACATCCGTTGCAAGAAGCCTAAAGTAAAACTCCAGGGGAATCGGGTGGATGTCAGTCAAGCCAATTAGTTGCGTCGTATCGGGCATGCTGCTGGTGATTTGCGGCTGCCAGTCTCCTTCGGGCAACGATTTCTTCACCGAGACCGTCGAGAGCCTGCATGCCAAAAACTCGCCGCTACGCTCGGGGTATGCGGGCTCGCAGTCGGTGACATCTGCCACCGCCCAGGCCCAGCGCTTTACCGGGGCGCAATATCAAGGCTCCGGCAACTTCGTGTCCTCGGCAGCGCCCGTCACCCAAGTGACTGGGGACGGCAACGGTCAGTACGAGCTCAACCTTGTCAACGCACCGTTGGCGCAAGCCGCCAAGGCGGTGCTCGGGGACGCCTTGCATGTCAACTACGTCGTCGACCCGCGTGTGCAAGGCACGGTTACTCTACAGACTTCGAAGCCGGTTTCTAAAGATGCGCTGTCGGACATCCTGGAATCGGCGCTGGCCGTGAACGGCGCTGGCATAGTGAAGCGCGCTGGCACCTATCAGATCATGCCGCTTTCCGAGACGCTATCGAGCACACCGGCAGTCAGCGTGCCTTCCGTCTCGGCATCCGGTCCGGGCGTCAAGGTCCAGGTCATCCAGCTGCAGTTCATCGCGGCCGAGGAAATGAAGACCATCCTTGAGCCGATCACGCGGCAAGGCTCGGTGCTGCGCGTCGACTCGACACGCAATCTGATCACCGTCGCCGGCAACAACGCCGATCTCGAAGCGATCCGCGAGGCCGTTTCAGTGTTCGACGTTGACTGGATGCGCGGCATGTCGGTGGCGCTGCATCCGCTCAAGGCTTCCAAACCGGAGGCGGTCGCGTCTGAACTGGACTCGATCTTCGGCACAAAGGGCGGAGCCGGCGCCAACGTCATCAAATTCGTGCCAAACGATCGCCTGAACTCCGTCCTGGTGATCACCTCGCGCCCAGCCTATCTGACGCGCGCCGCGACCTGGATAGACAAGCTCGACAAGCTAGCCGAGACGAATGAGGAGCAGCTCTTCGTCTACCAGATCCAGAATCGCCCCGCCAAGGAGTTGGCTGAAGTCCTGAGTTCCGTCCTTGGCACCTCCGTCAAGGCCGAAGGCGGGAATGCCGGCTCCAATGTCTCGCCCGACATGACGCCGATTGCCTTGCAATCGGATGGCGTAACGCCGGCGCCGTTGACAGGCCCGTCGCCCTCGCCCTCGCTCAATGCGGTGCCCGAAGGACAGGAAAAGCCGCATGCCAAGGTCGTCGCCGACATCGAGAACAATGCGCTGCTGATCCAGGCCACCGCCAGGGACTATCAGCGCATCGAACAAATCCTTTCGAAGGTGGACGTGCTTCCGACGCAGGTCATGCTGGAGGCGGTGATCGCCGAGGTGACGCTGAACGACGAACTCAAATTCGGGCTGCGCTGGTATTTCGAGAACAATGGGATGAAGCTTTCGCTATCCGACGTGGCGAGCGGCTTCACGGGCGCTGCTTTCCCGGGCTTTGCCTGGAGTTATGCGACCGACAACATCCAGGTGACGCTGAATGCGCTCTCCAGCATCACTGACGTCAACGTGATCTCGGCGCCCACCGTGATGGCGCTCAATAATCAGCAGGCGGTTCTGCAGGTCGGCGATCAGGTGCCGATCATCACCCAGCAAGCGGTTGGAACGACGACCGGCGATGCGCCGATCGTCAATTCGGTCGCGATGAAGGACACCGGCGTTATCCTGAAGGTCACGCCACGCATCAACAATGCCGGCCGCGTCATGCTCGACATCCAGCAGGAGGTCAGCAACGTCAAGAAGACCACGACCTCGGGCATCGATTCACCGACCATCCAGCAACGCAAGATCCAGACACGGGTGCTGGTCAATGACGGCGAGAGCCTGGCGCTGGGCGGCCTCATCCAGCAGAACAACAGCGTCGACCGCGGCCAGGTGCCGATCCTGGGCGACATTCCGGTTCTGGGCAATGCTTTCAAGAACAAGACCGACAGCATCGGCCGCACTGAATTGGTGATTTTCATCCGACCGCGCGTGGTTCGCGATTTCACCGAGGCGCGCGCGGTGACGGACGAATTCCGCGGCAAGATCAGCCTGGAAACACCGATCCAGAGACGGCGCGGCGGCACCAAGCTCGAGCAGGACATGAAGAGGCTGGCTTACTGACATGAGCGAACATGGCTGGCTGCTCCTCGGCTCGACCCTTGCATTGGCAACGATGCTTGTCGCGATCTCGGTCATAGATTTCAGACGGATGATGATCCCGGACGGGTTGAACGTCGTCCTGGCCGCCGGCGGGCTGGGTTTTCAAATGGTCGTCCAGCCGGACGCTCTTCCCCTCCAGGCCGGATATGCCGTTACCATCCTCGCCGCTTTCTGGGCGATCCGTCGCGGCCACTTCGCAAGGACCGGCAGGATTGGCCTCGGCCTCGGCGACGTGAAAATGCTTGGCGCGGCCGCCTGCTGGATCGATCCGTTGCTGTTTCCGCTGCTGCTGTTTGTCGCCAGCGCGGCAGCACTGCTGTTCGTCGGCTGGCAAGCCGTCGCGATTGGGCCGGCGACGGTGCGTTCGCGGGTGCCGTTCGGGCCGTTCATCGCGCTGGGGCTGGCTTGCGGCTGGGCGCTCGAACATTTCGTCGGACTGAATTTGGAGATGCTGTGATGCGCATTTTCCCCCTCAAGACCCAACCCGGAGCATGGCTTTTCGATGAGAAAGAGCGCGAGGCCGGCTTCACCCTGGTTGAGCTTCTGGTGGTGCTGGCGATCATCGCCCTGATCGCCACCTTGGTCGCGCCGCAGGTGCTGCGCTATCTCGGGTCAGCCCGCACCAATGCCGCCAAGGCCCAGATCCACAACATCGAAAGCGCGCTCGAACTTTACTATGTCGACAACGCGAAGTATCCAACGGCGGATGAGGGCCTGAACGCCTTGGTGAAGGCGCCTGCGGGCGAAAGCCGCTGGAACGGGCCGTATCTCAAAGGCTCGACGGGTCTCAATGATCCTTGGGGACGGCCTTATCTCTATGAGGTGAAATCTGATGCCAGCGCGGTCACTATCCAGACGCTCGGCAGGGACGGCAAGCCGGATGGCAGTGGCGAGGATCAGGACGTGAGCAACTGACCCGTCAGGCTGAAATCAGCGCGCCGGTTGCTGACTGGCGAGCGTCAACCGCGCCAGGCCGTCGGACGAATAGGCCGCACCGTCCCTTACGACCAAAATCTTGAACCGGACAGCGAGGGGCAGGCGCCGAGTGGCGTTCCATTGCCCAGACCATACGTGTGTCGAGCCGTCGAGATATTCGAACGCGATGCTGGCCACGCCGGATATCAGCGTAACCGGCTGGCTCTCGGCTGCATTGGCTGACTGACCGCCGCGGCGCGGCTTCTGCACGATCTGCAAATTTTTAGCGGTTCTCACGCCGGCCTTGTCTGACAGCGCGACGGAGATTTGCCTGAGCGCCGAGGACCCGAAGCCCATCGCCTGGATACCGCTGAACTGCACCTGAGCGCCGTTGCCGCTGAGATAGATCGGCTCGTCCGGCGAGGATCGCGACAGCGGCAACGGTTCCGCGCTCGCGATCGCGCTTTCGAGAAAGCGCGATGCTGCATCGACTTCCATTTGCATCTGGGTGGCATTGCCTATGCGGATCATAGTGCGAGCCTGGCCGAGGAAGACGATCATCAGCGATGAGATCACGCCGACCAACGCAAGACCGACAAGCACGTCGATCAAGGCAAAGCCATCGGCCGCTGTTTGGCGGGATTCCGGACGGCCGCTACGTCCGGCACGGCCTGTTCCCCCGGCGGCTGTTCGCAGCAAGTATCTGGAAAGTGCCTTTCCGGCTTCGAAGAAACGAGCGGTCCGGGCGGTCATTGGCCGTCCGGTCGCGTTTCGGGCAGGAACGTCAGAAACGCTCCTTTGCGCTTGCCCGCGGCACCGCCTTGTTCGACGATGAGGGCCGTCATTTTCGTCCTGGAAACGTCTATTTTGCTGGTCTTCAAGGTCCAGCCGGATGAAGTGATGTTGTCCGCACCGCCGGAGTGTTGCCCACCAGCCTCATAGTCCGCCATCATTTCACGTAGGCGTCTGGCATCTTCGACTTGCTCCCTGGCGGCCGAGATGCTGCGGCCTGCGAGAACAATCGCCTGGCTGGCGATGCCGAGGACCAGGGCCAGAATCGTCATTGCAACGATCATCTCCAGGATCGAAAAGCCCTCTTGGCCGGCAGTGTCGGAATGCGCCCCAGTCATGGCTCGCCCCTCAATGTCGAAAGCCCGGTCAGCCAGTTCACCTCGATATGGGCTGACTGTCCCTTTTGCCGAAGATCGATTTTCATGCCAGAGGCACTGCCGTTGGGAAGAAACGTTAGAATTGCCTCCCGGCCATCGACTGTCGTTTCGCGCCCGGTGGTCACGACCATTTCCACGTCCTGCGGCAGGTCGATCGTGTGGCGATCGTCGAAATGGATCGATCGTGCTTGCGGGGCGATGACGATCCGCTGTGGTTTCGCGGTGGCGATCGCCACCGTGCGCGATGCGCGAAACCGCGTGACGATTTCGCTGGCCGAGGTTTGCAGGTCGACGGTCCTATATCGCTTGATGAGGCCTGGCCCGGCGATCGCAGCCACGAGAGCCAGGATCGTCAGGACGATCAGCATTTCGACGAGCGTGAAACCGGCCGCCGCATTCGCCCGTCTTGTTGCATGTGCCGCGCAAACGGTCATTGCAGCGCCAGGTCGTTGATGCTGAGGATCGTGGTCATCACCGAGACGACCAGCGAGCCGACCAGCAGGCCTAACGAAATCGTCAGCGCCGGCGTCAGCAGTTTCAAGAGCATATCGATCCGGCGCGTGAGCGCGGCCTGCAGCATCCTGCCCGCACGATCGAGAACGACGGGCAGCGCATTGGCGTCGTCGCCCAGCGAGATCAGCGACAGCGTGGGATTGTCGAAAATCCCGGCCTTGGCAGCCGCTGGGTGAAGGCGGACACCGTTCGCCACCTCCTCCTCGATGGCCGAAAAGCTTGTTTTCAGGGAGGCATATTGCGAGATGCCAGCAGCCAGGCGCAATGCCTCGCTCATCGTCACGCCGTTGCCGAGCAGCAAGGAGAGCGTATCGAGATAGCGCGCAAGCACCGCATTTGTGATCAGCGGACCGAACAGGGGAATTTTCAGCGACCAACGTGAAAACGCATTTCGGGCCGCGGAGGATTTGGAGACAAGCAGGTATGCGAGCAGGCCCGCCAGGGCGACGAGCGGAAAGATAAAGGGATATTCGGTGAAGACGGTGCCCAGGGCCGACAGCATCCTCATTGTCAGAGGCCGGGGCGCGGACGAGCCTTCAAAGATTGGCTCCAGCGCCGGCACGAGCACTGTCGCCAAAATGATCAGCGCCCCAAACATCACCACGAGCAGAAATGCCGGATAGGTCAGGGCTTCGATGATGGCGGTTCGGCGTTTGGCCCTGGCTTCGAAATTTTCGGCCAGGCGTTGACAGATATACGCCATCTTGCCGCTGCGCTCGCCGCTGGCGAGCAGGGCCGCGACATCCGCGGAAATCCCCGGCAAGGTCAGGAACGCCTCGGCGATCGAGCGGCCGCTTGTCGTGACGTCGAGCACCGCCTGGATTTGCTTGCGCCTGGCGGCATGGCCCTCGCCCGAAATGACTGCACCGAGCGCGCGATCGATGGTGAAGCCGGCATTGAGCAGCACCGATAACTCGGCAAACAGCTGCCCCAAATCGATGCGTTTGGTCAGCCCGAAGTCGCCTGCCGGCCAGCGGAACCGTGTGGTGGTTCCGTTGTCCTGTGCCAGATAGAAGGACCGCCGCCCCTGCTGGGCCAGCCTGCGAGCCGCCTCCTGCTTGGAAGGCGCATTGACAACGCCGGCCTCGGTAGCGCCGTCCGGCAGTAAGGCGCGATAGGCGAATGACGGCATCATCCGTCCCCATTGAGATCGATGACGCGGCGCACTTCCTCGAGTGTCGTCACGCCGGATCGGGCGAGCGAGGCCGCGTGGGTTGCCATCGGCACAAGGTCTGACTCGGCTGCGGCCTTGCCGATCTCCAGTTCGCTTTCACCTTCATCGATGAGCGTGGCGATGCGCGATGAGACCTGAAGCATCTCATAGGTCACGGTGCGGCCGCTGTAGCCGGTGGAATTGCAGGGTTTGCAGAATGGACCGGCAGCACCGCGACAGGCCGGGCAGATGCGGCGCAGCAGCCTTTGCGCAATCACGCCCCGGATGGTCGCCCCGAGCAGATAACCGTCGACACCCATGTCGCGCAGGCGCGTCAATGCTCCCGCGGCGCTGTTGGTATGCAGTGTGGAAAACACCAGGTGGCCGGTCAGCGCCGCCTGGATGGCGATCTGCGCCGTTTCTCGGTCGCGGATTTCGCCGAGCAGGATGATATCGGGATCCTGGCGCAGGATCGAGCGCAGCGCTGTCGCGAAATCGAGGTCGATCGCAGGATTGACCTGGAGTTGCGTGACGCCGGCCATGCGGTATTCGACAGGATCCTCGACCGTGAAAATCTTGACATCCGGTCGCGAACGCTCGGCCAGAACCGAATAGAGGGTCGTCGTCTTGCCGCTGCCGGTCGGTCCGGTGACGAGCACAATGCCGTTCGCAGCTTGCGCCATCGTCCTGATCGTCGCTTGGGCTACCTCGTCGAAGCCCAGCTTCTCCAGGCGCAATTCGACGCCGGCCCGGTCGAGGATGCGCAGCACGATGGCCTCGCCATGGATGGAGGGAATGACGGACACGCGAAGATCGATGTCGCGCCCGCGCACGGCGATGCGCATCCGGCCGTCCTGGGGCAGGCGCCGTTCGGCAATGTTCAATCGCGACAGGATCTTGATGCGCGTCGAAATGCCAGACAGCATCGAAGACGGCACGGTGTCGACGACCGAGAGCATGCCGTCGTGCCGGAAGCGGATGCGGACATGGTCCTCCAGCGGCTCGATATGGATGTCGGTTGCCTTGGCGTCGACCGCGCGATGAATGGTGTCGGCGACGAAGCGCACGATCGGCGCCTCGCGGGCAAAATCCTTCAGGCGTTCGAGATCGTCCGAGCCGGTGTCATCGAGGCCGGCATTGCCCCTTTCCAACGAGACTGCGTCGGTGGCGGAACGCTCGATCCGCTCAATGCTTTCGCCGATGACGCGTCTCGGCAGAATGCGCAGCGAAGGCGTTCGCTCCCAATGAAACGAAAGCGCTTCGATGGTTGCCGAGGCGAAGGGATCCGCCACGGCGATGACCAGACGATGTTCGTCCAGCTCCAGCGGCAGGACGCCGTTCTCCCGCCAATAGGTCAGCGGCACGCTTGCGAGCAGGTCGGGGTCGATATCCTCCGGCGCCTCGGCCAGCGGCGGCACGCCGAGGTAGCGGCAAAGGCTATCCGCAAGCTCCTTCTCGCCGATCAGGCCGAGCTCCGTCATCACCGTGTCGAAGGGATGGCCCGAGGTCTTTGCCGCGCTCAGCGCACGCTGCGCGGCATGCGCGGTGAGCATGTTCTCTCTTTCCAGGAAGGCGAGAAACGTTTCGACTTGCGGAGCGCCGGGAGAGACGGTCATGAAGCCCATTTCCGCAGTATCTCGGCCACGGTGCCGCCGAACATCGCATCGCAGCCGGCCATCGAGGCAGGCGTCGTCGAAGAGCTCTCCGCGATATCGCCGCCAGGGATTTGCGAGGTCCGTCTAAAGCCGGCGGGCAGTTGTGGAAATCGCTCGACGACAAAACCGGCCCGGCCGACAATGCCCGAGCCTTCGCGCCGGGCTGCGATTTCGACCGAATAGACCGAACTAGCGTTCCCTTTCCGGCTCGCGGACTGCTCATCAGCACCATCGAACACATCGAGCAGACGCTTCGGCGTACTGGCGAGGTTAATCGAACCGCGCTTTAGATTGACGGTGAAAACCTGATAGAGGTCATGGAGCGGCGTCGAAGCGAGGCCCGAAAATTCCTGCAATTCCGCGACGGATTCGAAAGGCGCGAGTTTGGCCTCGCGCGGTCCAAGTGGCGACATTTGCTCCGTGGTGGATGCAAACACGCTTGCGGGAGTCCTGAACGAAATCACGGACCGGGCGAGCGCTTCGGCGCTTTGCCGATCGAAGTTGAGCGACGCGAAGCCGCGTGACAACAAACCCGGGTCGCCGCCATTGAGGTCGATCAGCCCGGCGTGATCCTGGACCTTAAGCTCGAAGGTCATGTGGCCCACGCGGCACTGCGCCGCCTCTCCATTCATAGACAGGCCGTCAGTCTCGGTGCCAGCGAACAGCTCGGCCGAGACGACGTTGACCAGCCCGTCGGCAACCAAGGTCATGCGCTGCTGCTCGACCTCATTGCTAGCGATCATCAGCCGTGTCCTCGCCGTCAGCGCGAAAGGAAGGACGATGGTCGAGAGGACCAGCATGAAACCCAGCACCGCCACCAGGGCAAAACCGCCACATCCAACATCGTTGCCTTGGAGTTCACTGCGCAAGGCCGTCGCCTCCAACCGCCGGTTTTTGAATGGCCGGATAAAGCGAGAGGCGTGCCTTTCGTCCGTCGCGGGTGAGCACGGCCTGGTCCTTGTCGATCGCCGAAACCGTCCAGCCGTCGATCGTCTCGCCATTGGCGTACCAGTCGGCGGCAGCGCTGCCTTCGGTCTTGAGCAAGGCCCGTGCGGTCCCGCTGCTAATGCTTATCCCAAGCAGAGACGGAGCAACCACTGATACAGCAACTTGCTGTGGAGGAGGTGTCGGCGGTGCGGCGGTCACTGCTACGGGTTTCGGCTCGACCGGTGCAGGCACGAATTTGCGCCGCGTCGGGCTGAACAGCGGCCGCTCGAAGGTTTCGGCGAAGCCGCCCATGTCGGCTGCGGTTGCGCTTTGATCCACGCCGGTCGGCGGCCTGGCTCCTGTTCGTTGGGCCGGCGCCACTGGAGACACATCGACCGCCGTTTCGTAGAGGACGACATTCGTTGCAATGAGTCCGGCGGCCGCGATCCCGATACCGAGTGCCGGGACGGTCCGCATCATGGCTTGTTCTCCGACGCAGAAACGGCTGCCGGCTGCAGCGCGCCATAGAAAAGCACTTCGACAAAGATTTCCGGCGGGCTCGCCGGCGAAGCGGAGGGGCTTATGTTCGTGGTTCTGAGGGTTGCTTCGCGCAAGAATAGCACCGGCAGCGTCGTTTCGAGGCTGAGCAGGAAGCCGTGCACGCTTTCCAACGGGCCCGAGACATTGGCGCGCAGCCCGAGATAGGCAACACCGTCCTCGCTGAGGGCCGGTGCATTGCCGGCGGAAAGCACGGTCACCCCGTTCGACGCGGCCATGGCGTTGAGCCGGGTCTGCAGCGCGCCGCGGATGACGGCCTCGCTGTCGCCCGTGAGGAATTCCTTGCTATCCGCGGTCGCCACCGGTGCGGCGGCGCTTTCGATGTTCTTTGCCAGGGCGATGACGGCTTCGATCTGACCGAGCGCTTCCCGCTTCTGTTCGATATCGGCCCTGGCCGAGGCGATGCTGCCGGCGGCGGCGAACACAACCCACCCCACCAGGCTGATTGCCAAAACAGTGATGGTGAGAGCCAGCGTTCGCCGGATCAGCACGGGTGCGTTGAGAATTCGTGTCAGCAGGCTCACGGCGCATCGATCCTGGCGGTGATCGTGAATCGCTCCCCGGTCTGCCCCGGAACCTTGACGACGGGGGCCGCGAATTCTGGCGAGGAGAAGAGGGGGGAGGCGTCGATCGGCTGGATCAGATCGGCGGCGGAGGACGCGAAGCCGGTAATAGCCAGTTCGCCCTTCTTCGACGAGAGGTCCGTCACCCAGGCGCTGTCGGGCAGCAGGTGTGTGAGTTCCGCCAGGATGCGGACTGTGGAAACGGAGGCCTTTCTCTCGGCCCGGATTCTGTCGGTCTGCTCGAACTCCGTCTGACGCCTCCGCAGGATCGCCCGAGCCTTTCTGGCTTGGATCTGCGCATCGGCGATCTGCTCGTCTAGCGCGGCTCCGGCCTGCCAATATCGCCATTGCGCGTGGGCATAGGTCGCGGCAAGACCGATGAACAATGTCGCGCAGGCCACGGCCCAAGCTCGCGTCGCGAGGCGCTCGCGTTTGGTGGGAGGCCAGATCACTGCTAGGCTCAGGCGGTCGAGAGGTTTCACTTGCCCATGCTCAACCAGCGCGATCGAGCGAAGTGTCCCGCCGACCGCGCGGATTGCATCCAATACTGTCGATACGGTCTTGGCTTTGACAACATGGTAGGCGCAACCTTGCTCGGGAGAGGCCGCGAACACCAGATGTACTTGCGCGGGATCGATTGGCGTTGAGGCTAGCAGGTCGAGTTCGGCCATAGTTCTCGCTAGTCGAAACGGCAGCCGCCGCGCCCCCAGTTGGCGGGTCAGAAATAGGCCGGAATGGATGAGGACGTCGAAGCTTGGTCTATTCCGGCGGTTCCCAGCGTGGAGGAGCGTCGAAATCTCATTCGCGAGCGGCAGCCGGACCGATTGGACTTCAGGCGCACCAGCCTTGCCGACGTGGATGCCGTCGTCGGCAAGAGCGACAGTCCAATCGCTGGTCGATGTTTGCCTTTGCCCGGAGGTAATCCGAGAGGCGATGGTCCGCATCTCCCCGAGCCACCAGTCGCAAAAACCCAAAAGCTGCGGTTCGATTGCCGTCACGACTGGCTGCTCGCTGCCTCGGCTGATTCTCACGACGATATTCAAAGGCGAGGCTACAACGCCAGGGCCAGTGCAGATACAAGGGAGATCGCGAAAGACGATTTAGCCACAGCTTTGTAGCAGCGAGGCCCTCGGGCTTATGTCGCGTTCCAAATAGCTGGAGATAGCTCCGACGGGCACACTTTCCGCAAGGGATCGCTTTGGCCTTCCAGCACTTCAAAAAGCTAGGTGCCTTCGTCCTGTTCGAACCGCGCGATGGGCCTCGCCGTTGCTCAAAACGGCACCACACGGGGGTCGCTGAAACGGCCATCCTTCGGATGCCAGCGCGCCATATTAAATAAATATTAGAGAGGCCTTTACTTTGGCACTTGCTTCTGAAGTAGTCGCGCGCGTGGAGGATAAGCGGCAGCGTCGAATTGACCGCCGACTGCTCGTCGCCGATGGCGCAGCGATCGCCGGCGTGTGGCAACAGACGGCCGCCGTGATGGGGGCGGCTGGCGTGACCGGCCAAGCGCTGACCCCAGCCGAGGCGATCGGCAACAATGTCCTCCAGATTCAGGCGCATAGGGCAGGCGAGAAGCCGGCGGCTGCCGTCTCCAAGGGTGGCGGGGGGTCGGCGCGGACCTCGTCATTCCTGTCCCATCCCGGCATGAAAGAACTGACCAGGCTGATAGGAGCTACCGAAATGGCGCAGACACCTTTGGAAATGCGGCAGAAGATGGCGCGGGTGAACCAG
>NZ_JBSKBP010000058.1:0-24828 GCF_053714275.1 Mesorhizobium sp. Arg314 | reverse complement strand
GACGCATCAAAGCCTCCAAAAGAAGCCTTGAATCAGAACTTACATCAGCACGATACCCAGTTTATGAGTTTGCGACCATATTCTTTATGCTCCCGATGCAGCCGACATTTATCCGCAAGGCTTCGGGACCACAGTTTCGGTCGGCGGTGTGAGCGAGGGGCTTTGCGGCACCTTTCGTCCCGGCCACTTCGATGGCGTAGCAACCGTGGTCACGAAGCTTCTTCTGCAGACCGGGGCCGATCTGGCGTTTTTCGGCGAAAAGGATTTTCAGCAACTTCACGTGGTGCGCCAGCTTGTCCGTGACCTCGATATCCCAATCAAGATCATCGCTGGCCCGACGGTTCGCGAAGCCGATGGCCTGGCAATGTCGTCGCGCAACGCGCGCCTGTCTTTGGCTGAGCGCAACAGGGCGCCTCGACTGGCTGAAATCCTGGGCCAAACTGCCAGGCAGCTGAGTTCAGGGGAATCTATACAGCGTGCGCTGACTGTCGGCCGAGAGGCGATCCTCGCCGCCGGCTTCTCCAAGGTCGAGTATCTCGAGCTGCGCTCGGAGAGTGACCTTGCCTCAATACTCACATTAGATCGACCAGCGCGGCTGCTCGTCGCTGCCTGGCTTGGCGAAACGCGGCTAATCGACAATCTCCAGGTGGCGTTGCCGCGCCCTGAAGTATTGCGTCAAGCCGCTGCCTGAATCGAGAGGACGCGGCAGCAACGCGGGAACTGCCGGCGATCCTTAGCAAGGCCTGTGGTGAGCTCGACTCCTGCAACATGCCAGGAGATGGTCATCATGACGCTCCAAAACCTCGCCGCGGACGTAACAGCTTTCTCCTACCGCTAAAGCAGCGCCACAACCTAAACATATGCACAAATGCTAATGTAAACGGAACGTGGTCCGATCCTGAGAAACCAGCGAAGCTCGTTCGAAAATTCGATCTCGCTAATCTAATCTTTACCATGGCTATGCGACCTTCACGGACGGATAGGTGCTGCGTTCCGCCAGACAAGCCCACTCGGCCCCCGGCCAAGTGGGCTTTCGTTCATTGGCCTTTGTTTCGGCCAAAGCCTCCAGCTAAAATCATGTGGGCAGGGGCGGCATGTCTCCATCCGCCACCCTCCATAGCCACGCATCGATCTCGGGTCGCGATGCGATCAACTCCTCAACTGCATCCAGGTAGGATGAATCGGCAATTGGGGACGATATAAAGCGCGGTCGATCGCTGCTGCCCCTGTGTCAGGGCGGCAGCCGCCGGCCGATTTGCCGGCAAATTGTAGCGCAGGCCCTTTACGCAACGCGTCTGCAGCCTGGCCGGTGCATCGACCAGCTTCTTTTCGTAAGCGGACTCGTAAGGTACCCAGTTTTCCGCCACCACCATCAGCGCCAGTTCCTCGATGACGGCGAGCCCGGTCGGCGTGAGTGCGAACGTTGCGATCGCGATCAGGTGTGACGCCTCATCGGTGCCCCACAGCATGAGCTCGGTCTCGAAGCGAGATTGAAGCCGGCGGTAAAGTCCATCATCGACCAAAAATACGAACCCTGGCATGTGCTTGATGATCAGCTTATGACCGCTGCGCGCCGGCTCAAGTTCCTTGAACTCGCCAACGAGGATCATCAGCTGCCTCGGACCGGTCTTCGGCGGCTGAGCAGGGGCGAGCGCCGCCGCACGTCGCTGCTCGATCCCGGCCTTGTCTGCGGACCGGAACGGCTCCGGCACGAACAGGATGTCGCTCAACATCCCGCCCTTCGCCGTCATCTGGCGGGCGGCCTCGATCAGATGCCATCGGATGTTCCACCAATGGCGCTTCCCGGCCCAGCGTGAGGTCCAGGCCGTCAACTCGGCTTCATGCCAAAGGTAGTGAAGCAGGCTGCGCAAGGACAATTTCTTTGCATCGCCGGTCACGCTGTCGGAGCCGCCCGCACCCCCGACAGGTCTTGCCCGGCCAGCGACCTTCGACAGGCTGAAATCCAGCTTCAGCGAGGCCAGCCCACTCTCGGGATCGACCTGTATTGCGCTGCCCATCAGCATGCCGAGGCCGGATAGCTCGTCGGGCGGCTCGTAGGACGAACAGGACGGATCATGCCCGCCGCCCGACGACGGCATGCGCTTGATGATGTACTGGTCGCCGACCTGGGCAATATACATTGCCGCACCCGGCTCTTGGCATAGGCAAAGTGGCCGGCTCTTGCGCCGGTAGGCATCCGCAAGGATGACCTGCAGGTCAGACGCCGATTCTTCTATGACCTGGTCAGCAATTCTGAATCGTCGCATCGCCTCCATCGCTCCGGGTGCCGCCGCATCCCTGGACGCGCATTGATTCATGATTTCGGCATCGTGGCAACCGCGATTGTTCTCGCCGGCAGGTGAATGCATCGGGAAGGGTGGCCTGACGCTTCATGTGGGTGACCAGCCCCGGCCAATAGCGGGGGCGTCTCGCCGCGGGAGCGTACTGGCGTTTCGCTGAAGCCCGGCCCGCGGCCGGTCTTCAGCGTCGGCAGATCCCTGAGGCGGAAGCTGCTGCAAGCTCAGCACTCGTGACTGCCTTGGCCGGCGCCAACAGAGGGAGAGGGCGGAGTGGAGTGCTGGCGGCGGGTGAAAGCCTGGAGAGAGGCTCCTGGCGCCCCGTCGCGGAGCAAGAGCTATGACCCAGATGGAAATTCAGGCGCCCGTGCGGAGCGGGAACAACGGTTACAAGGTGGATGTCAGCCGCGGCCAGCGCATTGGCCGCGTGTCGTCGGAATGGTTCAACCGGCCGGACGACGAACGCTACCTGTCGCTCACCGACCTCAACAATGCGGTGAGGCGGCGGTCCGAACGCAGCAAGACGCGAATCGTGGAAAGCGAGGCGATCCGTGTGGAAGCCTCCCGTGAAAATCCCGAGAGGCTGACGCTCATGCTGCCGGATGCCCACACGCCGGTCGCGCCGACACACTGGAGTTTTGGTCAGCTCGCCACCCTGGTCGGCGCACCCGCTACCTATCTGCGCCAGCTTCCGGCTGCGCTCGCCGGGATCAATCTGCAGTATGGCTTTTCCACGCACCGCGCCGAGCAGGTCAAGACGCTCGAGATCGAGAACGGCCGTCTCGAGCTCCGAGCGGTCACTGGTCCAGACTATGGGAGGATTTTCGACCACGAACTCGTTGAGGCCGTGCGAAAGATCGCTGGCAACGGCACTGGCGACACGCGCTGGAAGGTGCCGGGCGTGCTCGACTGGTCGACCAGCATCTACAATCCGAATGTCGATATCTCGAAGGACACGACGACGCTTTATGCCTCCGATCGCGACATCTTCGTGTTCTTGGTCGACGATCTCAACCCCATAGAGGCAGGTCGCTTGCCGAACGGCGAACCGGATCTCTACTTCCGCGGATTTTATGCCTGGAACAGCGAGGTCGGCTCGAAAACGCTTGGAATTGCAAGCTTTTACCTGCGGGCAGTATGTCAGAATCGCAACTTGTGGGGTGTCGAGGATTTCCAGGAAATCACCATCCGACACTCCAAATATGCCGCCTCGCGCTTTGCGCTGGAAGCCGAGCCAGCACTGATCCAGTTCGCCGAATCCTCACCGATGCCCTTCGTCAATGGCATCAAGGCAGCGCGCGACCGTGTCGTCGCGCGAGACGACGAGGAGCGCACGACATTTTTGCGCAAGCGCGGCTTCTCGAAAGGCGAAACCACGAGGATCATCGACGCCGTGCTCACCGACGAAGGCCATCCGCCGGCATCGGTTTTCGATTTCGTGCAGGGCATCACCCGCGTCGCGCGCGACAAGCAGCACCAAGACGTCCGGCTCGAGATGGAAGGCAAGGCAAAGAAGCTGCTTGACTTCGCCCCCTGATTCCGCTCGCCGGCGGTGCGGCACATCGCTCCGTCGGCTCTCCGATCATCGCCCTCTTCGAGCCGCCGCTCCGCCCCAGCCAGGAGGACGGCGCCTTTCATCACACCACCGTGGACGAGTTCGAGACGCTGAATGAACGGCATGAGCGCACACGCAGCACCAGCATGACCGTCACCATCGATCGCCAGGCGCTCATCCATGTCCTCATGGACCATACCCATATGTTGGAGGCGCTTCGCTGACCAGGTCGACATTGGCGAACCGGACGAATAACCGCTATTCTGGAAGATCGAATCTCTCGATCGTCACGGTTCGATCCACGTCCACTGAGATCTCCAGCGCTTCGTTCCATGCCTCCTCGCCGCCGAGTTCCGAAAGGGCGAGGAGGAAAAGCCGCACCTGAAGATCGAGACTCATCAATCCTGGCGCCGTGTTGAAGGCTATTAATCCGACGTGCAGGTCTTCGCGACCGTAAAGCCCCCGGAAATCCGTCGTGTTGTGGGTAACCAGGACATAGCCGTCATCGACAGCGCGTCTGGTGACAACATGATCTTTCGCGCCCGCCAGGCCCAGCCAGCGCACGTGGCTGGACTGCGGATACCCACTCTCTCGCGCCAGTTTCGCAAGGTCCGGGCTCAGGCATTCGTCGATCAGGAACTTCACGAAGTCGCCGGCAAATCGTCGAGACTGACCGTGCGCGACGATTTTGACGGCGTGGTCCGCCAGACTGGCTTTGCCGGCGGACGGCCGCGCCGGGGATAGGCAAGCGCGTAGTCGGCGGCAAGCTCGACCTGGTCGAGGGCCAACTGCGGATAGCCGGCATGGATCGCGTCCGGCGTATCGCCAGCCGCGAGCATGTCAGCGATGTCATGAACAAGCACACGCGTTCCAGTAAACACCGGCTGGCCGCCGAGAATGTCTGCATCGCGCGCCACCATCGCCTTCGCTTTCCGAAGCCGGGCGAGGCCGATCTTCACCTCGGCGGCGATCGGCTTCAGGTCGACCTTCAGTGGGGCGGCGGCAACCACCGATGCCGCGTCGGTTGCGATCGCGCGCTCGACGATGCGCCGACGTGCCGTTGGCGTCAGTGTCTCGGCCGTCAACCACGCCAGACGCAATCCCACTAGTCCCGAACCGACGATGACGCGGCTGCCGCGACGCATCTCGACACGGCCGCGCAGCAAGCCGGCGTCGATGATGCGATGCACCTGCTTGAGCGGCACGCGCGTCACCGACGCCGCCTCGTTGGCGGTGAGCACCTCTGCGCTGAATCCGGCCATGACAGTAATCCTTCCACGTTTCTGGAAGATATATAGCTCCTCTTTCTCCGTCGGTCCAGCCGCCCGGTTGCGTGGAACCGGCCTGTGCCGGCGCCGGCGCGGCCGTGAGAGGCAGAGGGGGGAGGGGAGAGGTTTTTGACGGGTTTGGAGGTTCGGGGAGAGGCCCCGGGCCACCCGTCATGGAGACCCTGACCATGGCAAAGGCCAGCCAGAAGATCGCTATGAATGCAGCGGAGAACATTGCCTATGACAAACTCGTGCTGTCGCAGAAGAACGTTCGTCGGGTGAAGGACGGCGTCACCATCGAGCAACTCGCCGAGGACATCGGTCGCCGCAAGCTCTTGCAGAGCCTGAACGTCCGTCCGGTTCTCGACGCAAACGACGAGGAGACCGGCATGTATGAGATGCCTGCCGGCGGCCGCCGCTATCTCGCGCTCGGCATTCTCGTCAAGCAGAAGCGTCTGGCGAAGAACGAGCCGATCCCCTGCATCCTCAACCGCAGCGCAACGACATCGGCCGAAGAGGACTCGCTTGCCGAGAATCTGCATCGCGAAAACCTGCATCCCCTCGACCAGTTCCGAGCGTTCAGGGCACTGAAGGAGCAGGGGCTCGACGTCGAGGAAATCGCCGCCCGGTTCTTCGTGTCGGCGGCGACCGTCAAACAGCGGCTGAGGCTCGCCTCGGTCTCGCCAAAACTGCTCGAGCTCTACGAGAAGGATGAAATCCGCCTCGAGCAGATGATGGCGTTCTCGATCTCCGACGACCATTCCCGTCAGGAGCAGGTCTGGGAGCGCATCTCCGGCAATCCGCACATGCAGGAACCCTATTACATCCGCCGCCTTCTAACGGAGACCACGGTTCGCGCCGATGATCGCCGGGCGGTCTATGTCGGCGCAGAGGCCTATGAGGCTGCCGGCGGCGTCATCCTGCGCGATCTGTTCGAGCGGGATTCCGGCGGCTGGTTCCAGGATGCTGCCCTTCTCGAGCAACTGGTCTTCGACAGGCTGAAGATCGATGCAGAAACAATCCGCGCCGACGGCTGGAAGTGGGTCGAATCCGCGATCAGCTTCGCTTATGGGCATACCTCCGGCATGCGGCGCATCTACGCGGAACAGGCGGAGATGAGCGCCGAGGAGATCGCCCGTTACGACGCGGCGAAGGCCGAGTATGGTGCGCTCGACGCCAAATATGCCGAGATGGAGGAAGCCGACCAGGAGATTGAGGACAGGCTTGATCAGCTTGGCGCCGAACTAGACGCGTTCAGCGATCGACCACAGGTCTACGATCCGGCGCAGAAGGGCATTGCCGGAGCGTTCGTGACCCTCGGCGCCACCGGCCAGCTCCAGATCGAAGCCGGATTTGTTCGTCCCGAGGATGAGCCCCGGGCCGAGGCCGACGATGACAAGGAGGCCGACGGCGGGGAACGTGACGCGTCGCAGTCCGATGAGGACGGCGCCAATGGCGTCGTAGTCAACGGCAGGTCCACGAACGGCGGATCCGATGCGGCCGACGAGCCTGAGGAAGAAGGCATCAAGCCGCTGCCGGAGCGGCTTGTCTTCGACCTTACGGCGCAAAAGACGCTGGCGCTGCGCAACGCGCTCGCGAGCAACGTCGACATCGCCTTCGTCACCGTGCTCCATGCCCTCGTGCTGCAGGTGTTCTACCGTTTCGCCAAGGACAGCTGCCTCGAGGTCACCATGCTGAGCAACAACTTCGGTCAGGTCGAGGGTCTCGTCGAGACCCCCTGGGCGAAGGAGATTGCCGAGCGTCACGAGGCCTGGGATCGGGATATGCCCGACAGTGACGGACTGTGGGAGTTCCTGCTCGGCCTCGACGAGGCGAGCCGCAAAGCGCTGTTCGCGCACTGTGCGTCGCTCTCGCTCAACGCCGTCGTCGAGGCCTGGAACAAGCGCCCGGGTGCGCTTGCCCATGCAGATGCACTCGCCACCACACTCGGCTTTGACATGGTCACGGCCGGCTGGGAACCGACTGTCGACAACTATCTCGGCCGGGTCACCAAAGCCCGGATCGTGAAGGCGGTTCGCGAGGCCCGCGGCGAGGACTCCGCGCAGCTGATCGACCACATGAAGAAGGACCTCATGGCGCGTGAAGCTGCCCGTCTTCTCGAAGGGTCGAACTGGCTGCCCGAGCCGCTGCGCCTCAATGACGACGATGTGGTTGTTGATGCCGGCGAGACCGGCACCGACGATGCCGAGGGTGAAGCCGCCGCCGAACTGCCGGCCTTCCTCGCCGACGAAGTGGATCCATCGATCGATGAGACCACGATCGGCGCCGGCGGCGACGCTGACCATCTGCAGGCTGCCGAATAGGCGGCTTCCGATCCTCGGTGGGCTTGGCATCTCTGCCGGGCCCTTCTGTTTCGAGATATGGAGAACCCTGCAAATGCCTGCACATTTGGTCTACGATCGCGCCAGCCTGGGGAGCGTCATCCGCTACTACGACGACACACCGAAACCGCCGGCGCGTTTCACGAAAAAGCTCGTCGCCTGGGAAAGTCGCAACGGCGTCGGCCGACTGGTGAAGATGGAACCGCCACGCTCACGAGCGACCTATAGCTCGCCGGCATGTTTTACCCTGCATGAAGGCGATTTCGGCCAAGCCGGAACTATCGTTGTCTCGGTTCGGCGCACATACTCCGTCGAGAGCCAGTTGCGTTTCGAGATTGTCGAGCGTCCGGCCATCGGCATGGTGCGTGTCCTGCAGGACCTCGGCGGCAGCCCGGAACTCCTGCACCTCGCCAGGGATCGCGAGGCCGCCGAACGCTGGCTCGCCAGCAATCCGTATAGCCAAGCCTATCTCGCGGAGGTTTCGGCCGGCGAGGTCGGCGCCGACTTCATCGAGGGCCGCACGGCGGTCTGACGTTTTCATCGCATAAAAGCAACCGACGACAGGCCCGGGCTCGCGCAAGCGATCGCCGGGCCTGTTCGGTTTCATGGAGATCGATATGTTCGACTGGACAAAAAGCTGCTCCTATAACGGCCAGCAGAAGAGACGTTTTCACGCCACGGCCCGTTCTCGGCTCAAGAAACTCGCCGCCGCGCTTTGCCTTCCGGCCGGGTCATACGATGTGCGTTCCAACAAGGCGGGCATAGCGGTGTCAGGTGAAGTGACCTTGCACCACACCGCCGTTTACATCCAGGTCGGCCAGTTCGGGATGTCGTCCGGATACGGCATACTGATCCGCACCTGCAAAGGCCGCAAGGACTATACAGGCGGCGCCAACCACATTGTGGCGCTTGCCCTACTGGACGACATCCCGGCGCTCTCTGCTGCTGTTCGCGCCATCACGGGCCTCGGTCGAAATCAAGCTGTGATGGCGAACAGAGCTCGCGCCGCCTGACGACGCTGCCTGCCGGCAAAGCTCCGCCTGCTCTGCCAGTCGCTCAATGGGCTGCCGGCAGGCGCCGGCTGGTGCCACCGAGCTCCAATCCAGCACAAAACCTTCACGCCATCGCGGCGCTCTCGTGGAGCATTCCGCGCGCCTTTGGCGTGCCTTCGAGGAGAAACGCCATGCCTTCACATCCGCCCTTCAGAAAAGTGTTCGACGGTGTCGCGACACGCGATCAGATGTTCGAACTGTTCAACCGCCACCGCGACGTGCCAGGCGTCGACCCGCTATCGGGCACTCCATACGCTGGTGAGTGGTTCCAGATCTCCAGCGTGGAATACCACTCCATGCTTGAGCTCCTGCCACCGTTATTTCAGCGCACCGGCATGTTCGGCATATCGGAATACAAGGCCGGGTATGTCACCAGCGTCTTCTTTGCAATCAGGGTCCGCGGTCGCGAACGCTGGTTCCACGGGTTCTGCGACCTGTCCGACAGACACAGTCCGGACGCCATGCGGGCCGCCATTGTCGCTCATGAAACGGGAGCTGCCGACAGCATGACGCGCGAGGAAAAGCTCGAAGCAATCTGGACCGCGACGCATCCGGATTTCAAGGGGCGCGCCGGCGACATCGATCCCGATGCCTGGCCGGCGCAGCATCGGGGAAAGCGGACCATTATGGTCAACGCTGGCGGGTCGGGCGCCATTCTTAAGCTCCTCGAGGATCTGTCCGATGACGAAATCGATCACCTTCTGCCTACCAAGTGATCAATGAGAGCGCTCAATTCCTTGGAGCTGGGTACTGGGCTGAACGCCAAATTCGATCGATGTAAAACGGCTCTTGCTCCTAATCGGCGTTGTCCGATAAAGCTCCGCCAACAATGGAGATTGCCTGAGCAATTTTGAGTCGTCTTCAGTTGCAGTTCTATACGATCGTATTTCAGTCAAGGAAGAATTATGACGCGGCAGACCCGACCGTTCATTGTGGAAGTCAGACAGAAGCGCGGTTATCAAAGGCGCAATGGCTCCATCTGGGGCGACATTGATTTCTCAGCAGCCTTCGCCGAAGCATCGACAGAGCTCCAGAACGTTGCTCCGTCAAGTCATCAGGATATTGACTCCAGTATCGTGGCCCGTGATGCTGAAGGATTGCAGCAAACGACATTGGAGCACCAAATGGCAGGTCCAGAACAAGCTGAATCAACAGGTGCCGCAACGGAAGGCGCGACGAAATTGGACACGCCAGGTACCAAGAAAAAGCCCCGGCGCTCGGGCAAGGTAAAAGCTCAGTCGACCCCACCCGCCCGGACCAATGGCGCCGAGGCGGCTGCCCAAGCCAATGGGGTAGCGGCGGCGACGGCTCGCGCACCCCGCAAGGTCTATTCTGAAAAGGATCGCGCCCAAAAGCTTACCCAGATCGAAAGGTCGGTCAGAAGCGGCGCCACCCACAGGAGCGCGGTGAAGCAGGCCGGGATCTCGGAGCAGACCTATTATCTTTGGAAGAAAGCCACGATCCCTGCAGCAGAGACCGACGAACTCAAGGACCTGGTCGCGCTCCAGGAAGAAAACAAGCGCCTGAAGAGCCTGCTTGCGGAACGCCTTCGCAAGGAGAATGCCGAACTGAAAAAAAGGCTTGGGCTCCACTAAAAGCGGTCTCCGGCCTAGCAAGAGCGGGCCCGGTTCAAGATCATTGGGCTGTCATGTTCCCGGTGAGGGATTTGCGCCAAGAGGATCTCCTGTGCAGATAGCCGTGTTCAGGGGCGCTGAATGCAGGGTTTCCGTGCGGCAATGCGATGGAATGCGGGGGAGTTGGCTGTTTGAGCAGGTTTGAGAGGCCAGTCGTCGTTCAGCTTGGCCGCCACGGATCGGAGCGCATCGTGCACGATGTCAACGACGCAGCCACCATTTTGCTTCGCGATCTCCCTCGCCAGACCGAGAAACGCAGGACAGCGATGGACATCTGTCTGCAGGTGCTGCGTGGCGAGGCTCGTCCTCCAGCCGCTCGGCGCGCATTCGTGGCGGCCGCCCTCGAGGCAAAGATTTTGCGCAGTGATTAGGGCGGAACGCGTTCATCGAGCTTACGATTAATCAATTGAATCCACGCGCAGTGTGGCGACCGTGTCGCGCGGCTGCGAAGTGTTTCTCCGCGGCATGGAAAAATGCGCGCGCGAAGCGCCGCCTGAAGCCAGGCGGCTCGCTCTCATAAATCTTCCCAACTGAAGTCCCTCATCGCCTCAGCATTCCTGCTTCCGCATGGAGTTGCGACACTGGAGGGGCAACCTGCGGGGAGTTCTGTCGCTGGAGGCAGAGTGGGGGCCGGGAGGGGTTCGGCCCGGGCGGCGCAGAGAGAGCGCCGGCGAGGCTGAACCCTCCACGATAAGGAACGATCCCATGAACATAGTTACCGCGCCGGCCGCCGCCACGGCGGCCGCAACTCTTGCCGCGCCCGCACTCGGCACAGCCAACCGTGCCGAGGCGATACTTTGCGCTGCCCATCTTCTCCTGGTCTCGCTCGAAGGCGGGCGGCCGATCAGCACCAATGTGCTGGGGGCCGCCATGTCGTCGTGCTTCGGCGGGACGGACGCGGAGGGCTACTGGGTCTGGAAGGATGCCTACGAGGCGCTCGAGGTGGCCCAGGCCTTGTTCATCCGCAAGTTCGGAGCGGCAATCCTTTTGCGCTCGACTTCGCCAGAGGCAGCCCTCGCCAAGATGACGAAGGTCGCGCAGCTCGTGCCCACGCATACGCGGCGCTCACAAGAAAGCCAGGCGATGCAGCAGCTTTCCACACCGCTGCCGCTTGCCTTTGTCGCCGCCCGAGCCGCGGCGATCGTTCCATCGGATCTCGTGCTGGAGCCGTCGGCCGGCACCGGCCTGCTTGCCGTGCATGCCGAAACCGCGCAGGCCTCACTCGCGCTCAACGAGCTGGCTGAAACGCGCGCCGATCTACTCGACCTCTTGTTTCCGGACGCTGCGACCTTCCGTCATGATGCCGCTCACATCGACGACCATCTCGATGCGGGCATCGAGCCGTCCGTGGTGTTGATGAACCCGCCGTTCACGGTCGGTGCGTACGTCGATGGCCGTGTTGCCGACGCGGCATGGCGGCATCTGACGTCCGCCCTTGCTCGTCTTCAGCCAGGCGGGCGGCTAGTCGCGATCACCGGCGCCAACTTTTCCCCCGAAAACCCAAAATGGCGACCGGCTTTCGCGCGCCTGCAGGAGCAAGGCACTGTCGTGTTCACGGCGGCGATCGACGGCCGCGTATACGCCCGCCATGGCACGACTGCCGAAACCCGGCTCACGATCATCGACAAGGCACCGGCCGCCGACCCGACCCGCTTCGTCGCCTCGCCGGGCAAGGCTCCGGATGTGGAGACGCTGCTTTCCTGGATTTGCAGTTTGCCGCCACGGATACCCGGCGGCTACCCCGATTCCATTGGTGCTGTTGCCAACGGGGTTCTGCGCAACGCCGCGCGGCGCATGGTCGACCGATCCGCGGCAAACTCCGCACCCGCCAATGCCTTGCCGAACGCTGTGAAGGTTTTCCGGCCGGCTCGCCCGGTTGCCCGGGTCGTGCCGGCCGGATCGGTCCTGGCAAACAGCCAGCCTGCCGAGCCACTTGCCTACGAGCTGCGCGACTGGGCGCCGGAAGCTGGCGGTCATCTAACCGACACCATCTACGAGCCCTACGCGCTCCAGTCGATCCACATTCCAAGGGCGATGCCGCATCCGACCCCGCTCGTGCAATCGGCCGCGATGGCAGCGGTTGCACCGCCCAAGCCCTCCTATCGCCCCTTGCTGGCAGATGCTGTCATCGATGAAGGGCTGCTGTCGGATGCACAGATCGAAAGCGTGATCTATGCCGGCGAAGCCCATTGCGGTCATCTCGCCGGGGCTTGGACTGTCGACGGCACCTGCGATGTCGTCTCGGCAGCACCTGAAGGCGCCGAAAACGCCGTCCGCTTCCGCCGTGGATGGTTCCTGGGCGACGGCACCGGTTGCGGCAAGGGCCGCCAGGTCGCTGGCATCATCCTGGATAACTGGCTTCAGGGCCGCCGCCGGGCGATCTGGATTTCCAAGTCGGACAAGCTGCTCGAGGATGCCCAGCGCGACTGGGCAGCCCTCGGCCAGGAGAAGCTCCTGGTGCAGCCGCTCTCGCGTTTTCGGCAAGGCACGCCGATCCGCCTTGCCGAAGGCATCCTGTTCACCACCTACGCGACCCTGCGCTCGCAGGAGCGCGACGGCAAAAAGTCCCGGCTCGCCCAGATCATCGACTGGGTCGGCCAGCAGGCGGGGAAGGCTAACCCGACCGGCACAAAAGAAAACTCGGCGGGAAGCGGCGAATCCGCGACCCCGTCGAAAAGGCCCTTCGACGGGGTCATCGTCTTCGACGAGGCGCATGCCATGGCCAATGCCGCCGGTGGCAAAAGCGAGCGCGGCGACGTCGCACCCTCGCAGCAGGGCAAGGCCGGCTTGCGTCTACAGCACGCACTGCCCGACGCCCGGGTCGTTTATGTATCGGCGACAGGTGCGACCGCTGTCGAGAACCTCGCCTATGCGCAGCGCCTCGGCATCTGGGGGAGCGACGATTTTCCGTTCGCCAACCGCGCCGATTTCGTCGCCGCGATCGAGGATGGCGGTGTCGCCGCTATGGAAGTGCTTGCGCGCGACCTCAAATCCCTCGGTCTCTACACGGCGCGTTCGCTGTCCTATGACGGCGTCGAATACGACCTGCTCGAGCACGAGCTGAGCGAGGAACAGATCCGCATCTACAACGCCTATGCCGACGCCTTTCAGGTGATCCACAATAACCTCAACGCCGCGCTCGAGGCGACCAACATCACCAGCGAGTCCGCCACGTTGAACCGCAACGCCAAGGCGGCGGCGCGCTCGGCCTTCGAGAGCACCAAGCAGCGCTTCTTCAGCCATCTGATCACCTCGATGATGACGCCGAGCCTGCTCGGCGCGATCGGGCGAGACCTAGCCGATGGACACGCTGCCGTCGTTCAGATCGTCTCGACAGGTGAGGCGCTGATGGAACGCCGCCTTGCCGAGATCCCGGCCGAGGAATGGTCCGACCTCAACGTCGACGTCACACCCCGTGAATACGTCGGCGGGTATTTGATGCACTCCTTCCCCTCCCAGCTGTTCGAAGAATATTCGGATGCCGAAGGAAACGTGTATTCGCGCCCCGTGCATGACAAGGACGGCAATCCAGTTCAATGCCGCGAGGCGGTCCGTCGGCGCGACGATATGATCGAGAAGCTCGCGTTGTTACGACCGGTCGGCAGCGCGCTCGACCAGATCATCCACCATTTCGGGACGGAGATCGTCGCCGAGGTGACGGGCCGCGCGCGCCGCATTGTCAGGAAGACCGGTCGCGACGGCATCGACCGGCTTGCGGTGGAGAACCGTCCGGGCTCGGCCAACCTTGCCGAGACCCAGGGCTTCATGGACGATGAAAAGCGCCTGCTGATTTTCTCCGACGCCGGCGGGACCGGCCGCTCGTATCACGCTGATCTCGGTACGAAAAACCAGAGGCTGCGCAAGCACTATCTGCTTGAAGCCGGCTGGCGCGCCGACAATGCCATCCAGGGCCTCGGGCGCACCCACCGCACAAATCAGAAGCAGCCGCCGCTGTTCAGGCCGATGGCCGCCAATGTCAAGGCAGGTAAGCGCTTCCTGTCGACGATCGCCAGGCGGCTCGACACGCTTGGCGCCATCACCCGCGGCCAGCGCCAGACCGGCGGGGCCGGGCTGTTCCGCGCCGAAGACAATCTCGAAAGCCCATACGCCCGCGCAGCCCTGCGGCAATTCTACATGCTGCTGCACCAGGGCAAGATCGAGGGCTGCTCGCTCTCGATCTTCGAAACCGTCACCGGCCTGTCGCTAACCACGGACGAAGGTGGCCTTCGCGACGAGCTGCCGCCGATCACGACCTGGCTCAATCGTCTTCTTGCGCTGCGCATCGAGACGCAGAACCTGCTGTTCGAGGTTTTCGAGCAGTTGATGGCCGCCAAGATCGAAGGCGCTGTCGCTGCCGGGCATTACGACAAAGGGCTTGAGACGGTCACGGCGGAAAGCATCGTTGTCACCGACCGCCGCACCGTCTACACGCACCCGGTTTCAGGAGCGCAGTCGCACGTGCTGACCGTCGCACGCAAGGATCGCATGCGTCCGCTCGGCCTTGTCGATGCGCTCGACATTGCACGTAGCGAGCCGCAATCGGTCCTGCTCGTCGACACACGTTCGAGCCGCGCGGCGATACAGCTTCCGACCGCGAGCCTCATGCTCGACGACGGCAGCGTCGAACATCGCGTACGACTGTTGCGGCCGACCGACGAGCTGCGCTTCGGCCTCGAGGCGCTTGCCGAAACGCATTGGCAGCCCGCGGACAGAAAAATGTTTTGCGAATGCTGGCAGACTGAACTGTCGGCGGTTCCCGAGTTCAACACCAGCACGTTCCACATCGTCACCGGCCTCCTCCTGCCGATCTGGCGGCGCCTGCCGGATGACGACTGCCGGGTCTATCGCATCCAGACCGATGAGGGGGAACGCATCATCGGACGCCATATCGCGTCGACGCTGGTCGCGACAATGTTCCGGAATCTCGGTCTTGATCATGTCCCGACGCTGCCTTCGGACCAAGCCTGGAGCGGCCTGGTCGACGGACGGATCGCGCTGCAGCTTGCCGACGGCCTCACCGTTCGCCGCAGCCGCGTCATGACCGATTATCGCGTCGAGCTGATTGGCTTCACCGAAGCAATGGTGCCGCGGCTGAAGACTCTCGGGCTGGTTTCGGAGATCATCTCCTGGAAGCTCAGGCTGTTCATCCCGACCCGCGCCGAAGGTCGGACCATCCTCGCCATGCTCCTCGATGGTCACCCGCTCATCGGCATCACCGATCGTGCCGCATCGGCTTGAGCGGAGGAGGCGATCATGACCAGCTCGGCATCCGAACTGGCACAGCGTCTTGGCGAACATGCCGAGGCGGTGTGCCGCGAATATCTCTCCAACGGCCGCCGCAGCGGCAACTACTGGATCGTCGGCGATGTCCGCAACACGCGTGGCCGCTCCATGCACGTGCGGCTGAAGGCCAATGCCAAGGGTCCAGCCGGCAGATGGGTGGATGAAGCGTCCTCGGAATTCGGCGATCTACTCGATGTCATCGGCGAAACTTGTGGCCTCACGGAGTTCCGCGAGGTCGCGGAAGAGGCCCGCCGCTTCCTCGCCATGCCGCGACCGAAGCGCCAGTCGCAAACCGATGGCGCAGAGCGCCAGCTGGCCGCCGCACGCGGTTCTCCCGACGCCGCGCGCCGCCTGTTCAGCATGTCG
This sequence comes from Mesorhizobium sp. Arg314, assembly GCF_053714275.1. Taxonomy (NCBI): domain Bacteria; kingdom Pseudomonadati; phylum Pseudomonadota; class Alphaproteobacteria; order Hyphomicrobiales; family Phyllobacteriaceae; genus Mesorhizobium; species Mesorhizobium sp. Arg314. The sequence continues at coordinate 9,031 of NZ_JBSKBP010000058.1, read as the reverse complement.
CAGCCGATTCCCGGCACGCTTGCCGAACGCTATCTCGCCGGGCGCGGCATCCTGCTCTCCACGCATGAGCGTGCGCTGCGCTTCCATCCCGGCTGTTACTACCGCGATCTCGTGACGGGCGACAGCCAGACGCTTCCTGCCCTGATTGCCGCCGTCACCAACCTCGACGGGCGTATTACCGGTGTCCAGCGCACCTGGCTGGACGCACGCGGCAACGGAAAGGCGCCGATCGCCGATCCGCGCCGCTCGCTCGGTCACTTACTCGGAAACGGCATCTGGCTTGGCCTCCAGCCCGGTACGCCTGTTCCGGTCATGGCTGCTGGCGAGGGACTCGAGACGCTGGCATCGCTAAAGATCGTGATGCCAGCGCTGCCGGTAGCCGCCGCCACCTCGGCCAATCACCTCGCCGGCCTGAGCTTTCCGCTTGGCTGCCGCCGCCTGTACATCGCGGCGGATGCGGACGCCGCCGGCCGGCATGGCATCGAGCGTCTCAGCCGGCGAGCGGGTGAGGCCGGGATTCTCGCGCTGGCGTTGCGGCCGCGGCTCGGCGACTTCAACGATGATCTGCGCCATCTTGGCGCGGCCCATCTTGCGGCATGGCTGGGCGATCAGCTCGTCCCGGAGGATGCCAGTCTCTTGCCTCCGTCCGGATGACGGCGCAAGCCCGCGGGCGGGCAGGGCGGCGTCATTGAAAGGCTTGCAGGCATGGCGGGTTCCATCGAGAGGTCGCGCCCGCGGCCTGCCTGAGAGGCGACCCCTGCCACGCCCAGGCCACGGCCGCAACGGCTGCGCCGTCCTCCGCTTCGCTACGGCCTTCGGTGCGGCCGCGTCCCGAGCGAGGCCGTGGTGCGCTGTCAGGCCGCGACAGGCGCGGCCACAACCCACGGAGACGCGCCATGACCTTCGAGCTTCCTTCCGACGACGCCTACGAGCCCTACCACGCCTCCTCGCCGACCGACCGCGTCATTCTCGAGCTGCAGATGTACGGTCACCGTCCACATCAGGACGAGCCGGACCCCCGCCCCCTGCCAGACGAGACGGCGATCCGGGCCGGGCTTGCGGGCATCGCCGAGACTTTCGCCGGCATGCTGGGCGATACCAGGCTCGAACCTGACCTCGACGACCTGCTCTGGTCCTTCACCAATCTCTTCCACCGCGCCGCCGAGCGCGTTTCCCGCGGCCTCGATCGCAACGAGGACGCGCAGCGCACGAGCCAGCACGAGCAGGACGGCTCCGAGGTGAAATCGGTCGAGCTCGAACGACTCACGGCCGAAGGCATCACCCTCATCGAGCGCCGCAACGTGTTCGAGATCATGCGCGACGAGGCCGCCGACCTCTACGAGGCCAATACGGGATCGGCATGGCGTCCGCGCACCGGCTCCAAAGTCTCCCATCAGTCGCTGACAGCGGCGGTCATCGACTCCCGGGATTTCCTCGCCGCGCGGCGGCGTGCCGAAACCGAGGTGCTGGTGCCCGCCGGCACCAAGATCGCCTTTGCCGGGGGGCTCGACTTCAACGATCACGATCGGATCTGGGACGCGCTCGACAAGGCCCGCGAAAAGCACCCCGACATGGTGCTGCTGCACGGCGGCAGCCCGCGCGGTGCGGAACGCATCGCCGCCTGCTGGGCCGAGAACCGCAAGGTGACGCAGATCGCCTTCAAGCCGGACTGGAACCGCCACGCCAAGGCGGCGCCGTTTCGGCGCAACGACCAGCTGCTGTCGGTCGTGCCGGCAGGCATCATCGTCTTTCCCGGCTCCGGCATCACCGAGAACCTGGCCGATAAGGCCCGCCACCTCGGGATCCCGGTCTGGCGCTTCAAGGAGGGCGGCGCGTGAAGCGCCCGCCTTCCTTGCTTCCGCGCTCGCTTCCATTACCACGGCAACGAACCCGACCGCTCGCGGTCGGGTTCGTCGTGTTCACCTGTCCGAACCAGTTGCACAGCGCCGCTCAAAGCGACCAATGGCACGGGACGCGCGTCGCTTGCCGCTGGTGTATCGCCGGGCGCGTTGTCGTCACGAACACATTTATAAGCACAGAGCGCACCATGTGACCATCAAAGCCCCGAAGGAGAAGACACCCGTCTCGATGCAGTTCCGCGACGACGATCTCACCATCATCGACCGCGGCTCGGAACGGCTCGGCCTGTCGCGCACCGAGTTCATGCGCCGCGCTGCATAACCAGATTGCGATCGCGGACGAAACGGCTTCAGTACATTATTGATGGGACACAGAAATACGGTACGGCCTAGCGGCGGAGGTTTTCAACGTTGACCTCGCGCCCCAGCCAGCCGAAGTCGTAGGTTGCCATCGGGTCTTGCGGATTTTGGCAGCTTGCGGACCGGTATTCGAGATATTTGAGCCATTCGGCGACCTTTTCTCGGCCTTTCGTCGTCCGTATGGCTGCCCTTGGCGCGAGGTCTCCGAGCATGCCGACCGGCTTCGTCGAGGATTTCGCGATATTGTTTGTCGAGCATGGCGTGGACGAGCGGCGTGGCGATCTCGAGTGGAATCTCGTCGGACGATGTCTCTCGCCCCTTTCGGGAGGCCTTCATTTGTTCGATGGTCTGGATCGTCGTCAGCGGAGAGCGCACCAACTGGCCGAGCACGTTCTCCAGGGGCCTGGTTCCTTTGGCGGCGCGCGCGGCGGAATTAGCCGAAAGGACCAGGAAGCGTCCCGTCAGTTCGAGATTGCCGAGCACCGGCGTGCCGTCTTCCATTGTCACGCCAGCGGCAATGGCATTCGGCGCGTGAGCTTTCATCCGGCGGCTTTGCGGCCGCGGGCCCAGCCAGTTCCAGAACTGGGCATTCTCCTGGCGCAGATCCGGAACTCCCTCGAGCCGGGCGACGACGTCTTTTTGCGCTGCTCCGGGTGCAAGCGGAAAGCGCACTTCGTGAAAGACGATTTCATCGCCATCGATGTTGTGGACGAATGGCTGCGTTTCTCCAAGCGCCTTGGGCAGGTTGTCGAACGGCCAGGCGTGGGTGAACGGGGGAGCGGCCGCGCGCAGCATGTCGTCGTCGAGTGATGGTTTGGTTTTGGAACGGCGCCGCTTGCCGGGCAATGCCCGCAGCCCTTCCCGCAACGCATCCGAGGCTTCAGGCGAGAAGGGCAGCAGGCCGCCCGCGACGATGGACCTGTCGCCGATCGGCACGATCCGGGCCGATCCGCTCCCATTGTTTCAGTGTCTGGGTGGCCGGCCCTTCGCTGACCATGATGGGCTCGCCGCCGCGGATCAAATCGCGCGCGAGAAAGGATTTGCCGGGAACGATCTCGCTGACCTCGTAGAGGCTCATGACGGACACGCTGAGCGCTTTCATGTATGCCCTGGCTTTTCGCGCTCTCCTTCCAGCCGCGGCGTTTGAGATAGGCGTCGACAAAGGTCTGGTCGTCGGGTTCGAAGACTTGTGCGAGGAAGTCCTCGAAGACGCATCCCCACAAAGTCATGGTCCAATGATCGCCGAGTGCTTCGCCGATCTCCTCATGGTCGAGATCGAATTCATCCATGACGGGCCACAAATGATCGCCCATCACCTCATCGAAATGAAACGTCCAGTCATGGCGGCCGAGGAATTTTATGAGACATATCAGGCTGGCTTTCATGGGTACTCCTTGTCTCGCGGTGGATAGCGACGATCCTGGAAACGGTCGGCTCGCTGATATCATAGAGCCTGGCCATTTCGGCACCGGACTTGCGGCCCGACAAGACACTTTCGGTAACTTCCAGTCCTTTCTTTGCGTCGTGCTTCCTGCGGCGGCCGCCGATTCGGTCCTCGGACCTGGCCTTGATGAGCCCGGCGGAGGTGCGTTCGCGGATCATCGCGCGCTCGAATTCAGCGAAGGAAACCGACCATCTGCATCATCATTCGCCCTGCTATCGTTGTCGTGTCGATCGCCTCTGCAGGCAATCTCGGCCCCGGCGGCTCCGTCACCCAAAGCGGCCGAGCGGCTGTATAGGTCAGCGCTGCAGGAACGATCAGCGGCTTCAGCTTTCAACTGCTCGATGACACGCACCGTTCGACGCATTCGACCGCGGCACACCGGCGCTCAATGCCTGGTTCACCGGTTTTGCGTGAACAATCAGGCCAAAGCGTTCCCACCTGTTCTGGTCGTTCACGACGACGGAGGCGTGATCGGCTATTACTAGCTGGCGCCAAGTGTGACCAGCCGATCAGCGCGCCCCGCGCGATCCGCACCGGGCAACCACCAGATCCGATCGCCTGCCTCCTGATCAGGGCAACTCGTCGGCGATTGCCGCCATCTCGGGTAGCGGGCTGGTCCTCGACAGTTCGTCTCTCGGCGGCCCATCCGGCGCGCCGGCCTTCGGCGACGATTCCGCGCGGGGCTGCTTGTCCGCGCCGCGCCGTGCGCGGGAGAGGGAGGCTGGAGTGGGGCGAGGGCCGCTGAAAAGAAAGTAGAGTAGGAGCACAGCGCCTGCCTGCCTCGCGGCGAGGTGGTTTCTGCGCTCCTCTCACCGAACCGGACGTGCGAGTTTCCAAGCTACCGGCTCTCCATGCGCGGCTTACGCCACGGGTGTCCCTCATGCGACCATGAGGGCGTTGAACGATGCCCAGAAGCGATCGGCTCCTTTGCGGAACTTCTCGTCGGGATCGTTCCATCCATTCGGTATACGTATGCCCCGGTGTGGGAAGTGGATCGATCCACCTTCCCGGAAGAACCGCAGCGATTTCGGTCCGTCGACCCATCGCCAGCGGCTGTCGGGCGCTGTCCCAAGGAAGCGGCGACGCAGCTCACGCCATGTCGCTTTTCGGTGCTTCCTACGCAGCCATCGCCCGATGCGCTCCCGTAGCCACCAGTCCAGACTGGCAAAGTCCCGCGTAGCCCATGTGGCGTAGCGGTAATAGTTTCGCCAGCCGGTGATGACCGGGTTGAGGTCGTCGATGAGATCGGCGAGGGATTGGCCTGTGGGCGTCTCCTTCACCCTGACTTTGATCTTGTGGCGGAGGTCCTTCAGCTTGCTCTTCGGGATGAAGAGATTGCCGACCATGTGTCCGGTGCGGCGTGCCTTGGTCTGCACCACCCGGTAGCCGAGGTAGTCGAAGCCATCCTCGACCTTGGTGATTTGGGTCTTTTCCATCGACAATTCCATGCGCAGTTCCATTTTCAGGAACTGCGCCAGCGCCTGCTTTTCCGCTTCGGCGTCCTCGCGTGTCCCGTCCGTCAGCACAACGAAGTCGTCGGCATAACGCACGGCGAAGAATGTCGGCCTGTTTCTCCGGCGGTCATATTGCCGCCGGTTGGCTGCATTCTGCGGTCGTTCGCGAGGTCGCATCGACCACCGCCCATATCTCTCGTCGATGGCCGCCAGATAGACGTTGGCCAGCAACGGTGAGATGATGCCGCCCTGCGGGGTGCCCGTGACAGGGTGGCGGACGGCACCTTCGATCATGACCCCGGCTTTCAGGAATGCGAGCACAAGCCAGAGGACCTTGTGGTCCTTGATCCGGCGTCGCACGCGCTCCATCAGCACATGGTGATCGACGGCATCGAAGCACCCCTTGATGTCTCCCTCGATTACAAAGCGGTACTCAGAGGTGCCGCTGGCTGAGGGATGCAATTGCCGCTGGATTTTCGCCAGGGCATCATGGGTGCTCCGACCGGGCCGGAAGCCGTATGAGGTCGGATAGAAGTCCGCCTCGAAGATCGGCTCCAGAACCAGCTTCAAAGCCATTTGCACCAGTCGGTCTCTGAGCGTCGGAATGCCGAGCGGGCGCACCTTGCCGGGCTTCCCCGGTTTCGGGATCAGCCTTTGCCGGACAGGCTCGGGCCGATAGGTGCCGTCGCGGAGTTCTCGTCGGATATCTTCGAGGAACTGCGCTACGCCGCCGGGCCGCTCTTCGACCTTTTTCCGCGTGACGCCATCAGTGCCCGGTGTGCGACTGCCCTTGTTGGAGGACAATCGCCGCCAGCTTTCCGCAAGCGTCCTGCGGTCGCATACGATATTAAACAGATCTGCGAACACCTTGTCGGCGTCCGCAGTACTCCACCTGTGAAGCTTGCGCTGCATGTTGAGGACAAACGCGGTATTCACCGCATCGGGCTTCATCGGCCCACCTCCTGCCGGCTTGCTTCACTCACTGTCCCCCTTCGCCATGTGGACGGCTTTCCCGTCCTCGGACTACTACGGAGACTCCGCCCCCTGCCGTGCCGGTCATCGGTCGCCTCGATCGTCTCGCGCCATCCGGCGGGAGAGAACACGGCAAGGTTCCCAAGTTCACCTGATGTCCCTTCGCCTGCCTTAGGGACCGACTTTACCCCGTGAAAATTCCGACCAGCGGCCACCGCAAGCTGGGCCGCTGACTGACACACGTCATGACGTGTGCCCCTGATCCCTGACTTACCAGCAGGGATCGGCGCTTCTCCGGCCTTTCGGCCGATCCGCCCACCTCCGGTTTGGCGGATTACATGTTGCAACGAGGCTTCCAACATCGGTTCGATTACTCTTCCCATAACAGGCATGCTCGCCGGACCGGCCCTGGGCGGAAGTCCCGGAACGTCCGACTTTGACGGGTTCTGCTGATTTATGGCTCACCGGAGGCACCCGGCTTACCTCACCCGTCTGCTTCAACCCCCGCGCTTGCGGCACGTTGGCGGCGGGGTCTCCCACCCCGCAGGGGCAACAAGTGCGCGTGACGGATTCCACCCGTCACTCTTGGCGCACGGAAAGTCACCATGACGATGATATTCATAGGTGGATCACGCGACATCTTCGAGCTGCCGGAACTTGCCATTGCTCGCATCGGCGCGATCGTCGCAGCCGAGCATGGTGTGTTGATCGGCAACGCGCCCGGAGCCGATTCCGAGGCGCAGAGCCTACTCGCGGGCTACGGCTACGAACATGTCGGCGTCTTCCATGCCGACAAGGAACCCCGCAACAATCTCGGCGATTGGGCCGCCTACCATGTCCCGCCTCCTGAAGGCGCTCATGGGTACTTGGTCCACGCTGCCAAAGACCGTGAGATGGCGCGCCGCGCCGACTTCGGGATGATGGTCTGGGACGGGGCATCGCCCGGCACGGCCGTCAATGTGCTTCGGCTCGCCATGGCAAACAAGCCGTGCGTCATTTACGATCTGGCCAGGGGCAGCGTGGCGACCACATACGATGTGGAAGACTGGTGCGCCATGCTTCACCATGCCGGCTCGGACATTCGCCGACAAGCCGAAGCTTGCATGACGGCGGACGAACGTCTGGTGTTGCCAGGATGATGGACGCCGCGGTCCAGCGACTGTCGGGCAGGCTTGGCCTCGGCCCGGCGCGCCCACCTCCGTTGTGTGAACGTCCGGGTAGCGCGCCCCTTTCGAAGCCGGCCACGCGCGCAGTTGCGGGGCGTGTGCGAATGATCATCCTGACCTGTCGCCGCATCTGAAGCAGGCGCAAGCGTGCCGAACATCCCAGCCTGGCTGCGAGGCCCCGCCTGCCGAGGGCGTGAATTCGCTGAGACCCGGCGCCGATCTCGAAGCCGCTGTGTCGCCATACCGAAGACGCAAGGCTATTCACGCGCCGTACTGCTGTTCGCGGCAGCGGCGAGGCAGGGGCATGACCCGAGAGGCCAGGCCGGCAAGCGTCTTCCGGCGAACCGGCGGCGCGCGCGCAGTCTGCAATGGCGTCCTGGGTCTTCTCCTTCGGTCGCATCCGGGACCATTCCCGTTTCATGTCGCCTTTGTAGACGGCCGCCTGCTTTGTGCGGTCAACCCCCGATGGGGGTACACTCGGCGAATATTCAGGAAAATTCGATTTCTGTTTTTTGGTTGCGGTCAGGCGAAGGGCCTGCCCGCGTTTTTCGGCAAATAGAATTTTCCAGAATTTTCGCCGCGATGACCGCAGCAGGACGGCCCTCTCCTTTGGCGCCATCGGGAATGGTCCCGATGCAACCGAAGGAGAACTACCATGGCCACCACGATCGCAAACCTCACCACCAAGGCCGACGGCTCGATGGAAGGCGTCTTCGCCACGCTCCGGGTCAACGCCCCGATCACCCTCATCCCGAACCCCAACAAGTCGCGCGAGGACGCCCCCGACTACCGGATCGTCAACAAGCGCACGGGCTTCGAGATCGGCGCCGGCTGGCACCGCATCTCCCAGCGTTCGGGAGAGGAGTACCTCTCGGTCAAGCTGGAAGCCCCCGAGATCGGCGTCATCTTCGGCAACCTCGCTCCGGCGCCCGGCGGCGAAGAGAACAAGAAGGTCATCCTCTGGAACAACCCGCAGTGAGCCATCGCTGGCCGGCCCCGCAAGGGGCCGGCTTCGCCCCCGGCAACAGGAGGATGCCATGAGCCGCTACACAATCACAGTCACTGGCACAGTCACCCGACAAGGCCGCTCGGACCCGCAAGCGATTATCGGCTATGACCCGCCGCTGCGGACCTATTTCCTGCAGGCGTTCCCGCACGAGGTGACCGACGAACCCGCGCTCTGGCTTGGCACGCACGACCAGGCATTCGAAGCGCTGGAAGATCTTCACCGCGCTGCCGTAGCGCACGGCTACGACTTCATGCCGCTGCCGCACGGCATCGCCATCAAGCTGGTCGAGGATAAAATCGCTGCTGGCGATCGCCCGCCGCGCTATGGCGCCTTTCGCGAGCTTCTGAATCGCCTCCACGACCCTGGCTAGACGAACGCAGCCTCAAGGGCCGGCGACGCAGCTCCGTCGCCGGCCCTGTTTTGCGCGTCGTGACGAAGCTGCTCTCCTTTAAAGTCATAGCGGCAACGCCGCGCGCAGATCAGAGGTCAAGCTCGTGGCCCGCGCCACGGGCTGGCATGCGTGCCCTTGAGGAACGATGCGCGGGATCCAGATTTCGCCGCAAAGGTCGCCGGGGATAAGGCCGTGCCGGCGATCGCTCACAGCGGGACTGTTCTCGGCGCTCTTCGCGGCGATCTCAACTCCGAATTTTGATACTTTACTTTGGCCGTCGCCGCTTGCAATCATGCCGGGTGAGTCTGAGCGGAGGAAAAATCGGGCACAAAAAAACCGGCGCGGAGGCCGGCTTTTCCAGGGAATAGGCTACAGG
>NZ_JBSKBP010000057.1:0-25482 GCF_053714275.1 Mesorhizobium sp. Arg314 | reverse complement strand
GACGTGACGGGCATCGTGACGCTGCCTGCCGGCACCGAAATGGTCATGCCTGGCGACAACATCACCGTCGACGTCGAACTGATCGTGCCGATCGCGATGGAAGAGAAGCTGCGCTTCGCCATCCGTGAAGGCGGCCGCACCGTCGGTGCCGGCATCGTCGTCACAATCAAGGAATAATCGATCCGGCTATCGCCGGTTCGACAAGGAAGGGCGGTCTTCGGGCCGCCCTTTTAGTTTTGGAAACAGTATTGCCAGGACTTTTTCAATTCTGTTGCAACCGTCGTCGCCGCAACTAGTATGGGTTGTACCCAAGGGCTTGCCAGACGTGGTTTCCACATTCCGTCCTAAGACCATACGGTGCTGGCGCGGACTGCTGCGCCTGGGATTGGCCGCTGCCATGGGGCTGGCCGCCTTCGGTGCCGCCGCAAAGGAAGAACCGCCGGACTACGGTCCGACGATGCGCTTCGTGGTCGTGCGCAGCAGCGCGCCGGGCTGCGAGCCGAACTGCCCGGAATGGATTTCAGCCGAAGGGACGATCGACGCGGGCACGCCGATGCTGCTCAGGCGGCTGCTGAAGGCGCTCGGCGGGCGGCAACTGCCGATCGTCGTCGATTCTCCCGGCGGCAACGTCGATGCCGCGCTTCAGCTTGGCCGCATGGTCCGCAAGAACAAGCTCGATATCGCGGTCGGCATTACGGAGTTTTCCGGCTGCTCGCCGGCGATGAAGAATTGCCGGGACAATGACGGCAAAGGCCAGTCCTTTTCCGGTGTTGCTCCCTATTTCGGCGTTGCCCACGACAGCGGCGCGATGTGCAACTCGGCGTGCCCGCTGATGTTTGCCGGCGGCATCCGCCGCGTCGTTGGTGAATGGGCCTATCTCGGCGTCCACCAGATCACCACCACCTTCCGGCGCGAGAAGCTGCTCTACCGCACGACCTATCGCATTGTGAACGGTAAGAAGAAGATCATCAGCACCGAGATCGTCAGCCGCAAGAATGCCGGCAGTTACAAGACCTATGAGATGAGCAAGGCGGTCGAGAAGCGGCTGTCGGGTTATTTGAAGGAGATGGGCGTCGAACAGGGCGTGCTGGGCGTGATGAAGGCGACGCCTGCCAGCGACATCAGGCAGATCGAGCCCGAAGACATGCTGGAGATGAAGCTCGTCACCAGCCTCGATTCGCTCGATTTGCTGACCGAGAGGACCATTTGCCAACATGACCCGGTGCCGATGAATTGCCGGGAGGTGCCGGCGAACGGCAAGCCGGCCGCTGTCGCGGCGGTCGTGCCTTCTCCCATTGCCCCGGCTCCCGCGCCCGAGGCCCAGGAACAGGAGATGCGCTTCGTTCTTGTTCGCGGCAGCAATCCGCTTTGCAATCCCGATTGTCCGGAATGGATTTCGGCGGAAGGCACGATCGCCGCAGGCACTGCCGACAAGTTGCGCCAGCTGCTCGATACGGTCCGTGAGCGCCGGTTGCCCGTCGTAATCAACTCGCCGGGTGGAGATGTGCAGGCCGCGCTTGCCGCGGGCCGGCTGATCCGCGAGCGCGGGTTGGATGTCGCGGTCGCCCGAACGGATTTTCTCGATTGCGATCCGGGCACCGTGGGGGTCGTCGCAACCGACGGTCTCCATACCGGCCTCACCGTCGATGCAGGCGCCGAATGCGACGCCGCCTGCGCGGTGATGATCGCCGGCGGCGTCAGACGCCTGGTTGGCGCCGATGCGCATTTCCTGGTGCATTCCATGGGCATGGAAAAGAAGGTCAGGGCGTATCTCGACGAGATGGCGATCGGCTCGGGCTTTTTCGTCGCGATGCAGTCGGCCGAATATGCGAAGCACAGGGAACTCAGCCGGGACGAACTGCAGAAATTCGGACTGACGACCGGTCCGCAATCCGTGGACGCGCTGACGGGCGCCACCATTTGCAGATCCGCGCCCAGGCCGGACAATTGCCGGGTTCTTCCGGCCGCCGATGCCGAGGCAAAGGCGCCGGCGAAATTGTAATCCTATTCTCGCACTGGCCATGGGGGCAGGTTGAGGCGGGCAGGGCTTCCGCTATCCTTTGCGACCACCGACAACGGAGGATCGGCGATGCGCGAGGGTATTCCGACTTTGCATGAATGGGCCGGGGGCAGCGAGGCGCTCAACCGGCTGACGCGGACCTTCTATGACAGGGTGGCGCGGGATCCGATCGTCGGTCCGGTGTTCAAGCACATGTCGCCGGACCATCCGGCGCATGTCGCCGCCTTTATCGGCGAGGTCTTCGGCGGGCCGAAGACCTATAGCGAAAGGCATGGCGGCCACCGCGAGATGGTGATGCATCATCTCGGCAAGCACCTGACCGAAGAGCAGCGCCGCCGCTGGATCAATCTCCTTGCCGACTCGGCGGATGAGGTCGGCCTGCCGGATGATCCCGAGTTCCGCTCCGCCTTCATGGGTTACGTCGAATGGGGATCGCGGCTGGCGAAGATGAACTCGAATCTCGGCGAGACCTGCGATCCCGAGACCGAGCCGATGCCGGCCTGGGGCTGGGGCGTGCCGGGCGGACCGTATAAGCCGCCGGCCGGGAAGCCGTAGGCGCGGGCGGGTCGTTCCGTGAGCGCGATCCGTTGCCGGCGCAAATGGAATCCAGATTTCCGGCAATGGTTCTAAAACGGCATGCGAGTGCTCTTTACAGAGTGCCCGGAAGCTTTTAGGAAGCGCCTGCGCGCAAAAACGCGCATACACGGGCATAGCTCAGTTGGTAGAGCGGCGGTCTCCAAAACCGCAGGTCGTAGGTTCGAGCCCTGCTGCCCGTGCCATCCATCAGAGGGCGACGGTCGCCGCGTTTTCGTGAAAGTTCCGGACGGGAATCGCTCAGACTTTTCCCTGAATTGTATTGGCGGCCAGCTTGTCGAGGGTGATGGGCAGGTCGCGCACGCGAATACCGGTGGCATTGAACACCGCGTTGGCAACGGCCGCGGCCACGCCGGTCGTACCGATCTCGCCGATGCCGCGCGCGCCCATCGGCGTGCGCGGGTCGGGGATGTCGGTCCACAGCACATCGATCTGCGGCACGTCCAGATGCACCGGCACATGGTAGTCAGCCAGCGACGTGCTGATGATCCGGCCGCTCCGCTCATCGAGCAGCGTCTCTTCCGCCAGCGCCATTCCCAGCCCCATGATCATGCCGCCCTTGAACTGGCTGGTGGCTGTTTTCGCGTTGAGAATGCGGCCGCAATCGAAGGCGCCGACCAGGCGATCGATCCGAATTTCCCCGGTAACCTCGCTCACGCGCAGATGGCAGAAGATGGCCGATGTGCTGTGCATGGAGAATTTGAGCATCTCCAGCGGCGCGCCGCTTTCGCCCGTGACGCTGAGCTCGTCGCGCCCGGAGCGGCGAAAGATCGAAGCGAAGCTCTCGTACCGCGAAGGGTCGTCGATGCTGCGCAGCCCGCTGTCGGCGAATTCGACCTCGCTCACCCTGAGCCCCGCCAGCGGCGTGTCGTTGCCGGCGAGGCGCAACAACTCGGCTGCAAGCTTGCCGCTCGCTGCACTGATAGCCGCGCCGAGCGAGGCTGTCTGGGACGATCCGCCGGCGAAGCTGGCGAAGGGCAGGCAGGAGTCGCCGATGGTCACCGAGACGCTGTCGAGCGGCAGGCCGAGCCGGTCCGCGGCGTGCTGGCGTTGCACGGTCGCGGTCCCCATTCCCATCTCTTGCGCGGCACTTGCGACATGCGCGCGACCGCCAGCGTCGAGGGTGATGCGCGCGGACGTGCCGGGCATGCGGGCGAAAGGGAAGGTTCCGCCCGCGCAGCCCATGCCGATCAGCCATTCCCCTTGGCGCCGTGCGCGAGGCGCGGGGGCGCGCAGCGCCCAACCAATGCGCTCGGCACCCATGTCGTACGCGGTCATCACGGCGCTCTGCGAATGGGGAGCGCCGCTGATCGGATCGCAGGAAGCGACGTTGCGGCGCCGCAACTCGACCGGGTCCATCCCGAGCTCATGGGCGAGTTCGTCCATCGCGCATTCGATCGCGAAAGTTCCCGGAGCCTCTCCGGGAGCACGCATGAAAGAGTTGGCCACGAGGTCGAGATCGACATGGTGCTGAACGATGTCGAAGCTTCCGGACGCATAGAGCGATCGCCCGGTGAGGCTGAAGCCTTCGTCGCATATGCTGTGCTTCGGCTTGGTAGCATAACCATGGTGCAACAGGGCGGTGAGCTTTCCATCGGCACCGGCCCCCAGAGCGACGCGCTGCTCGGTCTGGGTGCGACCGCCGACAAGGCGGTGCATGCTCGCCCGCGAAAGCCTGACGCGCACCGGTCGCCCGGCGAGCTTCGCCGCGGCGGCGCCAACGATCTGATGATCCCACATTCCCTTTGCGCCGAAGCCACCGCCGACGAAGGGTGAACTGACGAAGACATCCGCCTCTTTCAGCCCGAACACCTTCGCCAGGGACCCCGCCGTGGCGTGGATCATCTGCGTCGTGTCGTGAACGATCAGCCGTCCGTCCTGCCAGGCGATCGTAGCGGCGTGCGGTTCGATCGGATTGTGGCTCTGCCACGGCGTCCTGTAGACCGCATCCACCTTGTACGCCGCTTCGGCCAGCTTCTTTCTGGCGTTTCCCTTGTCGACCCGGTTCCGTTCGATCAGGATCGAGTCCGGCGTGCTTGCAACTTTCTTGCCGTCCTCGAACCGCGTGCGTGACGGCTGGGCATCGTAACGAATCCGGACCAGCGTGGCGGCATGTTCGGCCTGTTCGCGGGTTTCGGCCAGGATGACGGCCACCGCCTGTCCGTTCCACCGGATTTCGGCGTCCTGCATCACCGGAAGCGTATGGTTGCCTGCCGCCTTTAGATTGGTGATGCCGATCGCGGGAGGCACCGACATCTTCGGCGCGTTGCGATATGTCATCACCAGCGCGACCCCCGGAGCGGCTTCGGCGGCGGAAACATCGAGCTCGACGATCTTGCCGCGCGCGATGGTGGAATGGACAAAGGCGGCATGGAGCAGGTTCTCCATCGTCACTTCGGCGGCGAAGCGGGCCGCGCCGCGCACCTTGTCCGGACCGTCTATCCGCGGCTGCTGGGTTCCCAGCGTCGCGCGCTTCTGGATGATCGGATCCGGCGTGCCGCCGGGCAGCCAGCTTGCGGGGACGCGGCCCAGCACCGTGCGGACTCCGCCGACGAGGGCATTCTGCAGCTTGCTCATGCGGGGTCTCCTGCCAGCGATTCAAGGACGGCGGCGATCGTGCGCTGCGCCAGGCCGATCTTGAACGCATTGCCTTCGAGCGGCCGCGCCTCGGCCAGTTCCTCTTCTGCCGCGGCGTGGAAGTTTGCCCGCGTTGCCGGCAATCCGCGAAGCGCAACCTCCGCACGCGTGGCGCGCCATGGCTTTGCGGCCACGCCGCCAAGCGCGATCCGAACCTCGGCGACCTTGCCCTCGACCACGTCCAGGCCAGCCGCCACGGAAACCAGGGCGAATGCATAGCTCGAACGGTCGCGGACCTTGCGATACTCGGAATTCGCCATTGCGGGGGTCGCGGGCGGAAGCTCTACCGCGGTGATCATCTCCCCGGGCTGCAAGACAGTCTCGATTTGTGGACTGGCGCCGGGCAAGGCGTGGAACTCGGCGAGCGGCACCGTTCGCTCACCAGCGGGGCCGGCGAGATGCACCACCGCCGAGAGCGCGGCAAGCGCCACGCACATGTCCGAGGGATGGGTCGCCACGCAGTCGTTCGACGCACCCAGAATGGCGTGGTAGCGGTTGAACCCGCCGATCGCGTCACAGCCACCACCGGGCTGCCGCTTGTTACATCGCGCTCCGTCCACATCGTAGAAGTAGGCGCAGCGCGTCCGCTGCATGATGTTGCCGCCGACCGTCGCCATGTTGCGGATCTGCGCCGAGGCACCGGCGAGCAGCGCGCGCGACAGCATCGGATAGCGTGCGCGGATCAGCGGCTGCGCGGCTAAAACGCTGTTCTTCATCGATGCGCCGATGAGCAGCGCGCCGCCAGCGGCCTCCTGAATGTCGGCGGCGAGGCGGCTGACATCGACCAGTTCGGAAGCAGACTCGACATTCTGCCTGAGCAGATCGACGAGGTTGGTACCCCCGCCGATGAACCGCGCGCCGCCGGCAGCGCCAAGCGACAGGGCTTCCGCACGATCGCGTGCGATACGAAATGCAAAGGGCGTCATGCCGGCTCTCCAGCAAGCATTTCCTCGATCGCTTCGACAATGCCGTTATGCGCTCCGCAACGGCACAGATTGCCGCTCATGCGCTCACGGATTTCCTCGCGGGTCGGCCGGACCGGGCCTGCGGCGAGATCGGCAGTCACGTGACTTGGATCGCCGCGCCGCAACTCCCGCGCCATGGCGATCGCCGAGCAGATCTGGCCCGGAGTGCAATAGCCGCACTGGAGGCCGTCATGCTCGATGAAAGCCTGTTGCAGGGGGTGAAGGCCACCGTCTGGTCCCTGCAGCCCTTCGATCGTGCGAACATCGCGCCCCTCGGCCTGCGCCGCGAGCGTGAGGCAGGACAGCACCCGCTCGCCGTCCAGCAACACGGTGCAGGCGCCGCAGGCACCCTGGTTGCAACCGAGCTTCGTGCCGGTTAGGCCAAGCCGTTCGCGCAACATGTCGAGCAGCGACACGCGCGCATCGTCTGGAACGGGATAATCGGATCCGTTGATCATGATGGTCACAGGCGTCTCCATTCAGGACCGGCAGCGGAAAGCCGGCGAGCCTACCATCATAATAGTACGAAATTCGTACTATTCAACTTTCGTATCTGCGATTTTCTCGGTAAGTCGGATCAATTCCTGTTGTTCGCTCGCGTCGAGCGACCTGAGCATCGCTATGCAGGCGTTGCGGTAGCCGGCTTTTTGATCGCCGACCACCTGCACGCCCTTTGCCGTGGCGGTGAGGGCTACCGTCCGGCGGTTCTCTTCCGGCCTGCGGCGCTCGACCAGTCCCTTGCGCACAAGCCTGTCGATGGCCGAGGACATGGTCGTCGGCGCGACATCGAGATAGCGGGCGACGTCCGCCGCCCCGCATCCGGCATTGTCGCAGATGAAGACCAGCGTTTGAGCGTCGAGCGCGTTAAGTGCGTTCTCCGCCGCCGCCACGGCTTCGGCTACCTTGAACCGGCGCGTGAAGCGCTCGAAGGCAATGGTAAGCTGCTCAACCTGTTCTTGCGTCGGCTCGGTCATCGCTCCAAGAAAGCATGCCACAGGCATGGATGCCAAGCGATGCGCGGCGATGCCGCCTGGCCGCGTCCACATGACGCAAAACCCAGCCCGGTATTTGAAAATCGCCGGGCGGCTTGCCATATGGCGTGAATTAGGGCATAAGCCCCCGCATAGCCGGGACGGGACGACTGGATGGTTCCGAGGCGGCGTTAGAACATAAAGCGGACGCTTGCCACTTGCGTGGATTGAGAATCGGTTTTATGTAGACGGAACAGACACGCGACGCGTGGAGCTGGGAAGCCGGCTTTACGCGTCTGATTTGCGTGGGTGCAATGGTGGTGCTGATTCGGCGCCGCACAGAGCCCAGGCGGTACGTCCCGGCCAGCGGGATCATCCAGGAGGCCCGGCCAACGGGTCTTGAAAACAGGCGGCACATGGCTTCGAAAACCACCAACCCCTTCACCTTTCTCCAGCAGGTTCGCGCGGAGACGGCCAAGGTGACATGGCCTTCGCGGCGCGAAACCATGATCTCGACGGTGATGGTGCTCGTGTTCGCGGTCATCGCGATGATCTTTTTCTTCACCGCCGACATAGCCATGGGCTATGCGATCGAGAAGATTCTGGGCCTCGGGCATTAATTCGGCGATTACGGAGAGGTCGTGAAATGACTGCGCGCTGGTATATCGTCCACGCCTATTCGAACTTCGAGAAGAAGGTCGCCGAGGATATTGAGAACAAGGCCAAGCAGAAGGGCCTGTCCGGCGAGATCGAGCAGATCGTGGTCCCGACCGAGAAGGTCGTCGAGATCCGCCGTGGCCGCAAGGTTGATGCCGAGCGCAAGTTCTTCCCGGGCTATGTGCTTCTGAAGGCCAACCTGACCGACGCTGTCTTCTCGCTGGTCAAGAACACGCCGAAGGTCACTGGCTTCCTGGGGGACTCCAAGCCGGTGCCGATCACCGAGGCAGAGGCGCAGCGCATCCTGAACCAGGTCCAGGAAGGCGTCGAGCGGCCGAAGCCCTCGGTCACCTTCGAGATCGGCGAGGCGATCCGCGTTTCGGATGGTCCGTTCGCGTCGTTCAACGGCGTCGTCCAGGAGGTGGACGAGGAGCGTGCCCGCCTCAAGGTGGAAGTTTCGATCTTCGGGCGCGCCGTGCCTGTCGATCTGGAATTCGGACAAGTCGAAAAGGGCTGATCCGGAAAACCCTGCGCCGACAGGTGTCAGGAGCGGTTGCTTGAAGCGCCGCATGAGCGGGTGGGAGGCGAAGGCGGCACAGCCGGCCGTCGGAACCGCACCACCAGACTGCAACCGCCGGTGTTCCCAGATCGTGGGGCCGGCATGAGAAAAGGCAGGAATAGAGATGGCTAAGAAAGTTGCAGGCCAGCTCAAGCTCCAGGTTGCCGCGGGCTCGGCCACGCCGTCGCCCCCGATCGGCCCGGCGCTTGGTCAGCGCGGCATCAACATCATGGAATTCTGCAAGGCGTTCAACGCGCAGACCCAGGAGCTCGAGAAGGGATCGCCGATCCCGGTCGTCATCACCTACTACCAGGACAAGTCGTTCACCTTCGTCATGAAGACGCCGCCGGTGAGCTACTTCCTGAAGAAGGCCGCCAACCTGAAGTCGGGCTCCAAGGAGCCGGGCAAGACCAAGGTCGGCACGATCAGCCGCGACAAGGTGCGCGCGATCGCCGAGCAGAAGATGAAGGACCTGAACGCAAACGACGTCGAGGCGGCCATGCGCATGGTCGAGGGCTCCGCCCGCTCGATGGGCCTGGAAGTGGTGGGCTAAGATCATGGCAAAGATTGCAAAGCGTGTTGCCAAGAGCCGCGAAGGCATCGATCCGAACAAGGCTTATGCGCTCTCCGAAGCGCTGCAGCTGCTCAAGGACCGGTCCAAGGTGAAGTTCGACGAGACCGTCGAGATCTCGATGAATCTCGGCGTCGATCCGCGTCATGCCGACCAGATGGTCCGCGGCGTGGTCAACCTGCCGAACGGCACCGGCCGCTCCGTGCGTGTCGCCGTGTTCGCCCGTGGCGACAAGGCCGAGGAAGCCAAGGCCGCCGGCGCCGATATCGTTGGCGCCGAGGACCTGGTCGACATCGTCCAGAAGGGCACGATCGATTTCGATCGCTGCATCGCCACCCCGGACATGATGCCGCTGGTCGGCCGTCTGGGTAAGGTGCTCGGCCCGCGCGGCATGATGCCGAACCCGAAGGTCGGCACCGTGACCACCGATGTGGCCGCGGCCGTCAAGGCTTCGAAGGGCGGCGCCGTCGAGTTCCGCGTCGAGAAGGCCGGCATTGTCCAGGCCGGCGTCGGCAAGGTCTCGTTCGACGTCAAGGCGCTGGAAGAGAATGTGCGGGCCTTCGCCGACGCGGTGAACAAGGCCAAGCCGACCGGCGCCAAGGGCAACTACGTCAAGAAGGTGTCCGTCACCTCGACGATGGGCCCGGGCCTCAAGCTCGACCTCGCGACGCTCGCCGCGTCGTAAGTGTCATCCGGTCGGCCAACGCCGATCGCAAAAGAATTCCGGGCCGCCGATCCGTCGGCGGCCCGGTACCCGGAAGCCGAAAGGTTTCCGGATATCCTGTCCGAGATTGCAGGCGGCCCAAAAGCCTTAATTCATGTGGGCCTGCATGAGACGGGTGAAGACCCAACAAAGGAGCGGAAAGCTCCAATGAAAGGTTCGAACCGTGTTTGCCTTTTGTCAGCGCATCGCCGGCTTGGCCGTCGATGTGGCGAAAGGGGGCAGGATCCTCGAGCGCCGTTCGGGAGATCCAGGATTTGGATGGCCCGGCCGGCAAAAGGCAACCCGACTTCTGACCTCGGAAATGAGGCAGGGGTCAACTGGAGATAGGCAGTGGACAGAGCGGAAAAGCGCGAACTCGTCACGGGCCTGAACGAAGCGTTCGGAAACGCGGGTTCAGTCGTCGTGGCCCACTACGCCGGTATCACCGTGGCGCAAATGAACGACCTTCGGTCGAAAATGCGCGCTGCCGGTGGCACCGTCAAAGTCGCGAAGAACCGTCTCGCCAAGATCGCTCTTCAGGGCACGGACTCCGCATCGATCATCGATCTGTTCAAGGGACAGACGCTGGTCGCTTATTCGGAGGATCCGGTTGCGGCGCCGAAGGTCACGTCCGATTTCGCCAAGGGGAATGACAAGTTGATCATTCTCGGCGGCGCGATGGGCTCGACCTCGCTCAACGCCGACGGTGTGAAGGCACTCGCCACACTTCCGTCGCTCGACGAGCTGCGCGCCAGGCTGGTTGGCATGATCGCCACGCCGGCAACCCGGATTGCCCAGATCGTCAATGCGCCCGCGGCTTCGGTCGCGCGTGTCATCGGCGCTTACGCCCGGAAGGACGAGGCGGCATGAGGCCGTTCCTCGCTGTCAACAACACACGTTCGAACCAAGTAAAGGAATACAACAATGGCTGATCTGGCAAAGATCGTAGACGACCTTTCGAAGCTGACCGTCCTCGAGGCGGCCGAGCTGTCGAAGCTCCTGGAAGAGAAGTGGGGCGTTTCGGCTGCTGCTCCGGTGGCGGTCGCCGCTGCTGGCGGCGCTGGTGCCGCTGCTGCTGCTCCGGTTGAAGAGAAGACGGAATTCGACGTCGTTCTCGCCGACGCCGGCGCCCAGAAGATCAACGTCATCAAGGAAGTCCGCGCCATCACCGGCCTTGG
Organism: Mesorhizobium sp. Arg314; assembly: GCF_053714275.1. Classification (NCBI taxonomy): domain Bacteria; kingdom Pseudomonadati; phylum Pseudomonadota; class Alphaproteobacteria; order Hyphomicrobiales; family Phyllobacteriaceae; genus Mesorhizobium; species Mesorhizobium sp. Arg314. Next base: position 14,627 of record NZ_JBSKBP010000057.1, on the reverse strand, counting down.
CCTCAAGGAAGCCAAGGACCTGGTCGAAGCGGCTCCGAAGCCGGTCAAGGAAGGCGTTTCCAAGGCTGACGCCGACAAGTTCAAGGCTCAGCTGGAAGCAGCTGGCGCCAAGGTCGAGCTGAAGTAAGGCGTATCAAGCGGCGGGCGGCCTCGCGCCGTCCGCCACTCCCTTGCCGTGCAGGGGAGAACGCGTAGCGCGAGAACAGACGAGAACCTCTTTCCTGAGGGCCGCGGACCGGCCCTCAGGAAACGGGTTTTGTCCCGTTTTAGCCGGCAGCCGCCACGCAATTGGCAAGGGCAGCCGGAGAACAGACAGAGAGCCGCCGCCCAGGTGGCTCGGCATGCAAGGCGAACCACGGCGAGGTTCGCCCCGAGTTCAGAGCTAAGGAGCGACGATGGCCCAGACCCAGACTTTCAATGGCCGCAGACGCGTACGCAAGTTCTTCGGAAAGATCCCGGAAGTTGCGGAGATGCCGAACCTCATCGAGGTTCAGAAGGCATCCTATGACCAGTTCCTGATGGTGGACGAGCCCAAGGGCGGCCGTCCGGACGAAGGGCTGCAGGCTGTTTTCAAGTCGGTCTTCCCGATCTCCGACTTTTCCGCCTCCTCTATGCTGGAGTTCGTGAAGTATGAGTTCGAGGCACCGAAATTCGACGTTGACGAGTGCCGTCAGCGCGACCTGACTTATGCCGCGCCGCTCAAGGTGACGCTGCGCCTCATCGTGTTCGATATCGACGAGGATACCGGCGCGAAGTCGATCAAGGACATCAAGGAGCAGGACGTCTATATGGGCGACATGCCGCTCATGACGTCGAACGGCACCTTCATCGTCAACGGCACCGAGCGCGTCATCGTCTCCCAGATGCACCGTTCGCCGGGCGTCTTCTTCGACCATGACAAGGGCAAGTCGCACTCGTCGGGCAAGCTTCTGTTCGCCGCACGCGTCATCCCGTACCGCGGCTCGTGGCTCGACATCGAGTTCGATTCCAAGGACGTCGTGCACGCCCGCATCGACCGTCGCCGCAAGATTCCGGTGACGTCGCTGTTGATGGCGCTCGGCATGGACGGCGAAGAGATCCTGTCGACCTTCTACAACAAGGTCACCTACAAGCGCGCCGGCGACCACTGGCGCATTCCGTTCAACGTCGAGCGCTTCCGCGGCCTCAAGGCAGTCGGCGATCTGGTTGATGCCGACACCGGCGAAATCGTCGTCGAGCAAGGCAAGAAGATCACCGCCCGCCAGGCCCGCCAGCTTGGCGAGAAGGGTCTCAAGGCCATCAAGGCGACCGACGAGGATCTGCTCGGCAACTACCTCGCCGAGGACATCGTCAACTACGCCACCGGCGAGATATTCCTCGAGGCAGGCGACGAGATCGACGACAAGACGCTGAAGGTGCTGCTCGGCACCGGCGAGGACGAGATCCAGATTCTGGACATCGACCATGTCAATGTCGGCGCCTATATCCGCAACACGCTCAACGTCGACAAGAACGAGAGCCGCCAGGACGCGCTGTTCGACATCTACCGTGTCATGCGCCCGGGCGAGCCGCCGACGCTGGAAACCGCCGAAGCCATGTTCAACTCGCTGTTCTTCGACAGCGAGCGCTACGATCTGTCGGCCGTCGGCCGCGTCAAGATGAACATGCGCCTCGAGCTCAAGGCCGAGGACACCGTGCGCGTGCTGCGCAAGGAAGACATCCTGGCCGTGGTCAAGACGCTGGTCGAGCTGCGCGACGGCAAGGGCGAGATCGACGACATCGACAATCTCGGCAACCGCCGCGTGCGCTCGGTCGGCGAGCTCATGGAGAACCAGTACCGCGTCGGCCTGCTGCGCATGGAGCGCGCGATCAAGGAACGCATGTCCTCGATCGAGATCGACACGGTCATGCCGCAGGACCTGATCAACGCCAAGCCGGCGGCAGCCGCCGTGCGCGAGTTCTTCGGCTCCTCGCAGCTGTCCCAGTTCATGGACCAGACCAACCCGCTGTCGGAGATCACCCACAAGCGTCGCCTGTCGGCGCTTGGACCGGGCGGTCTGACCCGCGAGCGCGCCGGCTTCGAGGTGCGCGACGTGCACCCGACGCATTACGGCCGCATCTGCCCGATCGAGACGCCGGAAGGCCCGAATATCGGCCTGATCAACTCGCTCGCCACTTTCGCGCGCGTCAACAAGTACGGCTTCATCGAAAGCCCGTACCGCAAGATCGTGGGCGGCAAGCTGACCAACGAGGTCGTCTATTTGTCGGCGATGGAAGAGGCCAAGCACTATGTCGCGCAGGCCAACGCCGAGCTCGACAAGAATGGCGGCTTTGTCGACGAGTTCGTCATTTGCCGTAATGCCGGCGAAGTGATGATGGCGCCGCGTGAAAACGTCGACCTGATGGACGTGTCGCCGAAGCAGATGGTGTCTGTTGCGGCGGCGCTCATCCCGTTCCTCGAGAACGACGACGCCAACCGCGCGCTGATGGGCTCGAACATGCAGCGTCAGGCCGTGCCGCTGGTGCGCGCCGAGGCTCCGTTCGTCGGCACCGGCATGGAGCCGGTCGTCGCCCGTGACTCGGGCGCGGCCATCGGCGCCCGCCGCGGCGGCGTGGTCGATCAGGTGGACGCCACCCGTATCGTCATCCGCGCCACGGAAGATCTCGATCCCGGCAAGTCCGGCGTCGATATCTACCGGCTGATGAAGTTCCAGCGTTCGAACCAGAACACCTGCATCAACCAGCGTCCGCTGGTGCGCATGGGCGACCGCGTCAACAAGGGCGACATCATTGCCGACGGTCCGTCGACCGAGCTCGGCGATCTGGCGCTCGGCCGCAACGTGCTCGTCGCGTTCATGCCGTGGAACGGCTACAACTACGAGGACTCGATCCTGCTCTCCGAGCGCATCGTGGCCGACGACGTCTTCACCTCGATCCACATCGAGGAGTTCGAGGTCATGGCGCGCGACACCAAGCTCGGGCCGGAGGAAATTACGCGCGACATCCCGAACGTTTCGGAAGAGGCGCTGAAGAACCTCGACGAAGCCGGCATCGTCTATATCGGTGCTGAAGTGCAGCCGGGCGACATCCTGGTCGGCAAGATCACGCCGAAGGGCGAAAGCCCGATGACGCCGGAGGAAAAGCTTCTGCGCGCCATCTTCGGCGAGAAGGCCTCGGATGTCCGCGATACCTCCATGCGCATGCCTCCGGGCACCTTCGGCACGGTCGTCGAAGTGCGCGTCTTCAACCGCCACGGCGTGGAGAAGGACGAGCGCGCCATGGCGATCGAGCGCGAGGAGATCGAGCGTCTGGCCAAGGACCGCGACGACGAACAGGCGATCCTCGACCGCAACGTCTATGCGCGTCTTTCCGACGTGCTGGTCGGCAAGGAGGCGATTGCCGGACCGAAGGGCTTCAAGAAGGGCTCGAAGCTGTCGAAGGACACGCTCGACGAGTATCCGCGTTCGCAGTGGTGGCAGTTCGCCGTGGAGAACGAAAAGCTCCAGAGTGAGCTCGAGGCCCTGCGCGGCCAGTATGACGAGTCCAAGAAGGCGCTCGAGCAGCGCTTCATGGACAAGGTCGAGAAGGTGCAGCGCGGCGACGAAATGCCTCCGGGCGTCATGAAGATGGTCAAGGTCTTCGTGGCGGTGAAGCGCAAGATGCAGCCGGGCGACAAGATGGCCGGCCGTCACGGCAACAAGGGTGTCGTGTCGCGCATCGTTCCGGTCGAGGACATGCCTTTCCTCGAGGACGGCACGCATGCCGATATCGTGCTCAACCCGCTGGGTGTGCCGAGCCGCATGAATGTCGGCCAGATCCTGGAAACGCATCTGGGCTGGGCTTGCGCCGGCATGGGCAGGAAGATCGGCGAGCTGATCGACGCGTACAAGGCGGGCGGCGACATCAAGCCGCTGCGCAAGACGCTCGAAAGCTTCATGCCTGCCAATGACCGTAACGAGCCGGTGCGCAGCTACGACGACGAGAGCATCGTTCGCCTGAGCGAACAGATGCGCCGCGGCGTCTCGATTGCGACCCCGGTGTTCGACGGCGCCCATGAAGCCGACATCAACACCATGCTGGAGCAGGCTGGCCTGCACACCAGCGGTCAGTCGCAGCTTTATGACGGCCGCACCGGCGAGCCGTTCGATCGCAAGGTGACGATGGGCTATATCTATATGCTCAAGCTGCATCACCTGGTGGACGACAAGATCCACGCGCGTTCGATCGGTCCGTACTCGCTCGTTACCCAGCAGCCGCTGGGCGGCAAGGCGCAGTTCGGCGGCCAGCGCTTCGGCGAAATGGAGGTCTGGGCGCTCGAAGCCTACGGCGCCGCCTACACGCTGCAGGAAATGCTGACGGTGAAGTCGGACGACGTCGCCGGCCGTACCAAGGTCTACGAGGCGATCGTGCGCGGCGACGACACGTTCGAGGCGGGCATCCCGGAGAGCTTCAACGTTCTCGTCAAGGAGATGCGCTCGCTGGGTCTCAATGTGGAGCTGGAGAATACCCAGGTTGAAGAGAACCAGACGCGCCTGCCCGACGCTGCCGAATAAGGCAATGGCGCGCCGCTCTAAGACGCGGCGCGCCCTTCAAACCTTTCGGCCGGTTTGACCGGCCAGTCTGCGGACATTTCGTCCGCGATCGATGCAAGGGGTTATCGAGGACCCCGAAAAGGAGAACGGCATGAACCAAGAGGTCATGAATCTCTTCAACCCGCAGGCGCCTGCGCAGGTGTTCGATTCCATCCGGATCTCGCTTGCCAGCCCAGAGAAGATTCTGTCCTGGTCGTTCGGCGAGATCAAGAAGCCGGAGACCATCAACTACCGCACCTTCAAGCCGGAGCGTGACGGCCTGTTCTGCGCGCGCATTTTTGGCCCGATCAAGGACTATGAGTGCCTGTGCGGCAAGTACAAGCGCATGAAGTACAAGGGCGTCATCTGCGAAAAGTGCGGCGTCGAAGTCACGCTGTCGCGCGTTCGCCGCGAGCGCATGGGCCATATCGAGCTCGCCGCTCCCGTCGCCCATATCTGGTTCCTGAAGTCGCTGCCCTCGCGCATCGGCACGCTGCTCGACATGACGCTCAAGGACATCGAGCGCGTGCTCTACTTCGAGAACTACATCGTCACCGAGCCCGGCCTCACCGCGCTGAAGGAGAACCAGCTCCTCAGCGAGGAAGAGTACATGCTTGCCGTCGACGAGTATGGCGAGGATAGCTTCACCGCCATGATCGGCGCCGAGGCCATCCATGACCTGCTTGCAGGCATGGACCTGGAGAAGATCGCCGGCGACCTGCGTTCGGAGCTGGCTTCGACCACGTCCGAGCTCAAGCAGAAGAAGTACCTGAAGCGGCTCAAGGTCGTGGAAAACTTCATGGAATCCGGCAATCGTCCGGAATGGATGATCATGAAGGTGGTTCCGGTGATCCCGCCGGACCTGCGCCCGCTTGTCCCGCTGGACGGCGGCCGTTTCGCCACGTCCGATCTCAACGACCTCTACCGCCGCGTCATCAACCGCAACAACCGCCTGAAGCGGCTGATCGAGCTGCGCGCCCCCGGCATCATCGTGCGCAACGAAAAGCGCATGCTGCAGGAAGCCGTCGATGCGCTGTTCGACAACGGCCGTCGCGGCCGCGTCATCACCGGCGCCAACAAGCGTCCGCTGAAGTCGCTGTCCGATATGTTGAAGGGCAAGCAGGGCCGGTTCCGCCAGAACCTGCTCGGCAAGCGCGTCGACTATTCCGGCCGCTCGGTCATCGTGACCGGTCCGGAGCTCAAGCTGCATCAGTGCGGCCTGCCGAAGAAGATGGCGCTCGAGCTCTTCAAGCCCTTCATCTATGCCCGCCTCGACGCCAAGGGTTTCTCCTCGACCGTCAAGCAGGCCAAGAAGCTGGTCGAGAAGGAGCGTCCGGAAGTCTGGGATATCCTTGACGAGGTCATCCGCGAGCATCCGGTGCTCTTGAACCGCGCGCCGACGCTGCACCGCCTCGGCATCCAGGCGTTCGAGCCGATCCTGATCGAAGGCAAGGCGATCCAGCTGCATCCGCTGGTCTGCACCGCCTTCAACGCCGACTTCGACGGCGACCAGATGGCGGTCCACGTGCCGCTGTCGCTGGAAGCGCAGCTCGAAGCCCGCGTGCTGATGATGTCGACCAACAACATCTTGCACCCGGCCTCCGGCGCGCCGATCATCGTGCCGTCGCAGGACATGGTTCTCGGTCTCTACTACCTCTCGATCGTCAACCAGAACGAGCCGGGCGAAGGCATGGTGTTTGCCGACATGGGCGAGCTCCAGCATGCGCTGGAGACCAAGGCCGTGACGCTGCACGCCAAGATCAAGGGCCGCTTCCGCACCGTCGACGCCGATGGCAACGTCGTGTCGAAGATCTACGACACCACGCCTGGCCGCATGATCATCGGCGAGCTTCTGCCGAAGAACGTCAACGTGCCGTATGAGACCGCCAACCAGGAGATGACCAAGAAGAACATCTCCAAGATGATCGACACCGTCTACCGCCACTGCGGTCAGAAAGAGACGGTCATCTTCTGCGACCGCATCATGGCGCTCGGCTTCGCCCATGCCTGCCGTGCCGGCATTTCGTTCGGCAAGGACGACATGCTGATCCCGGATACCAAGCTGAAGCTGGTCTCAGACACCGAGGCTTTGGCCAAGGAATACGAGCAGCAGTACAATGACGGCCTGATCACGCAGGGCGAGAAGTACAACAAGGTCGTCGACGCCTGGGCCAAGTGCTCGGAAAAGGTCGCCGACGAGATGATGGCGCGCATCAAGGCGGTGGAGTTCGAGGACAACGGCCGTCAGAAGCCGATGAACTCGATCTACATGATGTCGCATTCGGGTGCGCGCGGTTCGCCCACCCAGATGCGTCAGCTCGCCGGCATGCGCGGCCTGATGGCCAAGCCCTCGGGTGAAATCATCGAGACGCCGATCATCTCGAACTTCAAGGAAGGCCTCACCGTGCTCGAGTACTTCAACTCGACCCACGGCGCCCGCAAGGGTCTGGCCGACACCGCCTTGAAGACGGCGAACTCGGGTTACCTCACCCGTCGTCTCGTCGACGTCGCGCAGGACTGCATCGTCAACTCCGTGGATTGCGGCACCGACAAGGGCCTCACCATGCAGCCGATCGTCGATGCCGGTCAGGTCGTTGCCTCGGTCGGCCAGCGCGTGCTGGGCCGCACCGCGCTCGACGATATCAACCATCCGGTCAGCGGCGACCTGCTGGTCAAGGCCGGCAAGCTGATGGACGAGCGCGATGTGGAGCAGATCGAAAAGGCCGGCGTGCAGTCGATCCGTATTCGCTCGGCGCTGACCTGCGAGGTCAGGACCGGCGTGTGCGCCGTCTGCTACGGACGTGATCTGGCTCGCGGCACCCCCGTCAACCAGGGCGAGGCCGTCGGCGTCATCGCGGCGCAGTCGATCGGCGAGCCGGGCACCCAGCTCACCATGCGTACCTTCCACATGGGCGGCACGGCGCAGGTGGTGGATTCCTCGTTCCTTGAAGCCTCCTATGAGGGCAAGGTGCAGATCCGCAACCGCAACGTGGTGCGCAACTCGGAAGGCCAGCAGATGGTCATGGGCCGCAACATGGCGGTGCTCATCCTCGATGAGACCGGCAAGGAGCGCGCCACGCACCGCGTCGCCTATGGCTCGCGTATCTTCGTGGACGATGGCGACAAGGTGAAGCGCGGCCAGCGTATCGCCGAGTGGGATCCCTATACCCGCCCGATCCTCACCGAAATCGAGGGCAGGGTGGCGTTCGAGGATCTCGTCGACGGCATCTCCGTTCAGGAGACGGCCGACGAGTCGACCGGCATCACCAAGCGTGAGGTCATCGACTGGCGTTCGACGCCGCGCGGCAGCGACCTGAAGCCCTCGATCGTCATCCAGGACGCCAAGGGCAAGGTCGGTAAGCTGTCGAAGGGCGGCGATGCACGATTCCTGCTCTCGGTCGAGGCAATCCTCTCGGTCGAACCGGGCGCGCATGTCCGTCCGGGCGACGTGCTTGCGCGTATCCCGATGGAAAGCGCCAAGACCAAGGACATCACCGGTGGTCTGCCGCGTGTTGCGGAACTGTTCGAGGCTCGCCGTCCGAAGGATCACGCCATCATCGCCGAGATCGATGGCACGATCCGCTTCGGCCGCGACTACAAGAACAAGCGCCGCATCATCATCGAGCCGCATGACTCGACGCTCGAGCCTGTCGAGTATCTGATCCCGAAGGGCAAGCCGTTCCATCTCCAGGACGGCGACGTCATCGAGAAGGGCGACTACATCCTCGACGGCAACCCGGCGCCGCACGACATCCTGGCGATCAAGGGCGTGGAGGCGCTCGCCTCCTACCTCGTCAACGAAATCCAGGAAGTCTACCGTCTGCAGGGCGTGTCGATCAACGACAAGCACATCGAGGTGATCGTTCGCCAGATGCTGCAGAAGGTCGAGATCACCGTCCAGGGCGACTCGACCTACATTCCGGGCGACCATGTCGACGTGATCGAACTGGAAGAGGTCAACGATCGCCTGGTCGAGGACGGCAAGAAGCCGGCCGAAGGCCAGCCGGTGCTCTTGGGCATCACCAAGGCCTCGCTGCAGACGCCGTCCTTCATCTCGGCCGCCTCCTTCCAGGAGACGACCAGGGTGCTTACCGAGGCGGCGGTCGCCGGCAAGACCGACATGCTGCAGGGCCTGAAGGAAAACGTCATCGTCGGCCGTCTGATCCCGGCCGGCACCGGCGGCACGATGAGCCAGATCCGGCGCATCGCCACCTCGCGCGACGAACTCATCATCGACGAGCGCCGCAAGGCCTCCGGTGTCGAGGTCGCCGAGCCGATGCTGACCGACATGGTCAACGCCGCGCAGTAAGCGGCATGAAACGAGAAAAGGAAAAGGGGCCCACGCGGCCCCTTTTCGCGTTTCAGAGCATAATCCCGAACCGAAGGTCAGCGCAGCAAAAAGTGGGCATCGGTTTTCGGAAAAGATCACTCCAACAAAGAAACTGGATCAGGATGACGGCTCCACTAGCCGTCATCCTGATCTAACTTCACGAACGAGGAAAAGCTATGAGCAGCAAGACCTGGACGGCTGTCGACGATTACATCGTTTCCTCTCTTTTCGAAGCGGACCCCGTGCTGGACGCCACGCTGGCGGCCAACCGCGACCAAGGCCTGCCGGCGATCGATGTCTCGGCCGCGCAGGGCAAGTTGCTGTCGTTGCTGGTGCGTATCCGGGGCGCGAAGAAGGTGCTGGAGGTCGGCACGCTTGGCGGCTACTCGACCATCTGGATGGCAAGGGGATTGCCGGCGGACGGCAAGATCGTGACGCTGGAGCTCGATCCGCACCACGCCAAGGTCGCGCGTTCGAACTTCGAGCGGGCAGGGGTTTCCGACAAGATCGACCTGCGGGTCGGTCCCGCGCTTCAGTCGCTTGCGGCGCTGGGAAACGAAAATGCCGGTCCGTTCGACCTGATCTTCATTGATGCCGACAAGCCGAACAACCCTAACTATCTCGCCTGGGCGATGAAGCTGTCGCGCTCAGGCACGGTCATCGTCTGCGATAATGTCATCCGCGACGGCATGGTGCTCAAGGAAGATGGGCGTGACGCCTATGTCGAAGGCGCGCGCGCCGCCTTTTCCTTCATTGGCAGCGACAAGCGGCTGGACGGCACCGCCATCCAGACCGTCGGCGCCAAGGGCTATGATGGGTTTGCGATTGCGCTCGTCGAATGAGGCGACGACCGTCGCCGCTCGCCGCTCCACAGCCTAATCGAAGAACGCCTCGACCACGTTGCGCTTGCCCAGCATGAATGCATCGGCGACGTGCTGCAGCGGGGCGAGATCGACATCGGAAACGCCTGCGCGAACGATCTCCGCGAAGCGCTTGTAAAGCATCGGATATTCGGCTTCCGGATCGTCGTGGACGATCTTGCCGTCGATGGCGAGCTTCGCGCCGCCGCCCGACAGCACCATCTTGCCCTTGTCGGTGTCTGCGACAATGTCCCAACTCTGCGGGCCGGTCTGCAGCCAGTCGAGATCCATTGTCACCGGCAAGCCGGTCGAGGTGCGGAAAGCGACATGCGCCGCGACCGGTGCCGCGCGGTTCCCGGGAAAATCAAGCACGGCCGAGGTGATGAACATCGGCGGCAGGATGTGGGTGGCGATCGACAGCGCGTTGATGCCGGGATCGAACACGCCGAAGCCGCCCGGCTCCCAGATCCATTCCTGGTTAGGATGCCAACGGCGCACGTCTTCCTTCCAGTTGATGGCGGCCGAACTCAGCTTGGCCGAGGCGAGGAAAACGCGCGCGGCCTCCACCGCCGGCGCATAGCGCGAATGCCAGCTGGCAAAGAGCGAGACGCCGTTCTTTTCGGCAAGCGCCTTGAGGTGCTCGACCTCGCTGACCGTGGCGCCCGGCGGCTTTTCGAGGAACACGTGCTTCTTCGCTTCCAGCGCGGTGCGCGCGGCGTCGTAGCGGAACTGCGGCGGCATGCAGAGCGACACCGCCTCGAGGCCAGGTTCGGCCGCAAGCATCGCTTCTATGCCGGGATAGTTCGCTATGCCGTCGACCTTGCCGTGGCGGCTGGCGGCGGCGATAAGCTGATGATTGCCATCCTTGGCGACCGCCGGCAGGTGCTGGTCGCGGACGATCTTTCCCACGCCGACGATGCCGAGCTTGATAGGACTGCTGGTCATGGGAACTCCGGAAAAGGAAGAGTGACTGTTCTAGGTGGGAGCGTTTGCGGTTGAACAGGGGAAGGGCTGTCGCGCCGCGCGGTATCAGAGCGGCTCGTCGAAGGTGACGATCGAGACCTCGCCCTCGAGCGCGCCCTGATAGGCCGACAGATGCGGCTCCTCGTCGGGCTCGCCCTCCATGTCGCCGATCTGGTCGAGCTCGGCCTCCGCGAATCCTTCCGCGGCGAGCGATTCGAGCGCGCGGCGCACGGCAGAATCATCGTCGGGCGCTACCAGCATCACATGCACGCCCTCCGGCTTGCCGCCTTTCTTGCGCCAGACCCGTCCGGTGATGATGGTGACGGGCCTTTCTTCATTGTCGTTCACGGGCTGATTCCTCGTTTGCCGGGAGATTGTCCCGGCCTAAGCCGCCTTTTGGCACGAAGCCGGCGTCGAAGACAGCCGCAAGCCGGTCACTTTCTTCCTCGCTCTCGAAAAAAGACGCAAGAAAATTACATGCGTTTTGCGCATGGCTGCCCAGCCCCGAATTGGCCGCAATATTTGCCGTTCCGGGGTTGACGGGCAATGGCCTTACGAGTAGAAGCCGCCACGTCAGAGCCGATGTGAGACCAGCCTTTCCGAAGCGACGCGCTTTGGAGTTTGTCTCAAACAGGGTTCGTTTTACGAGCGAAAAGACATTTCCGGCGCGCATGAAGCGGCTTCCGCTTCCTCTGCAATTTGTTCGGGCAGGACCGCGAGACGCGGTGTTTTGCCCGAATTCGCGTATGGAAATGACGCTTTGAGCGGCCCTGACAGGGCAGACACGGAATTGAGAGACAAGAGGGTTTAATGCCTACCGTCAACCAGCTGATCCGCAAGCCGCGCCTGGCGCCGGTGAAGCGCAACAAGGTCCCGGCCATGCAGCAGAACCCGCAGAAGCGGGGCGTCTGCACGCGCGTCTACACCACGACGCCGAAGAAGCCGAACTCGGCGCTGCGCAAGGTGGCCAAGATTCGCCTGACCAACGGTTTCGAGGTGATCGGCTACATCCCCGGCGAAGGCCACAACCTCCAGGAACACTCGGTGGTCATGATCCGCGGCGGCCGCGTCAAGGATCTGCCGGGCGTCCGCTACCACATCATCCGCGGCGTGCTCGACACGCAGGGTGTGAAGAACCGCAAGCAGCGTCGTTCGAAATACGGCGCCAAGCGTCCGAAGTAAGGGTTTCCCATGTCCCGTCGTCACAGTGCAGAAAAGCGTGAGATCAATCCGGACCCCAAGTTCGGCGATCTGATCGTCACCAAGTTCATGAACGCCGTCATGTATGACGGCAAGAAGTCGGTTGCCGAGACCATCGTCTACGGCGCGCTGGACCAGGTCCAGGCCAAGACCAAGCAGGAGCCTGTCACCGTCTTCCACCAGGCGCTCGACAATGTCGCGCCGCATGTGGAAGTGCGCTCGCGTCGTGTCGGCGGCGCCACCTACCAGGTTCCGGTCGATGTGCGCCCCGAGCGCCGTCAGGCGCTGGCCATCCGCTGGCTGATCGCCGCCGCGCGCAACCGCAACGAGACCACCATGGTCGACCGCCTTTCGGGCGAGCTGATGGACGCAGCCAACAACCGCGGCACGGCCGTCAAGAAGCGTGAAGACACCCACAAGATGGCAGAAGCCAACCGCGCCTTCGCGCACTACCGCTGGTAAAGCGCGAACGAGACTGAGAGGCACCTCCCATGGCCCGCGAATACAAGATCGAAGACTACCGCAATTTCGGTATCATGGCGCATATCGACGCCGGCAAGACGACGACGACCGAGCGCGTCCTGTATTACACGGGCAAGTCGCACAAGATCGGCGAAGTCCATGACGGCGCCGCCACCATGGACTGGATGGAGCAGGAGCAGGAACGCGGCATCACCATCACCTCGGCTGCGACCACGACCTTCTGGAAGGGTCGCGATGGCAAGATGCGCCGCTTCAATATCATCGACACTCCCGGACACGTCGACTTCACCATCGAAGTCGAGCGCTCGCTGCGCGTGCTCGACGGCGCCATCGCGCTGCTCGACGCCAACGCCGGCGTGGAGCCGCAGACCGAGACCGTGTGGCGCCAGGCCGACAAGTACCACGTGCCGCGCATGATCTTCTGCAACAAGATGGACAAGATCGGCGCCGACTTCTACCGCTCCGAGGAAATGATCGGTTCGCGCCTCGGCGCGCAGGCCGTCGTCATGCAGCTGCCGATCGGCGCCGAGACCGAGTTCAAGGGCGTTGTCGACCTCGTCGAGATGAACGCGCTCGTCTGGCGCGATGAAACCCTTGGCGCTGCTTGGGATGTTGTCGAGATCCCGGCCGACCTCAAGGACAAGGCCGAGCAGTACCGCGAGAAGATGATCGAAGCCGCCGTCGAGATGGACGAGACCGCGCTCGAGAACTACCTCGAAGGCAAGATGCCGTCGAATGACGAAATCCGCGCGCTGATCCGCAAGGGCACCATCGCGGTGAAGTTCTTCCCGATGTTCTGCGGCTCGGCTTTCAAGAACAAGGGCGTGCAGCCGCTGCTCGACGCAGTCGTCGACTACCTGCCGTCGCCGGCCGAAGTTCCGGCCATCAAGGGCGTCGACGCCAAGACCGACGCCGAGATCGAGCGTCATGCCGATGACAACGAGCCACTGTCGATGCTGGCGTTCAAGATCATGAACGACCCGTTCGTCGGCTCGCTGACCTTTGCCCGCATCTATTCGGGCAAGCTCGCCAAGGGCGTGTCGGTCGACAACACCGTGAAGGGCAAGAAGGAGCGCATTGGCCGCATGCTCCAGATGCATGCGAACTCGCGCGCCGACGTCGAAGAAGCTTACGCCGGCGACATCGTTGCCTTGGCGGGCCTCAAGGACACGACCACCGGGGATACGCTCTGCGATCCGCTGCATCCGGTCATCCTAGAGCGCATGGAATTCCCCGATCCGGTCATCCAGATCGCCATCGAGCCGAAGACCAAGAACGACCAGGAAAAGATGGGCCTCGCGCTGCATCGCCTGGCGGCCGAGGATCCGTCCTTCCGCGTCAAGACCGACGAGGAAAGCGGCCAGACCATCATCGCCGGCATGGGCGAACTGCATCTCGACATCATCGTCGACCGCATGCGCCGCGAGTTCAAGGTGGAGGCCAATGTCGGCGCGCCGCAGGTGGCTTATCGCGAGACGATCACCCGCACGCACGAGCAGGATTACACGCACAAGAAGCAGACCGGCGGTACCGGCCAGTTCGCTCGCGTCAAGATCGTCTTCGAGCCGAACACCGAGAGCGAAGAGTTCGTGTTCGAGTCCAAGATCGTCGGCGGTGCGGTTCCGAAGGAATACATCCCGGGCGTCGAGAAGGGCATCAACAGCGTCATGGGTTCCGGCCCGTTCGCCGGCTTCCCGATGATCGGCGTCAAGGCGACGCTGATCGATGGGGCCTTCCACGATGTCGACTCCTCGGTGCTGGCGTTCGAAATCGCCTCCCGCGCCTGCTTCAAGGAAGCCGCTCCGCGCCTCGGCGTGCAGCTTCTGGAGCCGATCATGAAGGTCGAGGTCGTGACGCCGGAAGACTATGTCGGCGGCGTCATCGGCGACCTCAACGGCCGTCGTGGTCAGATCCAGGGTCAGGAAGCGCGCGGCGTTGCCGTCGTCATCAACGCGATGGTGCCTTTGGCCAACATGTTCAAGTACGTCGACAATCTGCGTTCGATGTCGCAGGGCCGCGCCCAGTACACGATGCAGTTCGACCACTACGAGCCGGTTCCGACCGCTGTCGCCCAGGAAGTTCAGAAGAAATACGCGTAACTCGAGCGGGTTGCACGAGACCTTAATTCAAGGCCCGCACGGGCAAGCAGGAATGGAGAGATCACATGGCAAAAGGTAAATTCGAGCGCACCAAGCCGCATGTGAACATTGGCACGATCGGCCACGTCGATCATGGCAAGAC